>CAZZDZ010000325.1:0-4746 GCA_964652675.1 uncultured Pirellulaceae bacterium
CGTCTTTGGACATCGTTTGTTGGAGACACAACCAAAGGATTTACCATGTCAAACACACTACAAACTCAGACACTATTTCAGATGACCGCAAAATCAACTCTGATCGCTTTCGTCATGATGGCGAGTGCATTTACTTCCCAATCAGCCTTTGCGGGCTCCCCTGTTTATGTGGGAATCCAAACACCGCAAACGGTATCGATCGATACAATCAGCCATGCTCCTTGGGATGCTATCCTGAAAAAGTATGTCGATAAGGATGGAATGGTAAACTATCGGGATCTGAAAGCTAATCACGCCGACATAACATCGCTAAATCAGTATCTCGTCAGTTTGTCGGGTGCAAATCCCAACGTGCCCGCAAAACGCGAAGCGAAATTGGCGTTTTGGATCAATGCCTACAACGCGGTTACCGTTCACGGCATTCTGCGCGAATATCCAACCACCAGTATCCGCAACCACACTGCCAAAGCGATTGGTTACAACATTTGGCATGATTTGAAACTTTTCGTGGGTGGGACGCCTTATTCGCTCGATTCGATCGAGCACAAGGTGCTGCGAAAGATGGGCGAGCCGCGTATCCACTTCGGAATCGTCTGTGCATCGATCGGTTGTCCGCGACTTCTCAATGAAGCCTATACCGCCGACAAACTGAACGACCAGTTGGAGCTCAACTCGAAAGACTTCTTTTCGCGTTCGCAGAATTTTCGTTACGACGCAAACGGACGACGATTCTACATGTCAGCCATCATGGATTGGTTCGGCGGAGATTTTGGCAGCAGCCAAGCTGATCAACTTCGTCGTATTTCCGGTTGGTTGCCGACCGCCGCTGCCCAATCCGCAGCGACCCAGAACGCTGTCAGCATTTCGTATTTGGATTACGACTGGAAGCTGAATACTAAAAACTAGTGCTGCAGACGCTAGTTGACCCTGATTGAGAACACCGTAGCGGAAGTCTTAACGACTTCCGTTACGCGTTTTACGTCACCAATGCGTGTAAAGACGAACCCGGTTCGTTCTTTCCGCCTCTTCTTTAGCATTCGCTTGTATGAATGCGACGGCGATCAAGTGCAGTATGTGATCGACGTCGCCTGTTGTTGCGAAAAAGCCCCCAAATCGCTTGCGAAAGCCTGAATTCTTGGGAATCACCGCTATTCTGGGCGGCGAATCGCCCTCTGAAAGAATCAACTATCCCTCTATACTTTGCGGTTGTTGGTCTTGGTCGGTGTTTTCCGGCCTCGCCAACAGGTCATTTGTCCAAGGATCGTTTGACTGGCAAATGCCCACGATTCCTTTCCCAATCCGTCTCCACGACCGCATTCATGAGTTCTGCGTTCATGAGTACCGCAACAGCAACTAAGAGTTCCTCCAACGTGTCGACACCTCAGCACGAAATCCGCATCTACAACACGCTGACGAAAACCAAGGAGCCGTTCGCGCCGATCAATCCGCCACAGGTCGGAATCTATCTGTGCGGACCGACCGTTTACGCCGAATCTCACATCGGTCACATGGTTGGCCCGGTGATCTTTGACACGATCAAACGCTACCTGCGATACAGTGGGTATGACGTGACTTGGGTCGTCAACATCACCGACGTCGATGACAAGCTCATTAAGCAAAGTAACGAACGCGGCATTCCGGTCAGCCAAATCGCGGTTGAGATGACTGCGGACTATTTGGCGAACTTGAAAGAGCTGGGCGTCAACCAAATTGACCATTTGCCTCGTGCGACCGATCACATCTCGCACATTGTCAGTTTCATCCAGGATTTGGAAAAGAAAGATTTTGCGTACGCGGTCGATGGTGACGTTTTCTTTGACGTCAACAAAGACCCCAACTACGGACAGCTTTCCAATCGCTCCTTGGACGACCAACAAGGCGAAGGCGGCGGAGCCGCAGCCAAGAAACGTTCGCCCGGCGATTTTGCGCTTTGGAAAAGTGCCAAAGATGGCGAAATCAGTTGGAACAGTCCCTGGGGCAAAGGCAGGCCGGGATGGCACATCGAGTGCTCGGCCATGAGCCACGAGATCCTTGGAGATTCATTTGACATTCATGGTGGTGGTCTGGACTTGTTGTTCCCCCACCACGAAAACGAACTGGCACAAAGTAGCTGCTGCCACGATAAACCGATGGTCAAGTACTGGATGCACAACGGTTTGATGACGGCCGAAAGTGGAAAAGGAAAGTTGGGCGGCAAGAACGACCGCGAAGAAAGTCCCGAAGAGAAAACACCCGAAGAAGCGGAGGCTGGAAAAATCAGTCGTTCCAAGGGCGCTGGCGGCTTGGCCGATTTGATTCGTCAGCAAACCGGCGAACGAATTCGGTTTTTCTTGCTACGTTCGCACTATCGTAGCACGATCATTTATGGACCCGATGCCCTGGCTGAAGCTGGCACATCGCTGGAAGGCTTTTATCGGTTCATTGATCGGTTCGACGAAATCACTGCTGAACCAGGTGCGTTCTACAAACTGCCAACGGTTCGTACCCGCGACGAAGGCGACTTTGACCCGGGCTCCGACCAACTGTTGGTCGAGATCAAAACCATCCGCGAAAAGTTCCTGGCCGCGATGGATGATGATTTTAATACCGGCGGTGCGATCGCAATGCTGTTTGACGCGCTGCGTGCGATGAATCGGCACATCGATCAGCATTCTATTGGCACGGCAGCCGACACGAGTCAGCCTGCGGTGGTTTCGCTAATCCGAGCTGCCACGGTCATGCGTGATTTGGCAAACGTGCTGGGGATCTTTGTTAAACCGACCACGCGAGCGGGTGGCAATGGCGGCGACGGTGACTTGCTAAATGACGTCGTCCATTTGTTGATCGATTTGCGCAAAGAAGCGCGTGAGCGCAAAGATTACGCCACTGGCGATGCGATTCGTGATCGCCTGACGGATTTGGGCGTGGCTTTGCTGGACAAAAAAGAAGGGACCACCTGGGAACGCAGTTCGTGAGCGGCAAAATCATCTTGGGCATCGACCCAGGATTGAATACGACCGGCTACGGTGTGATCGAAGTCGTCAGCGAAATCGGTAACGGCCAATTTCGATTGATCGAAGCCGGTGTGGTTCGTAGCAAAGCCAAAGCGAGCATCGAATCACGGTTACACGAAATCCACAGCGGGGTTGCCGAAGTCATTCAGGAGCACCAACCGGAGATCATGTCGCTGGAACAATTGTTCTCGCACTACGACCGACCGCGAACGGCAATCTTGATGGGCCACGCCCGGGGCGTGATTTGTTTGGCCGCAGCCGCTGCCGACATTCCCGTTGTTCACTATGAACCGACCCGCGTCAAGAAAGTTCTCACTGGCAACGGCCGCGCTACTAAAACGCAAGTTCAGTTTGCGGTCAAACTGCAACTTGGGCTACAAGACGTTCCTGAACCAAACGACGTGGCCGATGCCTTGGCGATCGCACTTTGCGGACACCACCTTGGCAAAGGTTCGATGATGGATGAACTTCTTAAGTAGACGTTTCGCGCCATTTAGCTGAATCAAAAATTTGTAGCCTCGCAGCGTTCAGCCACTTTCATTAGGAAACATACACCTTGATCGTCACTATCTCTGGCAAACTAGTTCGCGTTGGCGAAACAGCCGTCATCATTGAATCGGATCCCTTCGAGTACGAAGTTCTGGTGGCAGACTATACGCGTCGGCAGATGCAAAATCATGTCGGCGAAAAAACGCGTCTTCACACGCTCGACTACATCGAAGGCAATGCGCAGGGCGGTCGTTTGACGCCGCGATTGATCGGGTTCATGACCGAACCCGAACGCCAGTTCTTTGATTTGTTCTGTAGTGTCGACGGAGTCGGAGTCAAGAAAGCGCTTCGAGCCATGGTGCGGCCGGTGAAAGAATTGGCGATACTGATCGAGCAGCAAGACGCCAAGGGGCTTTCCGCGCTACCGGGAGTTGGCCCTGCAACCAGCGAACGGATCATTGCAAAACTGCGCCGCAAAATGCCTCGGTTCGCCCTGATGGTCGATCGTGGCGAAGTGGGTGAGGTCGATAGCTCGGCGACTCAAGTGGTCAGCGAAACGTTTGACGCGCTCGTAACACTCGGCCACAGCGAATCCGATGCACGTCAATTGATCGACGATGCAATCGCAACTGGCAAAAAGTTCAAAGACACCGAATCGTTGTTAACGGCGATCTATCAGCGCGGTAGTTGATCGGAACACGAGCTGCTTTTGCCGGATCGTCTTGCGCTCGCGCGCAGGAAATAGACTTTTTCAGGCATTCGAAATGATCACAGTGCGAGATGGAAATCGAATTTCAGGCCGCTCGTTCTAAGGTTTCATCGTAAATGAGCGATGAAAAACAGCCAAATAGCTTTAAATCACTGGATCAGTGATCATTATCTGAAGAGGTGATTGGCTAACCTCCTCTGGAATGCCCATCCTGTGCAGGCCGCCTAACTGGGAGTTATACTCCGCACCCTATAGCCCATTTGTAGGGCTGGAAATTTGATTCCTGATGGAGATATCCGTGAATAGACTCATGGTTTGCTTGGGACTTGGATCCCTATTGTTTCTTGGAACGACAAAGTTCGTATCGGCTGAATACCCCGTTTCAATACAAGGAGCATCGGATGCAAAAATGACTTCGATGGTCACTTGGCACACCGATTTGCAATCTGGGTGGCGCGAAGCGAAACGGCGCAACGTGCCAATGGTTATCTTCATCACGATGGAGCCATGCGTTTATTGCGATGCGATGAAACGCGATACTTGGTGCAACCAAGA
>CAZZDZ010000325.1:4846-7397 GCA_964652675.1 uncultured Pirellulaceae bacterium
ATGGCACTGATTGTTTGGCTTATCGCAACTGCTTCATCAATCGCGGCCCTCGTTTGGGCAAAAAAATTCTACGACGAGATGATGGGCGCCGACGAAGGAAACGACTTGATGCGAGAAATCGCTGAGAGTGTTCGCCAGGGCGCCGACACCTATTTAAAACAACAGTACAAGTGGACGGCGATCGTGTTTGCCGTTGTTGCTGTTTTACTGGCGATCGCGGCTTTCGGACTGAACGTTCAAAGTGCTTTTGTCCCGATCGCATTCTTGATGGGCGGATTCTTTAGCGGCTTGGCCGGTTGGTTCGGGATGAAAACCGCAACCCAAGCGAGCAGCCGGACCGCAGCCGGTGCACAGAAATCGTTGAACGACGGGCTGCAAATCGCGTTTCGAAGCGGTGCGGTGATGGGCCTAACGGTTGTTGGGCTTGGCCTGATTTATATCTGCATTTGGTTTGCGATTTTGTATTGGATCGTTCCGATGGTTTCGGACTCGCCGATGACGTTGCAACAAATATCTGTCGTGATGCTGTCGTTCGGCATGGGAGCAAGTGCACAAGCATTGTTTGCCCGCGTCGGTGGAGGGATTTTTACCAAGGCCGCCGACGTTGGCGCTGACTTGGTCGGAAAAGTCGAACAAAGCATGAAGGAAGACTCGCCGCGAAACCCGGCCACGATCGCTGACAATGTCGGTGACAATGTGGGTGACGTCGCTGGCATGGGCGCCGACTTGTACGAATCGTATTGCGGTAGCATCTTGGCGGCTTCCGCATTGGGCGTCGCCGCGTTTAGCTCTCAGACGCTTGTGCCCCAAGGCTGGACATCGGACCAAGCACAACTGCACGCGTTGCTGCTGCCTCTGGCGATCGCCGGGATCGGAATTTTGTTGTCGGTCATCGGCATCTTTGCGGTCAAGACAGGTGAAGAGCTGTCACAAAAAGCGCTGTTGCACGCGCTGGCCAAAGGAATCAACCGGGCAGCCGGATTGGTCTGTATCGCAGCGGTCATCTTGGCGATTTGGTTAATGCCCAAAGTTGCTGGCACCGTATTTTTTGGCTTTGTTCCGGGAATCGCATTCAGCATCATCATCGGTTTGGCTGCCGGCTGGGCGATCGGCAAATGGACAGAGTATTCAACAAGCGACGAATTCAGACCAACACAAAAACTGGCCGAGCAGGCTGAAACGGGATCCGCAACGATCATCATTGGTGGCGTTGCCGACGGAATGCTAAGCACTTGGGTGCCGGTTGTGATTGTTTGTTTTGCGATGCTTGGCGCGTTCGCTTGTGCCAACGGATTTAATTTCTACGACGTCAGCTACTTTTCACTGGGTCTGTACGGCGTCGGAATCGCTGCGGTAGGAATGCTCAGTACGTTAGGCATCACGTTGGCGACCGACGCTTATGGACCCATCGCTGACAACGCCGGTGGAAACGCCGAGATGTCTGGTCTGGAAGAAATCGTTCGTGACCGAACCGATGCACTCGATAGCCTTGGTAATACGACTGCGGCGACTGGCAAAGGGTTTGCGATTGGATCTGCCGCGTTGACGGCGCTGGCTCTTTTGGCGGCTTATGTCGAAGGCGTTCGTGATGGCTTTGAACGCTGGGGTGACGATGCTGCCGAAGTTGTCGAAGGGGACGGAACATTTAAACTGACAAACAATCTGTTGGTCCAAAAGGCAGACGACAAGGCGACCGTTTTTATGGTGTTGCCTTCGGCCAGCATGACTCCAGAATCCAACCAAGCGTGGCGAGAAACCGAGTTCAATAGTAACGTCGAGATTAGCGAAGTTTCAGATCGTGGCTACGCGAAACTTGCGGCGATTGATTCGACGGTGGTGTCGGTTCGCAACGCAAACTTGCGAGATTTCTTAAACTACTACGACGCAACTCTGATGAACCCGCGAGTGTTGGTGGGTGTGTTCCTGGGCGCGATGAGCACGTTTTTGTTTTGTGCGATGACGATGAAATCCGTCGGACGTGCTGCACAGGGAATGGTCATCGAAGTCCGGCGGCAGTTCCAAGAGAATCCGGGCATCTTGGATGGCAGCGTCAAACCGGACTATGAACGCCCGATCGCGATCAGCACGATCGCGGCCCAGCGCGAGATGATTCTGCCAAGCCTGCTGGGACTGATGATGCCGATTGTAGTGGGATTGATGCTGGGAGTAGCTGGCGTGCTGGGGTTGCTGACCGGATGTCTGACAAGCGGATTCTGCTTGGCTGTTTTCATGTCCAATAGCGGCGGATCCTGGGACAACGCCAAAAAGTACATCGAGGCGGGAAATCACGGTGGAAAAGGCAGCGAGGCTCACAAGGCCTCGGTTGTCGGCGATACCGTTGGCGATCCTTTCAAAGATACCAGCGGTCCAAGCTTGAATATCCTGATCAAACTGATGAGTATGGTCAGCGTCGTGGTTGCAGGACTGATTGTTCGATATTCGCTGGTTGCGATGGGGATCTTTTAACGAAAAGTACCTAGCGCCACTTTGAATTGTAAACGCAGCTTTTTCTGATCGTACTCCTACTCGATGCCACGGATTCACGATCGAG
>CAZZDZ010000326.1:0-3269 GCA_964652675.1 uncultured Pirellulaceae bacterium
TTGACGACTTTCGCTACGTGTTTTACGAGAAGTTCTCGACGATCCCGACGCCCGAGATGCCTGCCTGTTGCATGCGGCTTGACAGTTCGTTGATCGTATTGAGATCGGTGCGTGATTTGTCCCAGGCGATGATGCCCGAATCAACCATGGCCGAATACTGTTCGATCAACGGCATGTCACCGGAAGGTCCATCGATAATCACTAGGTCGAATTGATCATCAAGGTCGGCGATCAATTTCTTGACTTCCGTGATCGACGGGCCAGTTGTAGCCGTTGGACGCGGCATCATCGGAATCAGAGTGACGCTGTCTTCGATGGAGTAGATTGCGATCTGGCTAAGTGGCAGGCCACCGCGAGCGGCTTCTAGCCAACCGAATTCGATATCCAAACGCAAGTCGTCTGCCAAGGTTGGGTCTTCGACATCGCCATCGACCAACGCAACATGCAATCCCGAAGCGGCAGCAGCCATCGCCATTCCGATCGCGATTGTACTTCGACCTTCACCAGCTTTTGTGCTCGTCACGATCAGACTTTGCAAGCCCTCGTTGACCGCGTCATGAATTCGTTTTGCAACCAGCTCGAATAATCTCTCTTCAAAGAACAAATCGGCAATGCTGCTGGGAATGTCAAATGCGTCGACTTCCCAAATCGGTTGCAGAGGATCTTTGGCAGTAACAGATTGTTTAGGATCATTCGCCGCCGGTGTTGTCTCTGGAGCTTGCCGGGCAGTTGGTTCGCGATGCGAATGGAGTGATTGCCCGGCAGGTTGGTCGAACCGACGATGGACTACCTGGGAACTATGTTCGGCGGGCAGAGTGGGATCGAAGGCGGGATTACCGATTGCCGGAGGCGGCGTTTGTACCGGCACTGGGGCTGGTGTTGGCATCGGAGCCGGCGCTGCAACGGAGTTTGCTGGCTTGGTCGCGTAGGCGTAAGCCGTGTGGCCGTGTTGGTTGACGTGTGGTGGGATATGAGAAGCTGCTTCGGGCGCATCTGATGAGGGCCGAGGAATCGAAGTCGCTGGATCGGCGCGATGCATCGTGTTCTCGATTGGGTCGATCCATATCTGAGTGGACTGCGATACCGAAGGGTCGACCTGAATGCCGACGTCAGCAGCTGGCATCTGAGTCGCCGTCTGTTTGTTTCGGTTGCGTCGTGCGAAAGCCTGAACAAAGGCTTGATCGATAGTGCTCATGATGATGAAAGCGTAAAGGAGGAACGACGTGTATCGTTGAACGAATTTTCTCGGACAGTGAACCGGGTTTGTTACCGATTCACTGATGCAGGCGGCAAGTATTTCAGCCAGTTTGCAACAGCATTTGGTGTGCGAGAGTAAGAGTTTCGGGTTGGTTCTGACGAACTTGCTGGCTTGGCGGCGACCGAACTATCAGAAAGTTTCGCAGGATCTTTGGCAGGCAATGGCGAGTAAGCGAAATCTTCCAACAGCGAACTTCCAGGCTTTAAAATCTCCGCGATCGCGGTATTCGGTTCCGCTGGCGTGTTCGTTTTTCTGTGGACGATCTTGGGTTCTTGTACCAGCACTGGTTCTTGTGGTGCTGTCAAAGTTGCTTTCGCGACATCATCAGCGATGTCTTTTGCAGCGGTAACAGCAGGGTTGGGCGCGACAGGATCAACTTTTGCAACCGATTGCGTATCCAGAGTTGGCATCGCGTCGGCTTTCATTGATTCCAATGCTGCGTTTAACTCTTGATCCAGTTTGTCGTCGGATGGGATTTTGACGATCGGTTCGACGAGCAAAGTTTCTTTTTCGCTCGGTGCTGGAGCTGCTTTCTCTTTGGCGATGTCGGCCAAACTTTGCAGCGGTTCAGTGGGAGCATCGGGCAACGCGTCTTGGATGGACGCTTCGGTTTCAGCGATTTGCTCGGCCAGTTGCTTGCTGCGCTCTGCCAACTGCAACTCGGCTTCGCTGACATTGGGTGTGCCTTGTGTGTTTGGTTGCACCAGAGCAATCGACGCTGGAAGTGGTGCAGCAAATTCTGGTGGTTGTGCAGTAGGCAATGGCTGCGCGATAGGCATCGATTGCGCGGTAGGCATTGATTGTGCAACAGGAAACGCTGGCGTAGCCACTCCCATCACTGGTTCGGACAGGCTGACAATGTCACCCGAAGAGACATCGGTGCGGTGCGATGGCATCGCGACCTGAATAGGAAACGTGACTTCCGTTGGCGGCGCAATTCCTGAGGGTGGCCCAATGATGGTTTGAGAGTGGATGGTTTGAGAGGGCATTGTGTGAACGGGGCTGGCCAATTCCACCATTGGTGTCGCAATGGCTTGGTCCAACGACTGCTCTTCTACAATCCGCTGTTTCTTGGGCAGGTTAATGTTGCGACTGATATAGATCGCACCGCCGATCATCAAACCCAACATGCCAAATACGACGGCGTGGGTACCCATTCGTTCCAGAAGAGACACGTCTGATTCGGGGGGATCGATTCGGGTGATCCGTGGCTCGCTGGACGCAGTCGCCTCGGTATCATCTTGACTACTCAAAGCAACCGAATCAGGCAAATCACTCCGATCAGCGGAGGCCGCGTTTTGCTCCTCTGACGCCTCTTGGATGGTCGGCGAAGCGTTCTCAGTGTCGTCTGGAGCGTCATCGCTGGAACCAGAACCGAGGTTCGGCAACTGGAAAAGGATCGGTGGCAGGGCTGAATTTCGAGCTTTCACTGAGCGTCTTGCATTCCGGATCGTGGATGACGGTCGGCGATTGCCGTCTTGAGGCCGACTTGGCGAGACGGTCATGCGATTCTTCCTGTGCATTGGGTAAAAACGCGATTCGTACCGAATCGCGATGGTTTTGTCACGCTTCAACGAACTCGTGACACATCCACACGTCTTAATCGGTGAACGGCCAGAGGAATCTTGAGGCATTTGCGGAATACCCAAACTTTTCGGATCAGGCAAGATTGAATGCCGCCGCCCAAAGACGGGTTTCACTCATGTTCGCCTTGTGATTTACCCGAACACTAACGAAGATAGCTGGTTAACCCCTATTTCTTGCCCAACTGTGAAACTCAGATGTTACGAGCCGAATTGAACGAATCCTTGCTTTCAGGGCTAATCCGCGAGCGGGTTTTGCTACTAGATGGTGCAATGGGGACCATGATTCAGCGGTTGAAGCTGGACGAAGCAGCCGTTCGGGGCGATCGATTCGCAGATCACAATAAAGATCTCAAGAATTTTTCCGATATCCTCTGCCTGACCCATCCAGACAAGATCACAGCGATTCACGACGCCTACTACGAAGC
>CAZZDZ010000326.1:3369-7379 GCA_964652675.1 uncultured Pirellulaceae bacterium
GCGATCGACACGCTGAACCTGAAATCCTGTTTGTTCGCTATCAAGCGTTACTTTGACGAAGGCGGCCGGCGCGTGCCGGTAATGGTCAGTGGAACATTCGATAAAGGCGGACGTACCTTTGTTAGCGGACAGAGTGTCGAAGCATTCGTGACGGCACTTTCGCACTTTCCGTTGTTGTCGATCGGGATGAACTGCGCACTAGGCCCAGATGTAATGCGTGCGCACGTCGAAGAGATGTCCAAGGCAACGGGAATTCCGATTAGCTGCCATCCCAACGCCGGACTGCCTAACGAGATGGGCCAATTCGACTTAGATCCTAAACCGATGGCCGATATTGTCGGTGACTATGCCGACAATGGTTGGATCAATATCCTTGGCGGATGCTGTGGCACCACCCCGCCGCACATCGCCGCGATGGCACAGCGTGTGAAAGGCTGCAAACCCAAACAAGAAGTCCTCGGCCCGGTCTACACACGGTTGTCTGGCCAGCTACCCATGGTGATGCGTCCCGAAATTCCGTTCACGATGATCGGCGAACGAACGAACGTGACAGGTAGCCGGAAATTCAAACGCTTGATCAGCGAAGAGAATTACGAAGAAGCAGTCGAAGTTGCTCGCGAACAAGTTCAAAACGGTGCATCGGTAATCGATGTTAACTTTGATGATGCACTCCTAGATGGCGTCGAGGCGATGACACGCTTCTTGCGCCTGATTGCCGGAGAGGCGGAGATAGCCGCCGTTCCCGTGATGATCGACAGCAGTCGGTGGGAAGTATTGGAAGCGGGACTACGAAACGTACAAGGCAAAGCAATCGTGAACTCGATCGCGATCAAGGACGACGAGCAAGAGTTCTTGCGTCGTGCTCGATTGATCCGCCAATACGGTGCTGCCGCCGTCGTGATGGCCTTTGACGAAAAAGGCCAAGCGGCGAACGAAGAAGACAAAGTCCGTATCTGCAAACGCGCCTACGATTTGCTAGTCAACGAGGTCAATTTCCCGCCCGAAGACATCATCTTTGACCCTAATATCCTAACGGTCGCCACCGGAATCGAAGAACACAACAACTACGCCGTCGATTTCATCAATGCCGTTCGGCGAATCAAAGAAGAATGTCCCGGCGCAAAAACCAGCGGCGGTGTCAGCAACATCAGCTTCAGTTTCCGTGGTAACGACCGCGTTCGCGAAGCCATGCACAGCGCGTTTTTATTCCACGCCGTCAAAGCCGGTTTGGACATGGGCATCGTCAACGCGGGTCAGTTGGAGATCTACGAAGAAATCCCCAAAGATCTGCTCGAACATGTCGAAGACGTACTGCTAAACCGCCGCGACGATGCAACCGATCGCATGCTGGAATTCGCCGAATCAGTCAAAGGCGGCGGAAAAAAGAAAGCTGCCGAAGACCTAACCTGGCGCGAAGCTCCCGTTGCCGATCGGATGAAGCACGCGTTGATCAAAGGCATCGACAAATACATCGTCGAAGACGCCGAAGAAGCTCGCCAAGGTTTTGATCGTTGTTTGCAAGTGATCGAAGGACCGTTGATGGACGGTATGTCCGTCGTCGGTGATTTGTTCGGCGAAGGCAAAATGTTTTTGCCGCAAGTTGTCAAATCCGCACGCGTGATGAAGAAAGCAGTCGCCTACCTTGAACCATTCATGGAAGAGGAGAAAAAAGCGGCCGGGCTGGAAGGCGCATCCGAACGCGGCGTGTTCTTGATCGCCACCGTCAAAGGTGACGTTCACGATATCGGCAAAAACATTGTTGGCGTCGTCTTGCAATGCAATAACTACAAAGTCATCGACTTGGGCGTGATGGTTTCCTGCGAAACGATCCTTGATGAAGCGGTTAAACACGACGCGGACATGATCGGGTTAAGCGGCCTGATCACACCAAGCTTGGACGAAATGGTCACCGTCGCGCGCGAAATGAAACGTCGTGAGATGAACATTCCGCTATTGGTCGGAGGTGCCACCACCAGCGCCAAACACACCGCCGTAAAGATCGCACCGGTCTACGAAAACCCTGTTGTCCACGTGCTGGATGCCAGCCGCAGCGTGGGTGTGGTAGAAAAACTAGTCAGCAAAGAATTGCGATCTGGTTTCGTTGCCGAAAACATCGAAACCCAAAAGAAACTTGTTGCCAGCTACCGGGATCGTCAGCAAAAACTGGTGCCGTACGCCGACGCGCTGGCCAACCGCTTCACCACGGACTGGGCAAACGTCCAAATCGACAAACCAGCCTTCACCGGTGTAAAGGTATTGAAGGACTTTTCGATTGCCGACATTCGACCCTATATCGATTGGTCGCCATACTTCATGACTTGGGAGCTGAAAGGCAAGTACCCCAAGATCTTTGATGACAAAGTGGTCGGCGAAGTCGCACGCGAAGTCTACGACAACGCCAACAAAATGCTCGATCAGATGATCGCGGATGGATCATTATCTGCTAACGCTGTCTACGGATTTTGGCCTGCGGCGAGCGACAATGACGACATCATTTTGTACACAGACGAATCGCGATCCACCGAACTATCGCGACTGCACTGTTTGCGACAGCAATGGGAACGGAAAGGCCAAAAGGATTTCCGATCGCTGGCAGACTACGTTGCTCCACACGATAGCGGACGCGAAGACTACGTCGGCGGTTTTGTCGTCACGGCAGGTATCGGTGCCGAAGAATTGGCCAACAAATACAAAGCGGACTTGGACGACGAACAAGCCATCACCGTTCAGGCGGTCGCAGACAGATTGGCCGAAGCGTTCGCTGAATTGATGCACGAAACGGCTCGAAAAGACTGGGGCTTTGGTGCCACCGAAGGCTTATCCAAGGAAGAGCTGATCTCAGAAAAGTACCGTGGCATCCGCCCGGCTGCTGGCTACCCAGCTTGTCCCGACCATACCGAAAAGCGAACACTGTTTGATCTGTTGGACGCGGAAAAGAACACGGGCGTCGAACTGACCAGCAGCTATGCGATGACACCCGGGGCGGCAGTGAGCGGCTTGTACTTCGGTCACCCCGAAGCCAGGTATTTCGCAGTTGATCGAATGACAAAAGATCAAGTCGAAGACTACGCCAAACGCAAAGGCCTACCGCTGAACGAAGTCGAACGTTGGTTAGGGCCAAACTTGGCCTACGAACCAGAGTAAATACGAGCCAGAGTAAAAAGGCCGCATCAACACGATAACACGTCTGCGTTTTTGAAATCGTGCCACTGATACGCGTTTGGCAATGTCTCTTCGGGAGCCAATTCCAAATGAACGACTCGACGATGATCGACCGTTTCGGGATTGGCGGCGCGACTGCCGTGGGACAGTAGCGGGCGCATCACAAACAGGTCGCCTGCTTCACACTGAATCGTTTCGATTGCCCGATTGCTGTTGCCCGCATGTGATCCTGGTATGACGACCAACGGACCATTGTCTTGGTGCATCGGATCAAGATGTAATCGCAACGTCAGCATTCGGCGCAGCAAGTCTTCGGTTGCTTCTACATGTGGCACACCCGCTTTCCTAGTCGGCTTGGCAAACGGTGCTGGTGGATCGATGTGTTCTTTCACCGCGATCGTTCGGTCCTTGTGCATCGACAAAGACCAGCCTTTGCCGGGTGGTTTGTCAAAAAACAAAATGCGCACCACGCCAGCCGATGATCCAACTTGTTCGTCGATCAAGCGACGCACACTTGGAACACCAACAATATTGCGCCAGCCATCCCAAAGACTCAGCAGGTTTCGTCCTCCCACGACTCTACCCGGACTAGCCTGGATTGCGTCGCCATCACGTTGCTGCATGGCAAGCGAAATTTCATCTGCAATTCGCAGGCAATCAGCCAAAGACACAACGCTTTGCAAGATCGCAAAACCATCATCTGCAAAGTCTTCGGTCATGTGTTATTGGTTGCTCGGCGGGGAAACAGATTGAGCGAGAAACCGATTTTTCGTTCGCCACATAGAATCAATCCAGATCCAAGTTAGCCGACCAGGAGCGTGAGCGCGAAGGGCAAAAAAATTTCGTTT
>CAZZDZ010000327.1:0-5494 GCA_964652675.1 uncultured Pirellulaceae bacterium
GACTCCGGCTACGTGTTACGGTAACTATTTCTTGAGCGCACCGTCACCTGCGATGCTTTTGATGGCGTTGAACATTTTGTCGTGTAGTCCTTCCTGTGCACCGATTTCTAGAAGTGCGATCTTGCCGTCTTTGTCGATGATCACCGACTGTGGAATACCGCGTACTTGGAATTTGTCTGCGGCGTCTCCACTGTCCAAGCCAACTGTCATTTCCCAGCCTTTCTGCTTCAAGAACGGCTTGATAGTTTCAGGGTCTTCTAGTTGGTTCAGAGCGACGAAGACAACTTGGTCGGGGTCAAACGAGCCGGTTGCTTTGATCATTTGCGGCATTGCCCGAATGCAAGGGCCGCACCAGGTTGCCCAGAAATCTAAAACGACAACCTTACCTCTTTGTTCTGAAAGCTTGAAGTCGGATCCATCAAGTAGCTTCACCTTGAAGTCTTCTGCCTTGGTGCCTACGAGCGGTGAATGGTCACTGGAACCTGAACCGCCACTAGCAGCGACAGCTTCGAGATTGACCGCGCGGGCGGGCTTGGTGACCCAGTCTGCATAGGCAATGTCGGTGGCGTCTGTAGCTGCTCTTCCCGTTCGTAGTTCTTTGATGTCGGCGACTGGCACACTGCAGTCACCCAGCACATCCGAACTCCCCTCGAAGGTTGTGCTTGTCCATTTTTTTGCACTGACAGTCAGTCGCCGGCCGTCTTTCATCACGAGTTGTACGACTTGATCACGTGCGTTGTTTGAATCTTTATCTGTTTCTGAAGCTTCGTTTGCAGCTTTAGCAGCGGCTTGTTCTTTCGCTAACTGAGCCGGAGTCTTTGCGTGTAGCCAGACGATGCTCGAGATCAGGTCTCGATCAAAGGAAAAGCGATCGAGCCGGGACTCGAATTCAATCTTGTCGCTGCTGAGAGCAAGTAGGTTGCCGCGAAGCAGGTCAAAGTTGCGCCCAAACAGTATTTGCTTTGGCGGATTGTCTTGATGTAAGCGCGGGATGGTCAACAACTGTTCCAAGTTCTCTGCATCGATGAATTTAGAAGAGTCGCCCAAGCCCGCTTGTTCAACGGAGATATCTTTCATGCGAACTTGTTTCGGATCGTCGCTTCGAAAGACACTCATGTTCATCGAAACCGCGTTACCCTTGATGTCGTTTGGGTTGATGTCGTTCGAGAATACGATCTTGCCATTGACCAGTACGTTCAGTTTGTCGTTTTTGACCTCGATCCCAATTTCAGCTTTGCGGCTCGGGGTCATGACTGGCTTGGACTCGCCGGCGCGATTGTCTTGCAGGTTGCGGACGATCACGCAGTTGTCCCACATCCGAATCATCGCACCGACTCCATTGTTGGACGCAGTCGGGTTGCGAACAAATTGACGAACTTCCAGCGTTGCTAGACAACGCTTTTTCCAGTTCAGGTTGAATTTCAGCATGCCAAGCGTTGCAAGGTTGGAGTGCCCGAATCGGCCTCGAGCACGAATGGCAATTTCGTTTTCGCTAATGGGTTCAACCGCCGCGGCAGTGTCTTTTTCGATGACGATTCGTTGTGCTTCTTCGGAAAAGTGCCAAGCGTCATCCTGACAAGGCACAGCGGCCGAAGAACCTAACGTAGAAAGCTCTACCGCTTTGACCGCGTCGTGAGGTACGCGAACGTTTCCGGCGAATGAATCGAAAACAACTTCCTTTTCGTTGGTCGACAAAACACGACACGGCATGGTGTCTTTGTTCGTGAAGTAGATTTTGTCAGGCCAAGCCTTTTTGCCATCTTTTGCTGAGCTAATCGAATCGTCGGACAAAACGATTTTTGCATCCGTATTGGCGAGGGGAAATCCTTGCTTAAAACCAGCGGGCTGCCAGCGGATCACATCATCTGGTTTTCCAGTTCCAGGTACTAGCTGTCCGCGTACTGGTCCTTTGACGGTGATTAACTTGTGGTTACTTGTTGGCTTGGCTTTGTTTTTGTTGTCCGATGATGTTGGAAACCTGATTTCAGCAATGCCGGCGATCGCAGAAATCACTGGCTGATTGGAAAACCCTGATTGGAGTTTGATTTTTCCATCGGCAACTGACAGCAGTTTGCCTGCGAGAGTCGCGCCGTCTTGAAACCGCAGAATTGCATTGGTGCCTTTCGGAGCCTCTGTTTTTTTATGACTCAAGATGGCAGATCGGAATTCTGTAGCCGCAACGGTCCGATCACCGGACTGCTTTGATTTTCTTACCGTCCATTGGTTTCCATCGAACGACTGTAGTTCGCCGTACTCGATTGAGTCGGTCGCTTGCACACCTTTCTTGGACGAATCGTAGGCGGCTGCGATTTTACTGATTCGCAGCGTTTGGATTTGAAGGTCGCCCTTTCTATTTTCAAGGTAAACCCCAGGAGTGATTCCATCGATGGACCCTGGGATTTTGGTCGGAGGGCAAAGTTCCTTGGCGTTTTCATTCCAGACAGCGATCGTGTTTTTTTTTCGATCCCAATGAATCTGCATACTCAAGCGTCGTTGTTCCGATTTGATCGAATCGTAGATGGTTGCGAACACATCTTTTTGCTTCAGAACAAGCGAGCCTTTTGCGTTGATGATGCGTGGAAGTTGGTCGATCGCTTTCTTTGATTCGGGAGCTCCCAATCCAAAGACCATGTCAAGCGTTTTTCTCCACGTGACCGTCAGCTCAATAAGAACGGTGTCGGGAAGATCGCATTGGTAAGACAGGTTGATGTAATGCCTAGCACTACGAAGTTCGCCGGAATCTCCGATCTTCCAGTATTTTTGAGTCTTATTCAACGATCCCCAGTGTTGAACGTCCGTGATCTCTCCCAGAATTTCGCCTGCGTTTTCCAGGTCGATGATGCTGGAGATGTTTTCCCTGGCGATTGTCAACTTGCCGTGCCGGTCAGAATCCAACTGCAACCCATTGTCATCCAGCTTGGAGATGTCGCCGTAAAGGCTGTCACCGCTGGTTGTTCGCACGCGGAATCTCTCCGTTGTGAACTGTCGCGATTCGTCGCTTGGAAACCGAACGTTGTTACACTCGGCCAGGTCGAATTCCAGATCACTATCGAACAAATTCGAGGTCATCGATAGAGTCGATTCGGTTCCCTTGACGATTTCGCCAGAGATGATGATGCCGCTATGAAGCGTTAGCAATGTGGTGTTCTGTTCCGCCGGTTCGCTTTTTTGGGCACTGGCGTTTTGGATGTTTCCCTGGAGGCAGAATGCGACCAAAGTGACCGCACACATCGCAAACCACAACGGCATGCGGCGACGTCCGGAGATCACTGTGCCAAACAGTCCGATTGGATTCGCAAAAGGCATTTGATTGTTCATCGTTCGTAGATTGGTAAAAACTTGAAGTTCAGTGCCAAAGCGAGCAGTGCCATCGAAGTCGAATAGGCTGCACCGTGTTCGCTTTTTCCAATTTGGCCATCGGCGGTTTGTATCTCGCGTGACTTGCGAATCGTGTCACGATTCCATTTTTGCCAGGTCGTATAGTCAGCTTGGAACAATGCCTGGGCTTGGTAGTAACGCAAGTAAAAGGGCCACGAGTCTTGTTTCATGCAGTGGGCAACGACATGGTCTTTTGTGGCCTGAAACTCTTTCGTTTCCGCCCGCTTTCCAACTGCATAAATCAGACAGGCAATCGTGCTGCGTGCTTGAGAAAGGTTCGCCCCAAATTTGCCGGTATAGGCAACCACCCCTGATGTGTCCGACGTCATGCTTCGCATGTAGTCAATTCCTTTGTCGATTGTTTCATCGGGAACTGCGATCCCTGCGTTGCGTGCCGCCAGCAAGCCCATCAAGACAGCACCAGTGATCGAGGTGTCGGCGTCCTTATTGTTTGGGCTGTATCGCCAACCGCCTACCAAGTTTGTCTTTTGTGCCGTCACGGCCAACCGAACCGCAAGCTCCAAGGCTTCGGCAACTGTTCGTTTCTTTTTGTTATCTTTGACGCCGGACCAAAGCAGTTCGTCGTCAACAGCACCGTAGCATTCCGACAGAGCAAGCATGGCGAATCCGTGGACGTACATGTTGCCTTGGATGTATCCCGTTTTTGGATCTTGATCCTGGATAATGTGCCGCAGAGCTTTGCGAATGTTTTTGGCGTACTTGCCAAAATTCGGATCTTCGCCGGTCGAAAGGAATGCCATCACGCATAGGCTTGCGATGCCGTTGACTTCGTTGCCATGGCGCTGGACTCCTACGCCCCATGTCCCATCGTCCAGTTGAGTCGCCGCCAGGAAATTCGCGCCCTTTTCGTAGATGGTATAAACTTCCGCCGGAATCCCAGTGCCTTCGCGAACGTCGATCATTCCCACCTGAGCGCTGCAGCGGTTCATGCTGCTGGTTGCGATCGTGCAGATGGATACCGAGGCGACGAATAAAAAAAATCGGTGAATCATTCCTGGTCGCGCAAAGTAGCCGGAGTCGCCAGACTTCGGGGCTGTTTGGGCGGTGGCCTGAACTCTGGCGAGTCCAGCTACGGGTTTTGAGTTCTCGTTTTCTTGGAGCATCACTTTCTCTTCTCCAGATTCTCGAAGTACTGGTCCAAGCCGTAGCGGAATTCTTCTGCGACGACTCTTTCGGACGTTCCGGTCGACTGCTGAACGACACGCTGCTGAACTTGCGCCTTTTCCTCGTCCGTTTCGCCCAAGAGAGCAAGTGCCGAACCGGTCATGTTCTCGCCGTCTCTTGTAAGAGGCCCTTTGGAACGCTTGGCCATCAACAACCACTCAATCGCTTCGGATTCCGCTGCGATTGCTGGCGCACCCGTGTCGGGTTCGCTCAAAATTGCGACCGCGTCGTTCATTGCGGCGCGAGATTTCTTTAGTTGGTCCAACTCTTTCTCGAATTCTTCGGTATTGTCGAGGCCAAGAACAAAATCAATGACTGCTTGGGCGCGATCCGAAAGTTGCTGCTGCGTCTCGGCCAAACCACCCGCGTCTTGACGGTACTTTTCGGTATCCAATTGAGGTTTGGCTTGTTGCAAGCCGCGAGTCTCCTCACGAAGAGCGATTTCCATTTCCAAGATTTTCATAACTTCTAAAACAATCGATGGTGGCAAACTGCCACCCGAACCGCCTGGTCACAATCCGCCACTCGGGTCGCTGGGCGCGACAAGCTGTTCGGCCCATCGGTCGAACGTGTCGGCAAGCAATTCCAAATGAGCGATCGAGCTGCCTGATTCGTTGGCCGTGATCCTGGCAGAGATATCCGAGAACTGTTTGACAACATCTTCTTCATTCATCTCTTCAAGGAGACTCGCGTACGCTTTTTCGTCAACGCGATTCGCATAGGCCTCCAAGTCTTCTTGAATGTTTGTCACCGTGGTTCGGTGCAGGAGTTCACGTTCGGAAAGCAACTGCGAACGCTCTTTGGTCGGTTTTTCAATGCTGTGATCGGCGACGCCAAACTCTTTCAAAGTCATCTCATTGACGTCTTGGGCAAGTTCAAGCTGCAACCGAGACATTGCCTTGAGTCGTTTGACAAACGTGCTGCCTTCAAG
>CAZZDZ010000327.1:5594-7320 GCA_964652675.1 uncultured Pirellulaceae bacterium
AACCATTCGTCCATGCGGCGCGATAACCAAATCGCGTGATCGTCTTCGCTCAATACAAAAACCGTGTAAGTCGGCGAGTAAACGCGTTCACGCTGCGGCAAGTAATCCTGAGCGTACAACCGCAACTTGATGACTTGCGGGCGAATCCCCAAACGCTGGGGCGAGAACGTTGCAATCGTGGTAAGTTCGCTGGAATCGGGAGTTCCTGCGGCAACGATCTTTTCGCCAACCGATGCTTCGTAATTGACTTTCTGTTCAACCGTCCCGCTCCATTGCATGCCAATCGTTTTGACGCCAAAGTCATCGGACGCGTCGACTTCAAAAGCCAAAACGTCCTTTTCCATGATCACCCGCTGCTTTTCTAACTTGCGGCAAGCAAGCGAAGGGCCTTGGTCTGATTCCGAACGAAGCTTCAACTTCAACGGTTGCTTGGACGTCAGCCCCAAAGCGTCTTTCCATTGAAACTCCATGACTCGGTTAGCACTCACGCTGACAGGAGTCGTCACAATCGTAGGCCCATCCACTTGGATGCTATCGCCATCGGCTGTTGCTTCGACGATGTCGCGTGTTGCGGTGCCAACGAATTCAACCTGACTGCCAGTGACCATGGTCACCACGCCGCCGCGAATGTCTTTCACGACAGGCTCGGTGCGTTGCAGGTAGTCAGGCAGCGTGATGTTGGCCAAGAGCTGCGAAATTTCTGGCCTAGCCATCGGCGTGATTTCTACGGTCTCGCGAATATCACCGATGGACACGTTCAGTTTGGAGTTCTGTTTCAGCGGCGGAATCTGGAACCCGTACTGACCATTTTGTTGTGGCGCGGAAATGCTTGCTTCGCCAACGGATGCGGATGCGGTTTTGGGCGACCACTTAGTTTCCGGGCTGAGCGTCGCATTGAGCGAGAACTTTTCTGCAACGGGAACGACAATGCTCTCGGGCAGATTTTCGATCTGAGCAAACGTGTAACGCTCGGTGTTTTTCCATGGCATCAACCAACGCACCATCGCGTTGCTGCCAGCAGCCGGAACAATCACCAACGCAGCGATTGCGATCACAGCTGGCACACCGGCGATGAAAGCCCAACGGACGTGCTTGGGATAGGGAACCGCGTTTGCGAACTCACGATCTTTTGTTTCTTCGTCGACTTGAGCCAAGGCAGCGCGAGTCAACGCTTCGCTACGTTGGCTTTCTTGGTCGTTGTTGACCAATTGGATGATGCCCAACAGATGGTCACCCAGGCGTGGGAACTTGTACTTCAGTAGCCGGGCGACTTGTTCAAGCTTGCGGTTTTTCCAAATCCATTTGTGGCATACAAGTGGGAACCAGACTGCCAGCCCAAGTGTGCCTGCAATCAGGATGGCTGTGCGGGCCAGCGCCGAAGTATCAAAAAATCGATCGAGCACGAACACCAGAAGGTAAGAAACAAGCAGACCGAATGCCGCGGCCAACAAGCCTTCAGCAAGTTTGATGATCCAAACCTTCTTTTGGAACTTTTCCAGCTTCGTTCGCATGCGATCAGGAATTTCAATTCCGGATCTATCCTTCGCCAAACTCATGATGTCCGTCCAAATTTGAATGCGTCAGAATAGTAAAATGTCATTGTGTTTTGATAATGCTAGTGCGTCATTTTGGTAACCCGGCGCGCCTTTACAAATCAGCTGCGAAGCAGCGACAGCATATAGCCCCATGCATCAGCATGGGGTTCGAGACATTGCGCAACCAACTC
>CAZZDZ010000328.1:0-7315 GCA_964652675.1 uncultured Pirellulaceae bacterium
CGATTGTTTTGCTGCAACTGCGAAACTTGTAGCGACAGACGCTGGGCGCCTTCTTGAAACTCTGCTTCCTGGTGGCTCAACTGATTCGCCAAACGTTGAACCTCGCTCTCGGCGTTCTGTTTGGCCAACATCACAGCCGAAAGTTGCTCGGTGAGTTCCTGTGTTCTCGCCTCCAACAAATTCGAATCGGCAGACTGATTCGCTTGCAGTTTGGCAAGCCGTTCTTCCAGCTCGCTGATCTGCTGCAATCGGGACGTTGCTTCTTGTTCGCGAATGCTCTGTAGCTTGTCCAACTGATGACTCAAGCTGGCTTCGCGATTTGCCAACTGCTCAGTATGAAACTGTTGAGTCTCTGCGGACTCCGTACTCAATGACTCCAGCGAACTACGTAGCTGTTCTACCTCTTGCGCGTATCGGGCGACTTCTGTGTCCCGCTGTGCCAACAGTTTTTCATGTTGTCGCGAAAGGTCGTCGATCTGGCGTTTCAATTCCGCGATCAAATCTTGATTGTCGTCTGCGTTTTGCAGCAACTGATGGATGCCTTGCTGGGCACTCTGGTCTGATTCACGTTCGTGCAGCAACGACTCTGCTTCTTGTAGTCGCTGCGTTGTGCTTGCCAAACTTGTTTGCAACTGTTCAATCTGATCAGACAATTGCTGTTGGATTTGCTGAACATGATTTGCGGCTTGCTGTTGAAGCCCCGCGATCGTGTCTTGGTGTTGCGTTTGCAATTCGTGAATCAGCGACTGCGCCCCGTTGTAAGATCCTTCCAGCGTCACGGTCATGCCAGTCAGGCGTTGAATCTCGGCCTCGTAGTCTGCTTCTTTCTGAGCGATTTGTTCTGCCACCTGGGCAATCTGAGCATCTTTCTCAGCAATGGCTTCCGAAAGTTCCTGAGCTGCTTCCTCACGAACGGATTTCAATTGAGCATTGAATTCCATCTCACGTTGGACCAAGTTTTTGGCCAAATCTCGCAGTTCGGCTTTTCGCGATTCAGCTTCGACTTCGCTTTCGGCGACGGTCGACTGCAAGCGTTCTAGCTGTTCGTTGTGTTGACTGACAGCGTCAGTGAGCTGCGAGTCAATGGACTGACTCATCTCGGTGACTTCGTCCAACTCGGACTGTTTTGTTTTGATTGTCTCTTGTTGTTGCTGGATTTCATTTTGCAGCAACTCTATTTCTTGTTGCTTTTCTGCAATCGCTCCTTCAAACCGCTTGATTTGCGCTGCGTGTTCTTGCTGCAGCCCTGCCAACTTTGATTCAAACGTTTGTTGTTTTTCTGCGATCGCTCCTTCAAACAACTCAATCGCGGCAGCATGATCTTTCTGTTGATCGGCGAGGCTCGCTTCAAACAAATCGCAGGCTCGCAACAGCTTTGATTCAAGGGTTTGCCCCATCTCCGTTAGGTCAGCGATTTCGGCGGATCGCTGATCGCACAACGTATCCAAGTCATGCAGAGTCCGTTCATGGTCGGTCGCAGCATGCTCCAACTCACTCACTTTCTGTCGCAGAGACTCCACGTCAGACTTGTGCTGTGTTTCGGTGGCGTCCAACTGTTCACGAAGCCGCAGGATGTCGGCGTCTCGTTGCTCCAACAACTTCTGATGTTCAGAAACCGTTGTCGCGAACTGTTGTTTTTCGACGGTGTACTGCTGCGTGGATTGCTCCAATTTGGCAATCAGTTCATCGTTCTGCGCCGAAACGTGCTTGAGTGCAAACTCGCTACGGTTGTAGTTCGTTTGCAATTCACTGAAATCGGCTTCCTTTTTCGCTGCGGTAAGCTGATGGTCCGAAACGACTTCTCGCATCCTTTTTGTTTCGGCAGCGTACTCGGCAGAAAATTCGGCGACCGTCTTTTCCGCTGTTTCGATTGCTTCTGCCGAATCAGTTCGGGCTTGTGACAGTTCGTTTGTTTGCAGTTGGAGTCTGGACTGCAAATCACGAATGGTCTTCTCGCGAATGGTCGCCGAATGTTCCAGCGCAGCGATGTTCGTATGAAGCTGTTCGGTTTCGCGCGCAAACGCGTGTTGTGCATCAGCCAAGCGCGCATTGGCTGACTGCGCAGCATGATACGCGTCAGCTAACTGCCAAGGTTGGATTGGTTGAACAGGAAGTCCAGGGTTTGGTTGCCAATGCTGATGCATATTCATTGCCTATCAGTCGATCCTTCCGCTGATCGGTGTCTCTTGTGTACGCGAATCCTTGCGTCCCTTAGTGATGGTGTGCAAACTTTCATTTGCGCCATCGTTGTCGGATGAATACTTGTTTGACAACCAATTCGGAAGGTCAAAACACAATCACTTGTTTCACTGCATGTTTCACGCTCGTCATCCGGCGATGATTCGCCCCTAAACGGCGAATTCCAAATCTTCGACGTATGAAAGCATCTCCTTGAGCGTCTGGGGCATACTACAATTGAAGGCCCGCAACGCCCCACCGCGATCCATCTCTGTCGACAAAAAAAGATGCTTAGCAGCCCCCTCTCTCCATCGATTGCTTTCGCAATGCGTGCTGTCATAGCCGCTTTTCTGGTCAGCCTTTCAATCCCGTTTGCCCAGGCCCAAGAAGAATCAGGCGACGAAGTTATCGATGAAATTCGCAATCACCTGCGCGGAGCCCAAATTGCAAACGAGTTACTGCTGGAGCAGACCAAACTGTCCGAGCGTCGAATTGAACTGCTAAAGAAAGGTCTGCAAGTACGCGGCGAGCAACAAGAGCTGGAAAAGAAGATCGAACAAGCAGAAAAGAATGGTGACGACGACCAGATCGAGTCGCTTGAACAGCAGATCGATCTAAAAAATGTTTGGTTGGAGATGGGCAGAGAAGAACTTGAACTGCTCCGACAGTCTGCGGAGTTCTTTCACATCGCAAGAGACATGATTCTCAGCGAGGATTTCCCGGAAAAGGACACCGACCCGTTTCAGCGAATATGGAAACTTCAGCGTAAACGGCTCGATCTACACCGCAAGCTTTACAAGGCAATCGAATCCGACAACGAAGAAGCCGTCGACGAAATTGAAGAGCGACTTGATGAGTTGGGCGGCGAAGTGGAAGGTCGATTTGAACTGCTGGAACTGCAGCGCGAACTGATGTACGCGGAAGAAGAAGGCGAGGAAGAGGCGATTCGCGAACTACAAGAACGCATCGATGAGATTCGCGAAGAACTGGGGGAGCCACACGAAGACGAAACGACTGACCCTGAACCGGAGTCCGAACTCAAAGACCGTGACGCCCAATCGTTGCCGATCAAATTACGCGAAGCGGAAATGGTTGATGCGGGCTCGCAGCGTTTTGAACATCGCATGGCACGCTTGCTCACAAACACTTGCGGCGAATGCCACGACAGTGCATCCGCGCTGGGTGATCTGAACTTGGAGCGATTGGCAACGGAAAAGCCTCTCGTGGTGAATCGCAAACACTGGATCAACGTGATCGAGCAACTGAAAAACCGTTCGATGCCGCCCGCCGAAGCCGAATCACCCAGCGAATCAGATCGCCGCTACATGGTTGCTTGGTTGACCAACGAAATCCAGAACTTTGACTACGCGACCGTTCATCAGGTCGGCTACGAACCGGCCAAACGGTTAACCCACGACGAGTACAACCATACGATTCGCGATTTGTTTGGTGTTGATTTGCGGCCAGCGGACAAGTTCCCTGATGACATGGTTGCCAGCAGCGGTTTCGACAACAGCGCCAACAGCCTGTTCATTCAGGCGATCACGATGGAACGCTATGTGGGTGCGGCCGACGAAGTCGCACAGAGAGTGTTTTCGCAGGAGGCATCACGCAAGCGTTTCTATTCTGTTGCCAAAGACCCTGCCAATGCACAGCAGGTGCTGACGAAGTTTGCTGGCCGCGCGTTTCGTCGCAAACCACAGCCACAAGAAATAAGCCCGTTGCTGACACATTTCCACAAGTTGCGGTCGGAGGGACAGTCATACGATGTGGCGATGCAAAACATCGTTCAAGCAATCCTGGTTTCGCCCAGTTTTCTGATTCGCAGTGAACGACAACAGCACAAACATGATTCGTATCGAATTGATGATTGGGAACTGGCCAGCCGACTATCGTATTTCTTGTGGGCATCCATGCCAGATGACGAGTTGTTTGCGCTCGCTGAAAAGCAGCAATTGCACAAACCCGATGTGCTGTTGAAACAAGTGAATCGGATGATCGCCGATCCCAAGTCGTCGACGCTGGGCAGTTTGTTCGCAGCCCAATGGCTCGGCTACACCAATCTGAATCGAGTCCGACCAGGGCCAATCGACAATCCTTGGTGTACCGATTCGTTGTGCGATGCGATTTTGCAAGAATCAGGAATGTTCTTTCACTCGCTGGTGACGACCAACGCACCGATCGACCGTTTGATCGATAGCGATTACACGTTTTTGAATGAAGAGCTTGCCAAACACTATCGCATGCCGGGCATCAAAGGCGACCACATGCGGCGCGTCGATCTAAAAGAAACTCCACGCGGCGGAATCCTTGGTCACGCAAGCGTGCTGGCGATCACCTCTTTTCCCGGACGTACCAGCCCCGTGCTGCGTGGCAATTGGATCTTGACTGAATTACTTGGTACTCCGCCGCCACCTCCGCCGCCCAATGCCAGCGAGTTTGATGAAAGGATCGCGGAGAATCGAAGGCTGACACAACGACAAAAACTACAACGCCATCGTGACAACGCAAACTGTTACGCTTGCCACAGTCAAATCGATCCGTTGGGATTTTCGTTGGAGCGGTTTGACTGGTTCGGTCGTTACAAACCCAGCCGAAAACTCTCCGCGCGCGGTGAATTCCCCGATGGGACACAGTTTGTCGGCTTAAGCGGATTGCGTAGTGTCATCATCGACCAACGCATGGATGACTTGGTTGCACAACTGACACGAAAAATGTTGTCGTATGCGCTTGGCCGACAACTGGAGTATTATGATGAATCAACCGTGCGACAAATCATTTCAAAGACCAACAATGACGACCGGCGAATCCAGACATTGATCCGCGCGATTGTGCTCAGTGACACCTTTCAGATGCAACAGCCAAGAAAACAGAACTCACAGCCTGTGACGGAGAAAGCAAGTGTTCGGTAATTGGTACCTTTCGCGAAGAACGATGTTGCGCGGCACGGGGGCTGCCGTATCGTTGCCGTTGCTGGAAGTCATGACCGGGCGCACGACGCGAGCGGCAGAGACGGCCAAGCCAACGACACGGTTGGCTTATATGTACATTCCCAACGGAGTTGCCGAAGGAGCATGGCAGCCCAAGACGGTCGGTGCGAAAGACCAACTGCAACAATTGAATCCCTGGATGCGGTCTTTGGAAAAACACCGTGAGGACATTACGATCTTTCGCAACATGTGGACACCACGTGGAAATGGGCACATCGCCGGCACCGCGACCTGGCTGACCGGTGGCGGTTTTGATGGCGAAAAAATCGATGCGGGCGGTGCCTCGATCGATCAACTGGCCGCCAAGGAGATCGGCCAGCACACTTTGCTGCCGTCGATCGAGATGTCGGCGCGCGGACAAGGAATTTTCACCAGCAGCCTGCCACGAAATGCGCTGTCATGGATCGATTCCAAGACCCCCGCGGCTCGTGACATTGAACCGCGAATCATTTTCGATCGCATGTTTCGTGTTGGCAAATCGGGCCTGGCGAATAAATCCGTCGTGGATTTGGTCCTCAGCGACGCCAAGCAAATGCAACGCCGCATCAGTGACCAAGATCAACAAAAGTTAGACGAGTACCTCGATTCGATCCGAGCCATTGAACGAAGGATCGAATTTGCACAAAAGCAACGCGGACGAGCCGATGGCAATCCACTGTTGGCCAAAGCGATGGTCCGCCCAGACGCAGGGATTCCAGAAGACCACGGCGAGTACATGCGTCAAATGATTGACATGATCGTGCTCGCGTTTTGGGCCGATGCGACTCGCGTAGCGACGTTTATGTTGGACCACGGTCAGAGTAATCGGTACTTTGATTTTGTCGATGGCGTTCGAGGAACTTGGCACGCGCTGTCGCATTGGAAAGACATCAGTGGCAAAACGGAAGACGACGATGGCAAGACGTCTTGGTCGTCGCGCGATGAAAAACGCGAAATGTACAACCGCGTCACAGCATGGCACACCGAAATGGTCGCCTACCTACTCGGGCGTCTCAAAGCGATCAAAGAACCCACCGGCAGCTTGCTGGACAACAGCATGATTGTGTACGGCAGTTCGCTTGCAGACGGACACGAACACGCCAATCGAAACTTGCCGCTGTTGCTGGCTGGTGGCGGAGGCGGCACGATTCGCTCGGGCAGACTGATTCGTTTCCGAAAAGCAACCTCGATGTCCGATCTGCATTTGTCATTGTTAAAGCGGTTGGGAGTTCAACGCGATCGCTTTGCTGATAGTCATTCGCCAATCGAATTGTCTTGAACATGAAAACGTTTCATGTCTATCTGTACGGACCTGATTGTGGTGCGCTGGAAACTTCGTTTGAAGACGCCGCGGCGCGGTTAGAACAAATGCCGCGCCTGTATCTCGAACCGGATGGGTCGTTTGTTTGGACTCAAAGCGGTGGCGAACAACAAATCTTTGGCATGCTTTACGACGCCGCGAATCAATTGCAGTACGTTGAACTGCGTGGATGTTGCTGTCGTGAAAATTGGCAGCGGTTGGTAACCGCTATTAGAGGTGCAACAGAACACAAATTGGCAGTAATGAGTCTGCCGAGTCGGCAGTTGCAAGATTTGCAAGGTTTTGAAAATTCGACGTTTCGCTAGCATCGTTGATTTGAATAGCGAAACTTCTTTTTCTATGTGATTTTGATCACAAAGACCCGTAAAAAACGGGTTAAATCGCGTTTTTATCGCGAACTGTTTCGGGTCCGGTTACGTCGAATCTAGTGATTGGCACACCGGTTGCTCTATCACTCTTTCGCAAGGCCATGTTGGCCGGACGCGAAAACAAGAGGATCGACGTTTCTTTTAACGTGGATGCTCAAAAGTCGATCATCCGATCGGCAAACCACTTATCTCGGAGGGATTCTCCTATGTTAACAATCGCCCAACTTCCTCAAGACAGCATCAACAACGAAGTCTCAGACGCTTCCCCAGTCGCTCACAATGAGACACTGCCATCGGATGCAGAGATTTCACGACGTGTCCTACGCATCCGCTCCACTTGGAGTGTTCAAGAGCGCGTAGAACGTCGTCGCGAAGCCGAGCAGCGTTTTGCTGACTTGCTGTATCGTCTGATCGAATCAGACGTCGCCGCCTAGCATTGATCTAACGGGTCTTGACCATAGGGTTGAGACCTGTTGGAT
>CAZZDZ010000329.1:0-7280 GCA_964652675.1 uncultured Pirellulaceae bacterium
CGACCGGCATAAAAAAGTGCATACCGCATACTCTGCCGCGTTGCTCAACAGCCGATGCGATATCGCTGATCTTTAACGTCGATGTGTTGCTGCACAATATCGCTTCGCTACCAAAGATCATTTCCGCTTGCTGAAAGAAAGCGCGTTTCACTTCCAATCTTTCGGCGATCGACTCGATCACCAGAACCGATTCGGACTCTTGGTTACCCTCATGTTTCAAAGCGAACGCGGGGCAGTCGTTGATCTCGAATAGTTCCGTCGACCACGATTTAGGATCCAAGGTCAACGATTCAACAGCTGAACGCAGTGATTCAGTGTTCTGATCGACGACGCAAGTTGAGACATTGGCGGCGATGTGCGCGTCCAGAATGGCGCGTCCCACCACGCCTGTTCCAATCAAGACGGTTCGTGGTTGGTTATCAGGCAGCATCATGCGTTTGTTCTCTCGGTAGACGCTTTATTCTTGCGCGTCACGAATCCGTTCTCGATAAAAATGATCGTCTACTTCGCTTCGATTTCGATCTCTGTTTCTTTCTTGCCGTTTTTCAAAAACGGCTTGCGTGCTTGTTCGCCGATGACGGGTTTGATTTCGCGTACCCAGATATTTCGGAAGCGAACCGGGTTGCCGTGGTCTTGGATCGAGATCGGGCCTTTGGCAGCGTGCTTGGTGTATTTTGGCGGACGATTGTAGGGCGTGTCCCCTTTCAGTTCGAAGTGGTTTTGGATCAAGACTCCGTTGTGAACCGCGGTGATGTAGGCAGGTGACTTTAGCGTGCCGTCTTCGTTGAATCGCGGCGCGGTCCAAAAGATATCGTAGGTATTCCACTCGGTTGGCGGACGCATTGCGTTGACCAGCGGTGGCGTCTGCTTGTAGATCGCTCCGGCTTGTCCGTCGTGGTACGTTTCGTTTTCGTAGGAATCTAAAACTTGGATTTCGTAGATTCCCATCATGAAAATCCCACTGTTGCCGCGACCTTGCCCTTTGCCTTTGACGGTTTCGGGGGAAGCCCATTCGACGTGAATTTGACAGTCACCGAATTTGTCTTTGCTGACAATTTTGCCTTTTCCGGCGTATCCGATGCCGTCTTTTGCGGACCATCGTTCGCCATTTTCCCACTTGGAAAAGTCGGTCCCGTCAAACAAGACGACAGCGTCCGATGGCGGTTGGTCGTTTGTTTTTCCAGGCGTCACGATGGCCGGAGCGGTCCACTTGATGCCGTTTAGATACTCAGCGGCCAATGCGACGTTTGTGGTGGCGACTAGAAACGACAGAAGTGCGAATGAACGAAGGCAGGTGGTCATCAAATTTTGTCCCGAGTGTGTTAGGTTTGTTTTTGGTTTAAGCTGCTCGCCACGGGATTATGGTCACACGGCATCAGACAATCAAACGGACAGGCGAACGACACAGGACACGCACGGATGAATGAATCGGCACAAGACGCGAAAGAATCAGGGAAAACGCGGGAAAACGCAAGCTCGTCTTCGCAAAACCTCGCCCTCGTGCGAACCGATTTGGCCAATGAACGCACGCTACTGGCGTATGGTCGCACCGCTCTGATGGTCGCGGGCACGGGCGTTTCGCTGGTTAAGTTTTTTCCATTGTCGCAGTTGTTTCAGATCCTTGGCTGGTCCTTTGTGGTCATCGGAGTGGCCGTGGGTGCGATCGGCCTTTCGCGATTCGTACGTTTGCGTCGTCGACTGCGTAGCGGGGCGAATGGATGACTCGGGAGTCGCTATTCGTTTTGAGGTTTCAGCGTGATCGATCGCAGGTCCAGCAAGTTTTTCTTGAGCTGACCGGCTGAACGAAACGCTGCGATCTGATTCGGGCCGGTCAATTCGATCGTTCCAAGGTTGACTTGGCGATAGTCGTCCCAAGTTCCCGTGCCGTCAATTTTGCCTGTCAACGTTTCGGCTCCACACGAAAACTCGATTTGATTGCCCGACGTGTGGTCGGGACAAGCGTAGTCGATCCACACTGAGTACTTGCCGGGCCGCTGAACGGTGATTGTCCATTCGACATGGTCGTCCGGGTTGCTCCAATAACCGATGTTCTGGTACTTGGGCTCGAACACAATCTGCTCGCCGTAGATCCGACACTGCGTTGCTTTTAGTTCGATGACACCGGTTTTACTTGGATGAACGGTCGCGGGTGCATTTCCGTCAAACTGTTTTGGCGCGGGGCCGAGTTCGCCCAAGAATGCCAGCACGTGACTCATGTCGGTTGGCGAAACGGATTTTTCTAATCCTTCGGGCATCACCGACGTGCCCAAACTTTTGATCTGTTGGATGTCGGAACGGAAAATTGTCTTGGTTTCGTCTTTTTGTCCTCGGATGGTGATCACCGTGCTTGTTTCGTTGGCGATCATTCCCGTGAATACCGTTCCGTCGTCGGTCAAAACCGTGTAGCTACGGTACTTGTCTTCAACTGCTGCATTTGGATCCAAAATGGCAGTCAACATCGCCTTGGGAGAACGGTTCTTGATCGCAGCAAGATTCGGTCCTACTTCATGTCCGACGCCTTTTGCTTTGTGGCAAGCACTGCAGTGTTTGGTGAAAACGGCTAAGCCTTGTTGCGCATCGCCGCGCAGTGGGGATGCGCTGGCGTAGCTTTCCAAAAGCTCTTGTTTGTCGGGGCTTTGGCTAGACGGGCCCCAGATTTCTGCGGCCGCCTGTTTCACTTTTTCGCTGTGGTGGTTTTGTATTCGCTGTTGCTGCGTGGAGCCGATGATGTGGCGGGCAACGGATTTGTTCTCGATCGCCGCCGTCAATTTCAGTGTTGTCCATTCACGTTTGATGATTTCGTCAACCAATTCGCCTCGAACCGTTGGTGTTAGGTCCGAAAGGCGTCGTAATAATTGATTCGTATTGCGAGTTGCCAGAATTTTCCCCGCAGCCAGTTGAATTCCAACCGGATACTGGGCGATATCAAGCCACTGAAAGAGCTTCGTCGAATTGCTTGGTAGGCTGCCAACCAACCGGACTGCCGCAACTCGCAAGTCGGATTTTGCATTGGGGTCATTTGCGATCGATTCGCATTGATCAGCAAGGTCTATGACGCGAGTGCGCGTTTCAGGTGAAAACCCTGTGATGTCATCGCCAACTTTTGCCAACACATCTGCCAACAGCCCAATTCTTTCAGCGTTTGGCTCTTTTAGATTGATCCGATCGATCTGATGGTCAACGATTTTTGAAACAAGCGTCGTTTCCTTTGTGCGAACGGCCATTTCGGTCAATGAATCTTGGAATGATTGCAGCGTTGATTTTGAAGCCGCGATGGTGGCGTAGAATTCCACCAAGTTTTGTTCGTTGAGCGAACTGATGACCGCGGCACGAATGTACGGGTCGTCACGTGATTGAATCGCGATTTTAGCTAAACAACGTGTCGCCAAGAGCGATTCGTTGAAACCCAATGAGTAGGCGATCTGCAGTCGAACGTGTGGATCGCTTTGGTCGCATTGGCTGATTGCAGTGAGAATTCGATCAACCTGGGCGCCCTTTTTCTTGAGAAACGATTCAGACACGCGAACTGCGTGCCGCACGACGGTGGCGTGGGAATCCGAGAGAACGGTTACAAGCAAGTCGGTCGTGACTTGCTGTAAACCATCCAATGTGCAAAGTGCGTGCAAGCAAGCCATCGGGTTTTGGGACGACCGAACGGTTTGCTCTAGGAGTGCTACCGACGATTTGTCGTTGCGTTGAACCAACAGTTCTTGGGCTAGGTCACGCGTACGACCATTGGGCGATTCCAATTGGGCGACCAATTCAGGCAATTCCAATTTGCCAAGCGCAACCGGTTCGCGTGGTTTGTTGTCGGTTGGATAGACGCGATAGATTCGCCCACGGTCATGTCCAGCTCGCAGAAAAAGTTCTTTTTCGCGCTGGTCATCGATCCATTCTGGATGCTCGATCACCAACCGATACATGTCGACGACCCAGATCGCACCGTCGGGACCAGTCGTGACCGTCGCGGGTCGAAACCAGCTATCACTTGACGCAAGAAACTCGACGCCTTTCTCGTCTTCAGAGCGTTTGCTGTCGAAGGTGACTCCTGAGGGGATCAAGCGTCGGCGATGGACAGCATTATGAACCGGTTCGCAGGTAAACGTGCATTGCTGAAAACCGTTCCCAAACAGGTCATCGCGATAGACCATCGTGCTGCACGCCGAAGTGAATTGGTGACCGGTTCCCGGCGCGGGCGGTTTGTAGCCCGACCAATGGCTCAGGATTTTTGAAATGGGAAACAATTGTGCGTTGGTGACGGTGGCGATGTCACGATGCGCCGATGGAGGCGCGAAGTTCGGATTGCGTCGCAGGTATTGATCGGCCAACACGTAGTGACGAACGGGCAATGGATTGCTACACCCAAACCAGTTCCCATGATCGTCGCGGTGCCGACCAAATTGTGTTCGGCCAGCTTGGGCGTCAAGCGATCCGTCGTCGGGCCGGATTCGCAAATCTTGGCCGCGAATGTCGATCTTCTTTTTGGTCTTTACCGATTCCACCGTGCCGCCGCTGTCGCCGTTGGCCAGGTACAACCAGTTGTCCAGTCCACGTTCAAACCCGTTGACCAAGTGTTGTTGGTTACCTTCGGTGAATCCGCGGTAGAGTTCTTCGCGATACTCTGCTTTGCCGTCTCCGTCGCGATCGGCAACGAAGAACACGGTGGGGGCCGCGCTGATAATCACACCATCACGCCACGCGATGACGCCAGTGGGGTAGGCGATCGAATCTAGGAACAGCGTGGACTTGTCGTACGTTCCGTTTCCATCGGTGTCTTCTAGATAGCGGACTCGGCCACCGGGTTGCCCTTTGTCATCGATGCCCAGCGGATAATCCGCCATCTCGGCGACCCACAGTTTTCCATCGGCTCCCCAATCTAAAGCGACGGGGTCCATCACCATTGGTTCGGCCGCGACCAGTTCCACCTTGAAACCGTCTCGCACTTGGATCGAATTGAGTGAGTCGATGGGCGATTGGGGTGCGGGATCGTTGTCGTTTTTTTCGTTGCCGATCAATGCGGCAAACGTTCGTCGATCGACGCCATCGGGCATTCGGTTGGTGTCTTCGTTCTGTAACCACATGTGATCGGCGGCGAACCAAGCTCCGTTGTTTGCCCCGTCGCGAACAATCAATGGGATTTCGACGGCGCTGCTGATGGCACCATCGAATTTTCTGTTTGCAGGGTCGTACAATCGAACTTCTCTTTGGTTTGAATTGGCAACGATCGCGTCGTCGTACCCGTCAACATTAAAGTCCACAAAACGCATTCCGTTGTCACGGCCCTGTTCGTCTATGATCGGAAACGGCATCGACGTCATCTTTGTCCAACGCCCCTCTGCCAGCTTCAGAATCGACAACGAATTTGCGTTGCCTAACAGAATTTCGGAAACACCATCCCCATCGATGTCACGCAATCGGACGCCTTGGTCGACGCCATTGATAGCTGTCGGAAACTCACTTAGTTCTTTTGGTAAGTCTCTGCGAACGAGCTTGTTGTCTTTGAATTGATGCCAAGCTTGGGTCGATTCGGTGTTGACGATGAAATCGACGCTGGTGCTATCCAGTTGACCAATCCGGACGCCCAAGTCCACGCGGCCGTTTTCGTTTTTGTCGGTTAGCTGCAGCGCGTGACTGGAATCGACCCAGCGGTTGGAGTTTGGGTTCCAGATGCGTGCGACTTTCAAATTTTCGTTGCCGATTAGCACATCCAAAAATCCATCTTGGTTCAGATCCAAAATCCGCACACCGTTATCGCCACCATCGGGCGCACGCAGGGGTTGTCCCAGCAACAGGTTTTTGTTGATGCGATCGATGCACTCGCGGAACGTTAGGAATTTGACTTTGCCACCGTGTTTCTTGTCGACGCGGTCGACCACGGTCGCCATTTGATCATTGCGGATCCAATCGTACGGATGAAAAACGATATCGGCGATACCTTGTTTGATGACCGTCGCGTCGATGGCATTGATCAAGTCGTCGACGGTTCGCGGGTTGTTGGGCTTTTGAATATTCTGTGCTTGCCAATCATCCGGAACCGTGCAGGGAAACTCCCAGCACAGTTTTCCAATCACGTACGGATACGGGTAGTTTTCGACTTTGTTGACAAAGGATGGAAACGGAATGTAACGCTCGAATCGTTCGCTGCCGTCTGCGTTTAGCGTCAACGATTTCGGCAATTGTGGGTCTTTGGAATTGAAGATGCAGACGACCGACGTGCTGGCTTGCAGGAAGTTGCCTTGCGCGGTGGTCTTGTTGACGATTTCCGCAAACGCACGCGGGCTGGGCGTGTTTTTGGAATCCATACAGGGAAATCGAAACGCAACCGGTTTGTTGTTGGGAATCGAGAACATCTTGTCAACGCAACGGTCGTAAGTCGATTTTGCTTTGGCAAAATTTCCACCTTGCAGGCACGGACAAGGATGGTCCGTCGTGTGCGTTTCAATTGACAGGCCTTCGTCGATCCAGCTTTGCAATTGAGGATCGTTGGGGTCGGCTTTGCACGCCATGATACTGACCGGCGAGCGGCCGTCGATTTGTTTCAGGCGATCGAGTATCGGTCGCAAATAGGTTTCGTACTTGGCCGATTCTCGCATGTCGTCGATACCCAGCGTCACGACGGCTTGGACCCCCGGTTGCCCGATCCATTGCGGCGTCGTCAACTTGGGAAAGTCAGTTCCGGGATAGTAAGAATCGCAGTACTGATCCAGATAGGTATAGGGATTCGGCTTGATTTGATCTTGCGCCATCAAGCTGGCGACGGGGGCAAAACAAAGCAACGCAAGAAGCAACAAAAGTCGGATCATCTGGATTTCCTGTGCCAAGAGTTTTCTGCACTTCAACACCATGGGCGGCGAACGTAGTGGCAATATCTTAACAAGGGAGCCGCCGCCGCGCAGAAACAGTCTGTCTTCGCGCGGGACAAACAGTTCTGTTTGCCGTCATAGTGCACGCGAAATTTCAGACATCTTTCTTGCCACCAAAACATTGCATTCGGCGTCACCGCTGAAACGCGTCGACAGGCGATCCAACGAAACGATAGAATGCGAGTCTTTCACCAGCGCCTCATCACTATCGCAAATCGTCCATGGCCATCGGCATCGACCCCACGGTTGACTATGCATTCAAGTTGCTGCTTGGAAGCCCCGAGCATCCGACGATCACGCTCCACTTTCTCAACGCGATTCTGGGCGACGAAATCCAGATCAACAGCGTCGAAATCATCAATCCGATTTTGGGCAAAGAAGACGATACCGACAAACTGTCTATCCTGGATGTAGCTG
>CAZZDZ010000330.1:0-7237 GCA_964652675.1 uncultured Pirellulaceae bacterium
GCTAGACGATCTGGAACCAGCCCAATCGATTTTCGTACCCCAGTTTTTTGCATTGGATGTCAATGGGGATGGCAGCGTATCGGCAATTGACGCGCTGTTGGTCATCAACAACGTCGGCAACGCGACGGGCGCCACGACGCAAGAATTCGCGTCTTCGTTCCTGGATAGCACCGACGTCAACGGAGACGGTTTTGTTAGCTCGCTGGACGCGCTTCGAATCATCAACAGCTTAAACACGCCGGCAGCCCAACCACCTGAACTTTCACCGCTCAGCGTGGATTCGTTTTTCGCCGACGACGAACAAGACGAATCGGAAATTGGCCTGCTGTTCTAACGAATACGTCGCTTCGTTTCATTCAGCTAATTGTCGCTCAATCGCGACGGACGCGACAGCAAACAACAGCTTGCTGCAACACTTTGGCCTAGGGCGCTCAACAGCCGGCTGGGCAAAGCTATTTCACGCGGACTAGTTTCATGATCCGCCCGGACACGTTCCAGTCTTGAACGTATAGGTTGCCATCGGCATCCCAGTACGAACCGTGGGTGCCGCTAAAGATTCCTTCGATCCATTCTTCCTGGGGGACCTTGAAACTGCCGCCCTTTTTGGGGTCTGGGTTGTATCCCAAGACGGCCATGATGGTGTTGGTTTTGTCCAAAATCACGACGCGACCTTTCAAGTCGGGGACGGATACATAGTCGCCTTGGATTGCAACCGAAGTTGGCATCCCAAGCCCCGTGATGACTTCTTCGATAAACTCGCCGTCAAGCGTGTAGTGAACCAAACGACCTTTGGGTTTGTGGTTTCGATCGCAAATCAACAATCTCGCTGGTTCGTAACGCGTATCCAACGTCATCCCATGCGCGGTATTGAACTGTTTCATGTCGTTGCCCTTTTCACCGAAGTGAGAAAGGTACTTTCCATTCTTGTCAAACCGAAAAATGTGGTTGCTCGCATATCCGTTGGACATATAAATGTCACCGTTGGGTCCAACGGTGATCGCGGTGGGGCTAATCTTTTTTAAACCCAGCCCGGATTCTTCGGGGAACTTGAGTGTCATCACAATTTCGCCCGACGCCGCGTTGAACTTGATGCACTCTTGGTCTTTGTTGCGTGCTCCGTAAATAAATTCTCCGCCTTCTTCTTCGCGAATCTCCAAGTCGTGGATGTTGGAGTATTCTTTGCCCAAGTAAGACTGGACAACTTTTCCATCAGGCGAAAAGACAAACACACCAGCACTAGCGCTTGTGTAGATGTTTCCTGATTTGTCTATCACGACTCCACCGTGCGTGGATCCGATCGCAGAATTTCCATCGGGCCGAAGCCCCCAACCTGGAACCGTGTCAAACGTCATGATGCCACAACCCATCCGAACCGGCTTGGGCATGTCCTGGGAAAAACAAGTCGATGCAAAGGTCAGCAAGACGAGAGCAGCATAGAACGATCGGCGAGGCATTGCGGGATTCCTTGCGGAGAGAAGATGGGCGGGACAGAGATGGCGAAAAGTATAATCGACATCGCAAGCGAACGTGGCCATGCGCTTTGCGATCAGAATGGTTCGCTATTTTGTGCGAAAGACCTCGCTCTGAACCAGTGCTTGGACCAATTCTCTGAAACGCAGATTGTTCTTGGTCTGGTCTTTGACGATTTCGGCGACGATTTTACGCTCGCGAAAATTCAGTTTCCGACCGGTCGCGTAGGTCAGCAACTTTTGCGCAAGGCAGTTGGCGAAGATCTCTGGGTTGTCCGCGATCCACTGTTTTAAGTCGCGAACGTCCGTCAGTTCGGTACCATTTGGTAGAACGCCGGCCGACTGGACGACTTGTCCTTCGCGCTTCGTCGTCTTTCCGTCAGCGTCTTCGCCAAAAATTGGATAGTGTTCACGCCAACGTCCCACGGGGTCAAAACTCTCCAGTGCAAAACCCAGTGGATCGATATCGCGATGACAAACGGCGCATGACTGTTCGTTCATGTGCGCCGCCAAGCGTTGTTTAACCGTTGTGGCGCTACTGGTGTTTGGTGTTAACGCCGGGACGGCATCGGGTGGTTCAGGTGGCGGCGAACCGAGAATGTTTTCCAAAACCCAAACGCCACGCAGCACCGGCTGGGTGTCGACTCCGTTTGCAGTCGCCATCATCACCGACGCCATGCTCAGTAGTCCGCCACGAATTCCATCACGCTGAATTTCGTACATGGCCAGTTTGTTACGTTTCTTTTTGTCGCGTTTTTTGGCTCCATCTGGCTTAAGCTGCTCCAAGGCGTAGATGTCCCAGCCGACTTCGGCGTCGGTGAATACGAAATTCGGTTGAATGAAATCCGTAACGGGAAGGTTTTTGTCCCAGATGTGCCAAAACGTTGCAGCGGCTTCCGCTTGGATTGTTTTGCGATGTCGATTCGAGAACTTTCCCAAACGCGCGTCGGGCATCAAGTTTTCGTTTGATTGAATCGTTAACCACTGCCGAGTGAATTGGTCTGCAAAGTCTTTGTTGATCAGTCGCCGCGTCTCTTTGGCAAGGATTTCTGGATTGGCCAGCTTGCCGTCTTTCGCGATTCTAGTCAGTGCATCGTCTGGTGGACCGCTACGCAGGAAGTACGAAAGGCGCGAAGCAAATTCGTAATCGGTCATCTCGCCGGTCCCGATGCCTCGGTACAGAAACGCGGGCGACAACAAAACGGTTCGAACCGCAAGGTGCATTCCCTCATCGAACGAACCGGATTGATCGGCTTCGGAGCGGACCAGCGCGACATATCGGTCGATCTCTTCAGCGGTCGCTTCACGACGAAACACTTTGCTCAGGAATTCCGCAAAGAATTCTTTCATCGATTCGTTGTCAGATGGGTCCAACGTTCTATTCTTGCCGACTAGTTTTTTCTGCAACTGATCAGCCCGAATTTGATCTCTGTCGCGAATCGTTGCGATGGGGCCGTGTATTTGCATCGCGTGAACTCCGATGCAAGGCCCCTGTTCGAAATACTTGTAGACGATCGTCTCGCCAGATTTCACTTTATCTCGAGCGACTTTTTTGGCGAGAGTTTTGATGGCTTCTTCGTTGCCATCGAACTTGGTGATGTTCAAATCGGGCAACTGCATCGCTTCTTTGACACGTTCCCAGCCGTTACCACCGCGTGCTGGATCGCGGACCTTGTCCCATGCCGCTGCGAGGGTTGGGTCATCAGCAAACGTTTCCTCCAAAAACGCCACGTATTTTGTCGTGTCGTTGTAGTCCAGTGGCGCATTCATGTAACGCAACACAATCGTGTCGCCGCGATTCAGTTCGACTTCTAATTCGAATGTCTTTTTCGTTGTCGAATCGATTGGGATTTGTTTGACGTCCGTCACATCCGACTTATCGCTTCGCATTGTCGAAACGATCAACTGGGGGATTTCTTCGGGCGGGTTTAAAACGGACAGATCCAGCTTCACCTTGTAAACTCCGGACGCGGGTGCCTCGAATTTGCTCGGCCAAGTCCCGTTTCGAGTCACGCTGCCGCGCGAAGCCAAACGCATCGCACCATCGATTTTGCAAGCAGACGAATAGCTGATCACTAGGTCGTCGGCAGTCAGGTCCACCGTCGTGATTTCTGCGGCGGCGGCTTGCGGAGGAAAAATCTGATCCGCGATTTCCGTCGCGGCTTCGGCGAGCGATTCCAAATGAGAACCGGCCAACATCAGGGCGCTGCCTTGGTTGTCAAAACCATCGACAACATTGTCTGCTGGGAAGCTTGCTGGTACGTCGTATTTCCCAAGTTGAAAGATTGACGCGACGGTGTTGGCATATTCGCGACGATTCAGACGACGCAGCGGCGTTCCACCAATGGGGCTCTTGGTCGCAAGTGAATCTCCCACCCAATCCAGAATCGCATGGCGTTGTGTTTCGCTGAGCTCGTCCGCGTCAGGCGGAGGCATGATGCCTCGCTCGATCATCGTGTGAACATGCTCCCATGCTAGGCTGGCGTTACGATCATTCCAGTTCACATCACCAAGCGATAACGCAAAATCCCCTTCGCGTTCACCTTGGGTATGACAGTCTCCGCAGTGCTGACGCAGCATTCGCCGAATTTGTTTCGGGATCGGTTCTGCAAAGACAGCGGCTGCTAAAACAAACGCAATCGCTATTACAAAAAGAGGGCGTTTCACGTGAGGTGCAATGGCGCAAGGAGGGAGGTGGGATGCGGCGGGGCGTCTAAAGCTGTTTACATAATCTGGCTAACGCCGTTTTTGGCATTGGAAAATGTGTCGGTTTCGATTCCAAGTTGATTCATGATCGAAATAAACACGTCGCCCAACAGCAACGAGTCGTCTTTGAGATCGCCGGCGATGTGTTGACCATGTTTGAATCCGCCGCCCGCGACGATGGTTGGCAAGTCGCGATTGGAGTGTCGGCTTGCGTCGCCCATGCCGGTGCCGAACATCACAATCGTGGTATCAAGCAATGGGCGTCCGTCCACATCTGTCTTTTGTTTCAGTTGTGTTAGGAAACGCGACAAGCATTTCATGTGTTCGGTTTCCACGCGAATCAAATCACGAATCAAATCAGGATCGTTCCCGTGGTGTGACAAGGCATGGTAACCAGCACGCATCGTTTGCCCGTCCAATGTGAAAACTTGGCCCAGTCCTGCAATAAACAGGGTCGCAATGCGAGTCGAATCGGTTTGTAGCGCCAACGCCATCAAGTCAAACATGATTTGTTCGCACTCCAGCATCAACGTTGGGGCGACGGGATCATACGGCGGCAATTCGTAATCTACTTTGGGCGCCGGTTGTGAAAGATGTTTCAGTTGCCGCCCCATTCGCTGTTCGAGCTCTCGGAGCGAGGAAAAATATTCTTTCAGTTTTTCCTTGTCGGCGGCGCTGACTTTTTGTTGCAGTGATTTGGCTTCGCTGCGCAATCGATCCAGCGAACTTTTGCCACTTTTTAGCAGATACTCGGTTCGTTCTCGGTCTTCGCCGCTGGCGAACAGTTTTCGGTACACGACACTGGGGCGATTGATCATCGGCAGCGGAACGCCGCGACGGCTGTAGACCATTTTCTGAGACTGGATATCGCCGGCGCACAGTTGCAACGATCCAATACGTGTGCTGGTACCGATTTGATCAGCAACGATTTGATCCAAAGATTGACTACCTACTTTGTTGCCACACAAGTAGTTGTCCCAATTGCCGTGGCCGTTGCCGGCGCGGTGGTCCAACCGCGAGAAAACGGTGTAGTCATCGCGGTGTTCGTCGACGGGCTGCAAGAGCTTGGTGGCCGCATAGCCGCGACCGGTCGTTTCGGGATAAAACGCTTTGCGATAGAGCCCAAGGTTGGAGCCAACGCAAATCAAACGTTTTGCTTTGGCGGATGCATGAGAAGCATCAATCTCATTGGCAACGATCTCGTCCGCTGCCGCGGTGCTTGGAAGTGATTCTAAGGCGGGGAGCGTTAGGGAAAGACCAGCGGACTTTAGCAATCCGCGACGTGATGGGCGTGGTGTTGTCATACAGATAGCTTAGAAGGCTCGCCGGACGACTCCAAGTCGGAACGGCCAAATTGCCGTCTAGACTCCGTTTTTTGCAATGTAGACTCGTTATTCAGAGCAAAAACACGCGATTTTCAATTTGCCACGACGCACACGACGTGAAATTCAGCCGCTTCGCAGCTACTTTTCGATTCTACTTCTGAAGGACACTCCGACTTGTGCGACCGTTAGAGGTGACGAGTGTTTTTCATTGGCTGGATCTTCTGTGAATTCTTCAGCACCGATATCTTTCGCTGATTGGGGGCGTTCACGTTGGTGGATGTCGTCTTTCACAAAAGCGAACCCGTCGCTTGCGGCATCGATCATAGGGCTCGGCGCAGTTAGATAGTATTGCCCGTTGGTTTTTGTCAATTTTGGATCGATGGATAGTTGATTGCCGGGGCCAATGGCCTTTGGAATGCTGTTTGAACCAAAGAGTAAGTTCGATCGCCAACTAAGATTCTCGGGTGAGAGTTTTATGTCGATCAATATTTGTTTGTTGTGGGTCGCGACGATCAAGTTATTCGCAACGATCCCAGTGGGAGTTCGTTTGCCGTGCGCATCATTCAGGAAAATGCCCTTCGCGCAATTTACAATCGTGTTGTGAACGACGACCAAATTGTCGACCGTTTGATAGCCGTTGGAGTCGCCACCTGATTTTTTCTTGCCGCCTTCGATCGAAAGCGCTGCATTCCATGTCAATCCAGTCAGGTCTTGGATGTAATTGTTGAAGATTTTGTGATGGCTATCGTTGATCCGAATGCCGCCAGAATCCTTGGCTCCGTCTCCTAGGAAATAGTTACCTTGGACGGTGGCGTGGTGGCCATGACGTAACACGAGTGATCCGTTACACTGTCGAAACGTGTTGGCTTGGTAAGTGTTGTAGCTAGATTTATTGGAGACGACTTCCGGTTCGCCGTCACATCGCTGAAACAAATTGTGTTGCACAGTGCATCTTGCGGGTTTGTTCTGATCGCCGCTGTGGCCAAGTCGAATCGCTTCGTTGTCGCTACCGTTTTTGGGCGGAATGTCGGCAAAGTAATTCCACTCGATCATGTGTTCCGCCGTATGGTCGTTGCCGATTGCCCCGAGTTCGACCGTCAGTAGCGCGCCCTTGTTTGGTTTGCCGCTGAAATGGCAGTGATCCACTCGATTGAATCGACCATAGATCAACACCCATTTAGCGGTGGCCTCCCCATTATCTAGGTCGGTGAACGCACAGTTTGTCAGGCGAACGTGTTCTGCCCCCACGTCACCGCTACCGCGAAACTGAATCGGATTGTACGCATTGGGTTTCCCTTTTTGACCAGCAAAGTGAAACCCTTCGATAACCCACCATTGTGCGTTCGTCCTTATTTGTGATTCCCCTAGCAGCATGACGCCCCCAGGTGTCGCAGCCCGCAAAGTGATGGGGCGATCGGACTTTCCGTTAACCCCGTTCAAATTGATTTCTTGGTCCGAATACTCTCCGTCCGTCCAGAGCAAGACATCACCTGGTGCGATCGACTGCGAATCGATTAGCTCTGAAATTTCATCTGCGGAGCGCACTTTGTGAGTTTCCCCGAATGCTTGCCGGTCGTCTTGCGGGTTGAGCAAAACGAGCAGAATAAAAGCTGCAATCAAACGAGTTGAGTTCGCCGCAATCAGAAACGATACGCTTCGATTCATCTCAAATGCCTTGCACAAAGCGCCTTGGGAGGTTTATGGGAACGTATGCGTCACTGCACTGTGTTCTCTTTC
>CAZZDZ010000331.1:0-7176 GCA_964652675.1 uncultured Pirellulaceae bacterium
CTAGCTGGCTCTGCTATTTGATGGCGACACTCCGCAGAAAAATGGTTGATTCGCTCCGCCACAGAACTCAAACATTGACCCCAGTGTGACAATCCGCAATAAGTCGGCCGAATTTTTTGCCTCAACCTTTTGGCGTACTTTGCGTCGTTCACGCTCAACACTTTTCTCGGCCAAACAAACAACGCGGGCGATGCGTCGGTTTGTTTCACCGTTGGCCGCCATTTGAGCAATCAGTCGTTCTCGACTGGTTAGGCTTCTCAAACGTTGAGCGTATTCTCGCATGGCGAGATTGTGAAGATTGGCTTCGGGGCCATAGAGTGTTCGATTGAACGCGGCGCTCAGTATCGAGTCTTCGGCTGGAAGGCCCACAAACTTGTCCAACTTATCATTGTCCAACAGCTCGGCGACGCGCTGCGGGCCGACAAGAACAAACGGCACAAAAGACTCTTCAAGCCACTGGATACTGGCGAGAGCTTCATGAAGATTGGACGTCGTTGTGCAAACGAACGCAAGCAAGGGATCGTTTAGATCGCTTTGTGAATCAAGGGGGCGCTGCAAATAGTCTAAACGAGCGTTCTTCAGATAATCAACAACTCGCTTACTGCTATTGCCGAGCCCCAAGACAAGAACGTGTCCCCATCGATGCATCGTTATGACCTTATTTAAATGTTCTGCTCGTTTGATTCAGTCGGCTAACGAAAATATCGTCGGTTCCGAAACCCGCAACGTAAGGTTTCTCGTTCGATTTTGTGCGTGTCTTTCGCATTCGCAATGCAAATTCGTCTCGACATTCGTGCTGGTGCTACGGCCTAACCCAATGCACTAACCGAAGCGGCCATTTGGTTGGCGGCAAGGGCGGTTTGTTGATCGTGCGCGTGATTTCTATTGTTGGTGTAGGCAGGTGCAGGTGACATTTGAACGCGCTGTGCTGTCGATCGGAAAGTCTCGGCCAACACGACCGCACGTATCATTTGTGCATAGTTTTTTACGCTCAAATGTCGATAGGCTTCGCTTCTGCTCCGCTCAACCGTGCTGATACAAACCCCCAGTATTTTAGCAATCCGTTTATTTGCTTCTCCATCGGCAGCCAATTTTAGGATTTGCCGCTGCCGCGGACTGAGCGTCTCGAATTTTTGCGAACAAACCATCATCGCGAGCAACTGTGTGCAGAGTTTTCGTAGCCAAATCGCGCGATCGACCGCCTTGCGTTGTTCGTCCTCACTAGCATCGCAGCCAAGCACGACTGCGGCGCCACTGCGTTGGGCTTGTTTAGAAACCACGCGAACGTCCTGACAAGAACTGTCAGTGCTGGTTGAATGTAAAATTGCAATTACGGGCACACGTTGTGAAACGTAAGAAAGTCTCTCCAACACGCTCTGATTGTTTGACAGTCCCAGATAAACGTAAGCAAACGAGACTCCTTCCCAGGATACGGCAAGTGTCCGAGGATCAACCAATTCACAACTCACAACGGTAAACCCGTCTTCTTTTAAGCGATGTGATGTTGCGTCCGCGTCAAACGTTTTGGCGCCAAAATTGAGAACCAGTTCGCGATTGTTTTGCATTTTTTTCACCCCAAAAACGATGCTGAATGATTACGTTGATCTGACAGTACGCAGGCACCACTGGCGACAACAATACGGTTCTCATTCGCATAACTTGGCGCAATCTAGCCATGCTGTCGCAACCACGACACTGCTGGTTCAAAATTGAATCGCGCAGAAACGCGACGATGCAAATTGCGACTCATTCAGTTCAGCCGGACAGCTCATGCGGAGTGTTTTGATACACATTTCATGCTCTTGATTCAGGCGTTCCTGAAATTGATTTTTCTCACTTTTGAAAAATTTTTTCGTTGTCGATGACCCACGTGACAGAGTGTTTTACGCACACACTTATTCTCGCGCAACGTTGTTTCAAAACACTACGCTGCGTCAGAGATCGCACCACAAAAGTCGCGAAACTGCACCATTCACGAAACAGGGGATAAGCAAGAATGGAATCAATGTCTTCAGATACGCCAGAAGCGAGCCCAGCTCTCTTTTCCAACGAGCACAGCGAAACAGTTCGGGCGCCCGTGCCTACCGTTTTGTTACAGAAACAAAAGGTATTTGTGCTCGATCAAAGCAGTGTACTAATGGACAGTATGCGTGGTCTTTCAGGCATTGTATCGGTAGCACATGTCGACGAATTGACGGATCAGGTCGCTTCCGCAACAACCGGATGTGTGGTCCTGGACCTCGAATCGATCAAGTGTTCAGTTCATGCATTAACACAGCGTTTGTGGGCGAAAGCCATTGGTTTTCCTGTTATTGCGGTATGCCGCATGCAAACTCTTGATGTCGTTCGCGAATTGCTTCGGGCAGGTGTGTCAGACGTTCTCCCCAAACCCGTTGATGCGGTGATGCTAAACAGCGCCGTGCAACGAGCGAGGTCGTTAGACGAGACAGGTGGGCCATCTGCGAGCGTCCTGCGCGCACGTCTCTATACATTAACGGATCGAGAGCGTGAGGTGATGCATCATTGCTTGCGAGGTCTGCCTACCAAGCTGATCGCGAAACAATTGAACGTTACATTTCAAACGGTGGATAAACACCGCGCCAGAGGCCTACGCAAAATGAGCGTCAGCTCACTATTGGAACTGACACATGCGATGAGCAGATTGTCGCCTAACGCACTTTTGAATTTCATTTAAAGGCGAACGAACGCCAGAGCAATGCACTATCACGGAGGCGACCAACAAAACGAACAGCCTGTTGGGCGAGATGTCCTATTTTTTATCGTCCGCGTCGCGGAGGCGATTGTAACTTTCTAGTTTCCGATTCAGCGTTGATCGATTGATTTTAAGCAGTTTAGATGCTTGTAGTTTGTTTCCATTTGCGACATCCATCGCTGCGTGGATATGCGCATGCGTCGCTTCAGCCAGCGAAGCAAAGTCGTGCGTTGGTATCGCCGACTTTTGATTGATGAACAACAAATGGCTCTTGCAAATGCGACGTCCCTCACATTCTAGGCACGCGGCATAGATTGCCTGTGTGAGTTCCGCCCAATTTCCAGGCCACTGATACGCCACACAAGCATCAACCGCCTCCTGTGTCACGGTTGGTGGATCGATTTCGAAGATATTCGTGCAGGTAAACACCAGATGCTCAATGAGTTTTGGAATCTCGTCTGGTCGATCACAAAGCCGCGGTAGATAGATACGCGACGTCCCCAATAGTGAGGCAAGCTTGCCGCTGATTGCTCCCCGGCAAACAGCATCGTCAAATCCAGGATCCGCGATCGTGATCAATTGTGACTGTGCTGGAGAGCTGCTCAGCAAGTCTTCGAGTATTGATTCAAGTCGAAGCTGCGATGAAAGCGGTAGTTTTTCAACGTTGCGAATGATAAACGTTGTGTGGTCACATAAATGGCTGTGCGGCGATTCACGGGACAATGTTTCGCAGAACAGGCGGTCAAATTGCTCGTCGGAGCAGTCTATGTCAACACAGTTGCCCCCTGTTTGCACGCTCGCTTTTGTAATCGTTTGAGCGACTCGCATCCTGCCGGTGCCGGATTCGCCGATAACCAACAATTGTTCCCTGGAGCTGATTGCATTCAAAATCACTTCGCGCTCACAGGGCCAATCCGAATCTGAGAACAGGTGTTTAAGGCTATCGACGATCTTGTATTGGAAACCAGATATGACTTTGGTGTTCTTTTCGTCTTGTGTTTCTACAGTGCCGGACTTTAGGTGTTGGGCGATCAATAGCCCCAGGATTTCACCAGCCAGAAGGCAGGTTGTTTTGGATTCTGCCAATCGAGTACACGGTTGTTTCACAGAGAATACATGTAGCAAACCAACAATGGAGCTATCGATCAGCAGTGGAACGTATCCGAATTCCAGATCGGCCCAGCGCCGAAAGATCGCCTTGCGACGATTGATCACTTCCTCTGACAATTGTGGATTTGGTTCGATCCATGGCGTTTGCCGCAATGATAATGCTGACAGCGTTTTTAGTGTCAAATTGCCCACTGTCGCCTCCGGCAAACGAACATAGGCCAAATTTCCGCCTGTTGTCGCCAAGAGTTCACGAAGTGCGAAAGCAATGCGTCTTTCTAAATCCGCGTTAGCTGATTGATCGAATCGGCTGCGCAGTCGCATTGCGAGTCCGGACAAACCGGCAGACTCTTCGGTTTTTGCGTAGGCTCGTGTCCAATCGTCGCCTATTTCTTGATAGGTTTCACACCCTGCGTTGAATTTATCTATCTGCGTCGTTTCACGATCAACCACGAACTCCAAGGTCGAAGAACCGATGTCGATCCTGTCACCATCACAAAGCAACGTTTTGTCCAGAATCGCAACTCCGTTGACAAAGGTTTCGCTTTGCCCTGCCACGTTGACGAGATACCAGCAAGCTTGGTGCCATTGAAGCAAGCAGTGAAACGGTAACACACGGGTGTCATTGACGATGACGTCCATGTCCGATCTTGAACCAACCCGACATACCGACTTTAGTCGAACGAGCCCTTGCTTTGGATTATCCACAACTCGAACGAATGCCCTAAGCAGTGGTGCGCTGATCGAAGTTGCTAAATTGCGTTTTGCTTCTTGCATTTGGCTCCCTGCCATTGCGGTGTGGTTAGCCTTGATTGAAAGGCCGCTACGCGCTTTAATACGTTTAAGTGACCAAGGTTATTTGCCAACATAAAAACCGTGGCTAACGCCAAAACGGATTTGACAAACTAGTCACTAATTCCCAACGCATTGATTTTCCTGTCCAGTGTAGAGCGGCTGATGTCAAGCACCTTAGAAGCTTTCGTTTTATTGCCATGTTCGCAACTTAGAACATAAGCGACGTACTGTTTTTCGGCTTCAGCTAGTGGGCGTAGGTTAGTTGAATCGATGATGAATGAAGTTGGCGTTTGAGAATCTTCATCGACCGACCAATCTAGCTTGCCTGTTGCTTTTGCACCGATGATCTTTTGCGTCATAAACGTTTCAAATTGTCTCACGTTCCCAAGCCAACGCCGCGAAGAAAGATCCTGCAGAGTGGCCGATGAGATCTCCACGTCTCGAGTAGCGTCAACTGGCATTTTTGTATCTAGAAAATGAGTTATCAAAGCTCGCAAATCCTCGGTTCGCTCGCGCAGGGCAGGCACCCGGATTTCAACTTCTTTTAAACGAAATAAAAGCTCGGGTAAAACTTGGCTTTGCGAAAGTAGATCATCGGGCGCTTGTATCATTGCTGACACAATGCGAGGCCTGTTCGTTGGCGTTCCGGTTGCTAGGTCAGACAGGCTATTTTCGTCCAGCAGTTGAACTAGTTGACGTTGATGTTCACTTGATAGTTTTTCGACGTTGTCCAGAAACAACGTGCCTCCAATTGCTCTTTGGAAATGCTCTTTTGCAATAAGTTCTGGTGAATCGATTTCACTCTGACGCAGGTTTGCACAGTCAAAGCGTACAAACGGACCGTCCGAGCAATAGCTCAGTCGATGAATCCATTTTACAACTAAGCTCTTGCCTGATCCCGTTTCACCATGGACGACCACGTTGTAGTCTGATTCGGCAGCGGCCTTCACAAGGCTTCGAAGTCGAATTACGGCATTGGAAACGCCAATCAATTCAGATGCTAGCTCCTGTACTGAATGATTGGGTTTACGAATCGGTTGGCTGAAACCGCAATTTCGCAGACTAGCGCCCATTAGGTCAGCGGCAGCAAGACAGCACTCAAGTTCGCGACTCGTTAGCATCCGAGTCGTGTCTTCTGAGTAGACGTGGATGAGACCCAGGATTTTGTTTTCGTGCCGAATTGGCACGCAGATCAGACTTACTGCGCCCATCAGCGAAGCACTTTTAAATTCATCTAAGCTCCCAGCATCGACTGCAAGAATGCCCTCTCCGCATTCAAGAACCTTGCTAGAGAGATTCGCGGAAGGCGCATAGACTTCATCACTCCTGCTGGCGATAGCAACCGTACGAGGAAATTCACCGGTGCTGGGCACTGAGGGGTTTTCATACAGCATGACGGCGCCAATGTCCGTCTTGGTAAGCTGAAGTACTCGCTGAAGCGTCAAGTTGGCGTGCGTTGCAGCGTCTTGGCTTCTGCCCAGTTGCACCGCAAGATTGTAGAGCCCCGCATAGGTCGACGAATCGCCAGATCGCGACGCCGCAAATTCGCTTTCTTGAAAAACTCGCCCGATAGCAACCTTTTCTATCTCGACAACCGACCGTGTTAATTCACTGACGGTTGGATGCGAATCATGATTCTCAACTGGATCCGATTGTTCAGTAACTTCGATTCGAAATTGACACTCTCCCAACGAGACGGCGTCACCCACGTTGACCTGGGAATTGGTGACTTTGTCCCCATTGACGTAGGTCCCGTTGGCACTGTTTAAGTCCGTGATGTGCCATGCTCCGTCAGTCCAGCGCAAAATACAGTGATGTCGACTTACTAAGCGGTTTGCGATGCGAATCTGGTTGTCAGCGTCACGTCCGATGCGAGCAACGGCAGGTAGTTGGATCCGATCGACCCAGGCACCATCGCGTTGGATGGTCAGAAAGAAGTTGTTGTAGAACGGCTTGTCGCTGGATTCTGCAATGGTCTCCCCATTGCTAATTGTTTCACCAGCCAGCGCTTTCTTGACAGTCTTCTCAGTCATAGTCCCGCAACTCAAAAGGTATGGATGTCCAGTAGACGAAAGAATACCGCTAGAAAATTGTTCACGCCAGATGATCGGGCTGCCAAAAAATGATCACACGACATGCATGCCAAGAGATTCGGCAGAGTAAGTGACTGTCAAATAGTGTCACCCAGTCAGAACTGCATTGAGTGCAATGCATGGTTAGAGATGTAGCGTGGCAACGATGCGCCACTTTCGATTTGTAGAAACGGGCCAAACTGCAACGCGATGGCGGATTGTCGTCAACTGAATCATGCTTTGCCTGACGTAAATGCGTCTCGCTAAAGAGAACAGCACAACTAAAAGCTGACCAGAAATCAAAATGATTCGATGGCGTGAATGTGTCAAAACATGTCACTCCATTAACTCGAATGAGTCACGACAGGTTTGAAAATAGTTGAAAGAAAATTCTTGGTCGGTAGTGCTAAAGCTGGCAAACAACCTCGACTACTTAAACCTCGTAAAACGCAGTAGCTTTTCAGTCCAATTAGATCCCATGATTCGTCT
>CAZZDZ010000332.1:0-7175 GCA_964652675.1 uncultured Pirellulaceae bacterium
GTTGTCACTCATTCGGATTATAGGTGAAGGTTAAACGGGTTCGACAGCCAGTTTGGTCCCATCGCTGCCGACAACGCGTACGTTTGCCAATTTACTGACTTGAAAATTCGGATCGTCGCTGATCAGTTCAGCCGGGGCGTATCGGCAAGTCGTTCCTCGCAGCACACGTTGCTCGCTCTCGCTGCCAATGGTAGTCAACTGCGATTCAGATTCGATCATCATCTGCACATTTTGGTCAACCAAACCACCAAAATACTCACTTCGCAATTCGGTTTCTAATTCTGTCAGTCGGCTGACCCGTTCTGACTGCAGTGATTTTGGAATCTGATTGGGCATGTCCGCGGCTGGCGTTCCACGACGTGCACTAAATGGGAACGCATGGATTTTGGAAAAGCCTGCTGCTCGACAGGTTTCCATCGTTTGCTCGAACTCCGCTTCTGTCTCGCCTGGAAACCCAACAATGATGTCCGTCGTGATGGCGGGCAGTCGCAATGATTCACGCAGCAAGCGGCATCGATCCAAGAACATTTTCGTCCCCCAACGACGACGCATTCGACGCAACACACTGTCACTGCCACTTTGCAGACACAAGTGCAAGTGCGGCACGACCCGATCGGAATACTCCTGCATCACATCAATCAAACCGCGGGTGACTTCCGTCGCTTCGATACTGCTCAATCGGATCCGGAAATCACCGTTCAATTCACAAAGCTCGCGGACCAAGTGCGCCAATCGCACCCATTGTTCACGCGGTTTATTGCGGTTCCAGTCGACGCCGTAATGCCCCAAGTGAATTCCAGTCAAGACAACTTCTTGGTGTCCTGCGTCAATCAACCTTTGGACTTCATCAACAATGTGTTGCTTTGGTCGCGATGTAAGTTCCGGTCGCACATGGGGGATGATGCAATAGCTGCAGCGCAACAGACAGCCATCTTGCACTTTTACATAAGCCCTTTGCCGCCCCGAAAAACCGTCCAAGCCGGTTGGGACATCGATCACGCCAAACCGCGCCATCAGGTCAGGCAACTCACGTTTGTCCGTAACCACTTCGGTCACGCCCGGAAGCTGAGCCACTTCGTCGGGCGCGCGTGTCGCATAGCATCCCATCACAATGATTTTTGCGTCAGGATTTTTGCGATTCAGACGCCGCACGATCTGTCGGCTCTTCACATCGCCTTCGTTGGTCACTGTACAAGTATTGACCAGACAGACATCGGCGGGTTCGTCATCAATACAGTCTTCAAAGCCGACACGCTGCAAGCCTTGCCGAACCAATTCGGTTTCATATTGATTGACTTTGCAGCCAAGAGTGGCCACGCGCAGTTTGGCTGTCATGATTTAAGTTTGCAGTGTTGATTTTGAACTGGTCTCGATTGCCACCAATGAGCTCTGATCATCGATGTTCGAAACCGTCAATTTACAACCTGGGAAGTCAAAAGACTACCGCAGTCAAACGGATCGCTTTAGATTCCGTCAGCCACAATGCGGTCCAGAGTGCCCAAAATAGAATGGGCCCGAACGTTTTCCGGCACCTAACTCAGCGCCTACTCTGGATCTACTCTGGCACAGGCTCGATCGAAGCCGACATGCTGCCTTTGCTTCTAGTAATCAAGTCATCTTTGCCGAACGCATGAATCTGATCACGCTTTAGCTCGGCGTGTTCCATCGTTGTGGTCATACAGATTGCCTTGCCGGAAGTGTCGACTTCTTTGGCAATTTGAAAGCCTGTCTCGATCGGATGCCGAAACAGTTGCTTCATCATCAAAACCACATACTCGTAGCTGTGATCCGTATCGTCCCACAGAACTACGTTGTAGCGAGGTTGTTTTTTGGGTTTCTTCTTATTCTCTTTCTTGGTGATGACTTCGGGTTCCGCCACCATTGATTGCTGATCTGCCATAGCCGACCACGCTCCTTCCACTTATTTCTAAAACTCATACGTTCTTGTTCAGCGCCTTGACCGGCCCGGCGAGCTATCAAACTCAAGCCATTCAAATCACCAAACAACGTGAACCGTCCATTGTCCTGATTCACTAACGCCCCCGTTGCTCGCATCGCCAACGCTTTCTTGGCAAAACAGCATCCGTACATTGTAGCGCTGACGAAAAGCGTTCGGGAGCCTATTTTTAAGGAAAGCCCAGGACTTTTCCCCAACGCTACCCAATAGTTGACACCATCAACTCTCAGCCGCTCACTTAACGCCCCAAACGAAGATGTCACTGACAAACCTATTGAATGAACTTGAATCCGCGTCAGAGCGACACTTGGCTGAGCTGATTCAATGGCTCTCCATAGCCAGTATCAGCAGCGACAGCGCTCACACCGACGACGTCCAGCGTGCTTGCAACTGGCTCTCCAGCAAATTGGAACGTGCCGGGCTTAGTGTTGAACTGATTTCCACTGATGGACACCCGATGGTTTTGGCGGAAACACCCCCCGTCGATGGCGCCCCCGTTGTTGTCGTTTACGGCCACTACGACGTACAGCCAGTTGAGCCCTTGGACCAATGGATCTCCGCCCCTTTTGAACCAACCATCCGTGATGGAAATTTGTACGCCCGCGGCGCGACCGACGACAAAGGCCAAGCGTTGACCCACGTGCAAAGCGTCTGCGATTGGTTGGCAACCGGCGAACCATTGCCGCTGCAAATCAAATTCCTGATCGAAGGTGAAGAGGAAGTCGGTAGCGAGAACCTGGAACGCATGCTGCCAGATTTGGGCGATCGGCTGGCTTGTGATTGTGTGGTGATCAGCGACTCGGGCCAATACGCCGATGGCCAGCCTGCGATCACTTACGGATTGCGTGGCATTGCGACGTACGAATTGCAAGTCGACGGGCCCAGCCAAGACCTGCACAGTGGTTCTTTTGGCGGAGCCGTCATGAATCCCGCAATCGCACTTTGCCACATGCTTTCGTCGATCGTCGATTCCGACGGCCGCATTCAAATCCCCGGCTTCTACGACGACGTTCGTGAACTGAACCAGAGCGAGCGAAAGCTGTGGCAGCAACTGCCCAGCGACGAAAGCGAATTCGCAAAGGCGATCGGCGTCGAAAAGTTGTTTGGCGAAAAAGGCTACACCGCTGACGAGCGTCGCTGGGCACGGCCAACATTTGACATCAACGGAATCACCGCCGGCCATCAAGGCGAAGGCGTCAAAACGATCATCCCGGCAACCGCATCGGCAAAGTTCAGCTTTCGCCTAGTCCCCAATCAAGACCCTCAAGAGGTGACCAAAGGTTTGCAGGAACACTTCGCCGCTAACTCACCTCCCGGAGTGCGATGGGAACTAAAACCAGACCATGGTGCACCGGGGATGCTAGCCGACACGAACAGCCAATTCGTGCATGCCGCCAAAGCAGCGATCGAGTCTGCGTTTGGAACTCCACCGGTTCTGATCCGCGAAGGAGGATCGATCCCAATCGTGACACGTTTTCAAGAAGTGCTACAGTGCGATTGTTTGCTGCTGGGATGGGGCCTTTCGGATGACAACGCCCACAGTCCAAACGAAAAATTCCGCATAGCCGACTACCACCGAGGAATCAAAGCCTCGGCAATCCTCTGGCAAAAAATCGGAGCGTTAACCCAATCGTGAACCGCGAATTCAATCGTGCGTCAACTCACTCAACTTCAGCGGAAACTCTTTGACGACATCGCCGCTGATATCGACACATTTGAATGTCATCACGGGATCGTCGGGCTGTAGGTTGAAACTTAGTTGACCCCAGAAGTTGCCTTTGTTGTAGGACCAAACCGCGTTGTCAAATGTTTTGTGTGTGTGCTGGTTGGTTACTTTCGCCGAAACGAATTCGTACAAGGGATAACCGCGTGGTCGGTCGATTTTCCAAATATCCGATCGGTGCCGGTCACCCGATATCAGGATCACCCCGTTGATCTTTTGATCGTTGATTAAATCAAAAATCTCATCACGTTCATCACGTGACCAATTGCCCGCCCAGGAATCTTTTCCACCTTTGTCGGCGCCATCTGACCACATCGTTCCCGATGCGATGACCTTGAATTTGCCTTTGGCCGCTGCGAGCTTTTCCAGCAACCATTTCTTTTGATCGGGGCCGAGCATGGTTTTGTCTTTTTTGTCTCGGTACACGCGACCGTCTGTCATAAAGAAATCGACATCGCCAAGCGAAAACGAATGCCACGTTCCCGGCATCGCTTCGCCGCCACCGTAATGTGGATTGTTCCAATTTTCGCGAAACACTTTCCAGTTTGGCATCTTCCATGGCACGTTCATGCCTGCACCGCCCGACGAGTCGTCCATGGCCATGTCGTGATCGTCCCAAACCGCGTACATGCCAACGCTGTTGATCAGTTCGCTGTAAGCGGGGCTCAGGCACCGTCGGTAGTAAAACAAACGCTGGGCTCCGCGGCGATTGACGACGTCGATGTAAACGTTGTCACCCAGTCCCAAGTAGGCCAGTGGTCGCATCTTGGCCATGTTGCTCCACGCGTATTCATTGACGGGCACATATCGGGCCCCCGATCCGAACGCGACATCGAACTGAACTTTCTGGCCTGAATTCGGGGCCGTTCGAAACTTAAACGAAGGACGAACGATTTCTTTTTTGTCGACTTTGACCGCATAGGCATACTCGGTAAATGGATCCAAACCATCCACGGTCATCACGGCAGTAAAGTCACCGACTTCGGTCGTCTGGACCTCGTTTGATGAATTCGAGCCAACAACGATTTGAACTTTCGCAGGACCGGCCGTACGCACCCAAAACTTTGCAGACGTTGGCTGAATGTCTCCAAGCATCGGGCCGTTAAACAGTTTCAAGTCGTGCTTTTGGATCAATTCCTTAAACGCACTCTCGGTCAATAGATCAGACATGCCTCCTTCGGCCCCAAAGCGACCTGTCTGACCAGCCTTGTCCGTCCCGTAAAGCGCTTTGATCAGAAAAGGATCCAGGTCTTTCATAACAGCTGACTCTTCGTCTTTGGTGATCGGCTCTTTGGCATCCAGAGAGTCCGCTAGGATTAGCGCGATCATGGTGATCGAGCAAAGCAAGAATAAGTGGATCAGTGGTTTGAATCGGTTAAGCATGAGCTGAAAAATTTCGCGGAGTCAGGATGCGGTGTGCTAGATCGGCTCGGATTATACGTGAAACGACGTTGATTTGTCCGGGTGCCATTGGTTCATGCCGTTTGGCGTAAACTGTCAGGAGCACTTGCACGTTCCGCTAGTTCGTTTGCCGAAAAGGACTTTCTATGAGGTTTGTTCGTATCGCATTGGCGGTTGTTGTCGCCGCCGTTTCGCTGGATTCGGTTCGGGCGGATGACAGGCAAGTCGTTCGCGTGTTTATTTTTGCCGGCCAAAGCAACATGGTTGGTTCAGATTCGAAGGTCGCGGACATCCAGCGATTTCCACCCTATGCAGGATTGGAGTCGGCGCAAAACGACGTGCAATTTTCTTATTGCCTTGGGCGCGAAAACAAAACGAAGTCGGATGGCTGGGTCCCGCTTCAAGCCGTCAACAACACCGTCGGCCCCGAACTGAGTTTTGCCCGCGAAGTGACTCGAAACATCGAAGCTCCGGTCGCAATCATCAAAGTCGCAGCGGGCGGCACGCATCTGGGCGGGGACTGGAACCCCGATGATCCAATCGGTTTCAAAATGTACCCGCTTGCGCTCCGGTGGGTTCGTAGTGCGCTGTCTGATTTGAAGAAACAGGGCGTCGAGTATCGCCTGGAAGGATTCATGTGGCACCAAGGCGAGAACGATATGTTCAACAAGGACTACATGCCAAAATACGGCCAGAACCTGAAGAACTTTCTTGCGTGCTGGCGACGAGACTTGGACGAACCTGATTTACGGTTCTACATCGGCGAACTCTGTACGAAAACGATTTGGGGAATGGATTTGCGGCCGCGAATGTACGCAATCAGTCTTGGTCAACAACAAGTCGCCGCGCAAGACCCACTCGCTCAGTACGTTCGCACGTCGCATGTCGGTGTCGAAATCGGCGGCGGTGTTGGGTTGCATTATCACTATGGAACGCTTGGCCAGCTCCAGCATGGTTCAAACTATGCCGCTGCATACTTGGACAACATCGGCAAACTGAACGAAAAAGAACGCCCGTTAGAAAAGTGGCCATACGAGGCAAAATCAAGGGTCAAACTGTTTGTACTGGCCGGGCATCGAAACATGGAAGGCGAACGTGCTTTTGTTCAGCACTTGGTACAGCAGGAGTCCAACGCTGGATTGCTGAACGATGATCCACAGATCGCCTTCAAATACAGCCTGGGGGCATACAAGACCTCGCGCGGCTGGGAGCCGCTAGGGACAGCGGACTACTACGACACGTTTGGACCCGAACTGAGTTTTGCGAAAACGCTGCGTGATGCAAACATCAAGAACATTGCCATTGCGAAATTCACCCACAGCGGTTCACAGATTATTGACTGGACTCCCGAAGGAAGCGTCGCAAAGTCACGTAACCTGTACGCAAAGTTCATCGATTTCGTGAAAGAGTCCGTTGAAGACCTGCAGGCGAAGGGCCACGAAGTCGAATTGGCTGGCGTTTTTTATCACGTTGGTGAAAACGATATGTCTTGGGGGCCGTTTCGCAAAGGAGCACCGCAGCGCGTCATGTCGCTGATCAAACAAAGCGTGGATGATCTGCGTCTGCCAAAATTGATTGTGCGCAAACCAATGTGGTACGTCAGTCAACAACCACCAACGGACGACAAAAGTGTCAATGAAATCGATGTGACATCAGCCATGGAAGCAGCTCTCGACGCAAACAAAAATGTCGTGCACATCAAGGCGTTTGATTTGCCCAAGCAAGAGAAAAAACTGGTGATCGACGCAAAGGGCATCGTGTGGTTGGGAACAGAGTTGGCCAAGAGTTACCTACAGCACAAAAAATAGGCCCAAATGCTGCCTCAACGGTCCGGCAGCGATGGGTTTTTACCGTTCTGGCACGTGTTTTTTGATTTTTTGCTTTTCTTTGTGACGATGGGGCATTCGGTCGCGACTCACTTGTGATGATGTTGGCAACCATGGAATCAAGTTCAACGAAAACTGACGTTCAAACGCCGGAACTGGTGCTGCGCGCACAGGCGGGAGACGTTGACGCGTTTACCGACATCGTGACTCGATATCATCGCCGGATCGTTGGCTATATCGTCGGGCTGGTCGTCGATCGTCACATGGC
>CAZZDZ010000333.1:0-7161 GCA_964652675.1 uncultured Pirellulaceae bacterium
GTATCGAACAAATTCGACAACTGGCTGGTATGCGTGGTCTGATGGCCAAGCCAACTGGTGAGATTATCGAGACGCCGATTAAGGCGAACTTCCGCGAAGGCCTGTCGGTGCTGGAGTACTTCAGTTCCACACACGGTGCTCGTAAAGGTCTGGCCGATACCGCGTTGAAAACCGCAGACAGTGGTTACTTGACGCGAAAGTTGGCCGACGTTGCTCAGAACGTTGTGATCACGATGGAAGATTGCGGTACGACCCAAGGGATCACCAAGGGGGTCGTCTATCGCGGTGAAAAGGTCGAAGTGCGTTTGGCCGATTCGATCAATGGTCGCGTCAGCCGCCAGAGCGTTGTGAATCCAGTCACTGACGAAGTGATCGTTGCCGAAAGCGAAATGATCACCCCAGAGATCGCCCGCAAGATCGAATTGTTGGGCTTGGAGAAAATGCAAGTTCGTACACCGATGACTTGCGATGCACCGCTGGGAGTTTGCCGACGATGCTACGGAATGGACATGTCCACCAGTGCCATGGTCGAAGAAGGCATGGCGGTCGGAATCATCGCTGCACAAAGTATCGGTGAACCCGGAACGCAACTAACCATGCGTACGTTCCACATCGGTGGTAGTGTTAGCCGCGAGGACGTGGACTCGGACATCAAGAGTAAGAAAGCGGGTGAAGTTCGTTTGACACGAATGCGTGCCGTGCGAAACACCGAAGGCAGAAACATCGTGTTGACTCGAAATGGCGAAATTTCGCTTGTCGATGATCGCGGTCGTGAAATCGAATCGTACCCCGTTCCGACCGGTTCGATGCTGATGGTCGAAGAAGGCGATAAGGTCAAAGAAGGCCAAGTTCTGTGCGAATGGAACCCGTACTCGGTGCCAATTTTGTCCGAGGTCGAAGGCCAAGTTCGCTTGGAAGATGTCGTCGAAGGCGAAACGATGCGTCAAGAACGCGAAGCCAGCGGTAACATTCGATCATTGATCATCGATCACAAAGGTGACTTGCACCCACAGATCGTCGTCGAAGATAACGCCGGCAAACCACTGGACATTCAGTACTTGCCTGAACGTGCGATGCTGATGGTCAAAGACGGTGCCAAGATCAAACCTGGTACGGTGCTTGCCGAGATGCCGCGTGAAACGGGTGGTGTTTCGGACATCACCGGTGGTCTGCCACGAGTCACGGAGATCTTTGAAGCACGAAAGCCAAAGGATCCAGCCGTGATCGCCGAAGTCGACGGAGAAGTCGAAATTTTGGCGGAGAAAAAACGTGGTAAGCGAACGATTGTGGTTCGTAGTGAATCTGGAATTGAACGTGAGCACATGGTGCCGTCCGGAAAGCACTTCTTGGTTCACACTGGCGACATCGTCAAAGCTGGCCAAGCACTTGTCGAAGGGCCTTTGGTGCCGCACGACATCTTGCGAGTCAGCGGCGAAGAAGCTGTTCAGCAATACTTGTTGCACGAAATTCAGCAGGTCTACCAGTCACAGCGTGTTGAAATTAACGACAAGCACTGTGAAATCATCATCGCCCGCATGCTTCGCAAGGTGAAGATCGAGAATCCCGGCGACACGAACTTGTTGCCTGGTTTGGTGATGGACCGATTCCAATTCCGCAAAGCCAACCAAGAACTTGGCGATTGCATCAAGATCGCAAGCCCCGGCGACAGCGATTATGCGGCTGGAACGATCGTTCCCAAGGAAGCGTTCGAGCAAACGAATGCTCAGATCGAAGCTTTGGGCGGTGCGATCGCAAAAGGCAAACGTCCAAAGCGAGCGACCGCGAGTACCCAATTGTTGGGGATCACCAAAGCGGCTGTTCAGTCCAACAGTTTCATCAGTGCTGCATCGTTCCAAGAAACGACCAAAGTGCTGACCGAAGCCGCGTTGGCTGGCAAAGTCGACAAACTGGTTGGTCTGAAAGAGAACGTGATTTTGGGTCACTTGATTCCAGCCGGTACTGGTTTCCGAATTTTCCAAGAATCGGAAGTCAACTACCGCCGCGAAGCTCTGGAAGAATTGGCTGCCGCTCCTGTGAACAAGTTGGAAGAAAGTTTCCCACTGTTAAACGCAGACGAAGGCAGCAGCCCATCGGCTGGTGCACCTGTTGGTGGAACTCCCGCCGGCAGTGCTGCCAATTCGGGCGCAGTGGCAGGCAATCCGGGGGCTGCCAATCCAGGGGCAGGCAGTTCGACGGTATCGTCATTGATGTCGTCCGCTCCCGTTGCGACTGAGCCTGTGGCAGAACCAATCGTTCACGAACCTGTCGCGCAAACTCCGGCTGCTGCAGAACCGATTGTTCACGAACCTGTCAGTCAGGCTCCGGCTACTGCAGAACCGACTGCGGCTGCACCTGCTGCTCCGTCGACCGGAATGGGAATCGTTCACGAACCCGTTACCACTCCTGCCGAATCAACATCCGCTGAATCCGCACCGGTTGTTGAGAAGCCTGCGGTTGCGGAGCCGGTTGTTGAACCAGACGACTTGACCAAGATCGAAGGCATCGGACCTAAGATTGCTGCTCACTTAAACGCATCAGGAATCACGACCTTCGCCGAATTGGCCGAAGCATCACCTGATCACTTGGGCGAAATCCTTGGCGGTGGCGGATTTGCTGCTCACGACCCAGCAACCTGGCCAGCACAAGCTCGCATGGCTGCCGATGGCGATTGGGACAAGCTGAAAGTTTGGCAAGACGAATTGGATGGTGGCAAAGTCGTTGCGGCTCCCGATGACTTGACCAAAATCGAAGGCATCGGACCCAAGATTGCCGAGCACTTGAATGCATCGGGAATCACAACGTTTGCTGAATTGGCCGAAGTATCACCTGATCACTTGGGCGAAATCCTTGGCGGTGGCGGATTCGCTGCTCACGACCCAGGAACGTGGCCAGCACAAGCTCGCATGGCTGCCGATGGCGATTGGGACAAGCTGAAAGTTTGGCAAGACGAATTGGATGGTGGCAAAGTCGTTGCAAGCGAGCCCGATGACTTGACCAAGATCGAAGGCATTGGACCTAAGACGGCTGAGTTGTTTATGGGAGCCGGAATCACGACGTTTGCTGATTTGGCGGCAACGCCAGTCGAAGACATCAAAGGCTTCTTGACCGAAGCCGGCGGGATGATGGCCAACATGAATCCCGGAACCTGGCCACAGCAGGCTCAACTGGCTGCCGATGGCAAATGGGATGAACTGAAAGTCTTGCAAGACGAGTTGGACGGAGGGGTCTAACCGAACGTCGCACTGTCGATAAACACAAACGGGTGAGAGTCAATTTCTCACCCGTTTTTTTGTGCCTTCTTCGGCAAGCTGGAGCCCAGTGGAGTCAAGAACGTCAGCGACGCCCAGCAAACAAATTCGGCAATACGAATTTGCCAATATGAATTCACTGTCAACATGGATTCACTATTGGGCTTTGCAAACCAATCCATCACAATAGCGAAACGATTACAAGGAAAGTAACCAGGATGCGGCATGCGAAACGGCATCGCTGCACCCAATAGGAATCAGAAATGAATCTGACGGACGTTTGCAAAAGAGAATTTGGTACTCAGGATCGGTTGCGTGGCGAATCCGTCAGCATGCTGCACAAAATCGACTTGAAAGAAGTCGGCCAGCACGGAGTACTCGCGGTCGCGACCGGTTCCACCGGCCAGGCGTATCTTGTCGGCATCGATTTTTCTGAATCGAACGATGGAAATTTAGGTGTCTATTGTGAATGCGAGCGTTATCGTTCCATGCGATATTGCAAACACCTGTGGGCGACACTGTGCAAGCTAGATCTGCTGTACAAGATCGATTTGGCGTACCATCGGAATTTCAGTCTCTTCCAGACTCATCCGATGGATATCGAAATTGGCCAACGTTTGCATTCGGAACTATCACCGCAAACGGATCACGAACCGGCGCGAATAGAATCCCAGCCCGCCCATTCCCAGCTCACCGAATCTTCGCATCGTAAATCGACTCCCGCAAAGAAAACAACAACAGCAAGCTGGAAGTCAAAACTACAGGAAGTCGCCGCGGTTAGTCGGTCGCGCGGCTTCCATCGCAGCGCGGCGTCACCGCCTTCGCCCTTCGGTCCAGCGCAACTGGAAGCACAGCATTGGTTCGTCATCTCAGTCACGAATCCAGACAACCAGTACGCTCTGACGGTCGCGATCATGCGCAGCACACGTCGCGGCAACGGCCCGTGGAGTTCGCCAGAAGCGGTGGATCTCTCTCGCGAAAGTGTCAGCGAAATCGTTTGCCCTCGCGAGCGTGCTGCGATTGCGAATCTGATTCCAACCGCAGACGACTATTCGCATTACTACGGCGATGAAGCGAGAGCCGTGTTCGCGGTCGACCCAAGTCTTCTTTCCAGTTCGCTGCTCGCTCTGCATGCGACCGGTCGTCTGGCGTGGAAACTTGGTGAGTCGCAACGGCACTTCCAAGACGCTCAACCAATCAGCGAAGTCCAATTGGACGTGCCGTGGCAGTTGAACCTGACCGTGCAGCCAAACGCAACGAACGAAAAGCAATTTGACGTCGTTCCGACTCTTTGCCGCAATGACCAGTCGATTTCCGTTAGTCGTGTGATCTGGGTCAGCGAAATTGGCTGTGCCCTGGTCCAAAGCGACGACGAATCCGTTGATTTGTCTGGAGATCAAGGAGTTGTACCGATCAAGACGACGTTGATCGCGGTCTCAGACGATCACGCCGCACAAGTCAACGCGTGGCTGCAAGTCGGCACGCTGACCGTCCCCAAGCGTAGTTTGCGAACCGCCCTGCGAGACCTAAGTGAGACGGCATCCAGTACGCCGATCGATGTCGATCCAAGCCTTGGTGTCCAAACACATACCGGCACGCCATCTCCCATGTGCGCGCTGCAACAAAAAGAGCAGTACGAAACGACATTCGATGCCGCATTGTCGGTGCGGTACGACGAAATGGAGTTGGCTTTTGAATCGCCGCGCGGCTGGTGGTTTGATGACAAGACGCGAACGATCTACCAACGCAATTGGCAAGCCGAAGCGGGGTTCCTGGAATCCGTCGCTTCGGATGTGTTCGAATTTTCGCGAGACAGTTTTCAGCCATCGTTGCAAGTGCCACCGGAGTCATTCTTGGAGATCGTCGAAACGCTCCAATCGTCCGGTTGGGAAGTCACCGCGGATGGAGCACCGATTCGAATCGCGACTGATTTTGATATCAGCGTGTCGTCGGGGGTCGATTGGTTTGATCTGAATGCCGATGTCGATTTTAACGGAGTCTCCGCTTCGCTGCCGTTGTTGTTGAAAGCGCTCCAAAACGGCGAAAGTTCTGTTGTGTTGGACGATGGTTCGCAGGGAATGCTACCGAAAGAGTGGCTTGCACAGTTTGTCGGTGTTCAGGCTGCCGGTGAAGCAAACGGAGATGCGTTTCGATTCCATCGTACGCAAGCGATGTTGTTGGATGCGCTGTTGGACGAAAAGAACGGTGTCAAATCCGATCGTGATTTCAAGCGTTTTGTTAAACAGTTAAAATCATTCGAGGGGATCAAGCCAGCCGATCCGCCAAAGTCATTTTCTGGAACGCTACGCGAGTACCAACAAGTTGGTTTGGGCTGGTTCGATTTTTTACAGCGATTTGGATTTGGTGGCTGCTTGGCCGACGACATGGGGCTTGGCAAAACGATCCAAGTCCTGGCGCTTCTGGACAAACGGCGAACGCGTCGCGTGCCTTCTGGAACCGATCGCAAGCCATCGATCGCGGTTGTCCCGAAAAGTCTGGTTGGTAACTGGATAGAGGAAGCCGCCAAGTTCACGCCCAAACTGAGAGTATTCAGCTACACCGGTAGCGATCGAAAAACGCGGCTGACCGAAGCACAGGCCGGTCGCAACGCACCGCACTTGTTGATCACGACGTATGGCACGCTGCGAAACGACATCACGGATTTGTTGGAGCAAGATTTTGATTTCGACTACGTGATCTTGGATGAAGCGCAAGCGATTAAGAACCCAAACAGCCAAGCGTCCAAAGCGACTCGTTTGCTAAAAGGCGATCATCGACTGGCGATGACCGGAACACCTGTAGAAAACCACTTGGGCGACTTGTGGGCATTGTTCGATTTCCTAAACCCCGGCATGCTAAAAGCCGGCATGACGTCTCGATTGCCGCAGTTGGATGATGAAGAAGACCGAAAACGGGTCGAGCAAATCGGCAACTCGCTGCGTCCATTCATTCTGCGACGCACAAAAACTCAAGTGCTGAAAGATCTGCCTGACAAAATGGAACAAACGCTTTCGTGCGACATGTCCAAGCCGCAGCGAAAGCTTTACGACGAATTGCGAGAGCACTATCGTGTTCATTTGAGCAAGAAGGTGGAAGAGTTAGGTCTCAAGCGTTCCAAGATTCATGTCTTGGAGGCATTGCTGAGACTACGACAAGCATCTTGCGACCCACGGTTGGTCAAACCGGATTGTGACGTTCGCGGCGCGAAGATCGATTTGCTGCTTTCGCAGTTGGCAGAGATAATCGAAAACGGTCACAAAGCACTCGTGTTTTCTCAGTTCACTTCGCTGCTATCGCTTTTGCGAAACGACATCGATGCGCGTAAGTGGGACTATGAGTACTTGGACGGAAAGACACGTAAACGTGGTGAAAAAGTCAAGCGTTTTCAAAACCAAGACGACTGCCAATTGTTCTTGATCAGCTTGAAAGCCGGTGGAACGGGATTGAATCTGACAGCGGCTCAGTACGTTTTCATTTTGGACCCTTGGTGGAATCCGGCAGTGGAAGCCCAGGCGATCGACCGAGCTCATCGGATCGGCCAAACCAACAGCGTCAACGCATACCGCTTGATTTGTAGCGACAGCGTCGAAGAAAAGATCGTCGAGTTGCAACAAAACAAACGCGACCTGGCCGACGCCATTATTTCACAAGACAAAAGCCTTATTAGCGACCTGACATCCGATGATTTGCAGTCGCTGCTGGGATAGCCAGGACCGGGCTGTCGCGTTTTTCCTGGACCGTTTGTTGTTTGTTTCCATGTTGCCAAGCGTCGCAGGCCTAACCGATCGATCACTGCACCAAGCATGAACAAACCACACGACACAGCTACCGAAACGCTTGGCCTGCTAAAAAGCTATTTTGGCTACGACAGCTTTCGCTACAGTCAAGCTGCGATCATCGATCACGTGTTGTC
>CAZZDZ010000334.1:0-7116 GCA_964652675.1 uncultured Pirellulaceae bacterium
AGGAAAGGCGTGAAGCAAAACTCTGTGTCCTCTGTGTCTCTGTGTTTTTATCTTCATCACAAAGCCGACTCATTCCCGCGCCTCTGCAAGGCAAAGCCAATCTTTTGCGCCGAGCTAACCGAATAGTTTTTTCATTTCTTCCCAAGATCGAGTGTTGGCGACATCGCCGCGTGTTAGCCCGCCGCGACGCGCTTGCTTGATCCCGAATTGCATCACAGTCATGCCTTCGATGCTATGTGCATCGGTACTGATCACAATCGGGATCTCCAGCCGCTTGGCCGTTGCCAAATGCACGTCATTCAGATCTAACCTGGCTGGATTGGCGTTTAGTTCCAGCAAAGTACGGTGCTCTTTGGCGGCGTTCATTACCGCTTCCATGTCGACTTCGTACGGTGGCCTGCGATTGATCAGGCGGCCGGTTGGGTGGGCAACGCAAGTCACATGTGCGTTTTCGATCGCACCCAAAATGCGTTCGGTGATTTGGTCGCGTGGTTGTTTTTGTCCGTAGTGAATGCTGGCGAGCACCCAGTCCGCTTCGGCCAAAACATCGTCCGGCAAATCCATCCCGCCGGCTTCTAAGATATCGCACTCGATTCCTTTCAAGATTGTCAGCCTGCCTTCGTACTCTGGTCTGACTTCGTCGATCATCTCCCACTGCTCGCGCAACCGTTCTGGTGTCAGGCCCATCGCCATCGACACACGTTGGCTGTGATCGGTGATGGCGATATACGACATCCCACGCTCGATTGCGGCGTCCGCCATATCGCGGATCGTTCCGGTTCCGTCTGTCGCGGTGGTGTGCATGTGCAAATCGCCACGGACATCAGCCAATTCAATCAGCTCTGGCAACGAATCCTTGGCAGCAAGGTCGAATTCATGACGGTCTTCACGCAACTCCGGAGCGATCCACGGTAGATCGATTGCTGCGTACACTTCTTCTTCGGTCGCGCCCGCAATTTGCGTATCATCATCGGTGCGGAACACACCGTATTCGTTGATCTTCAGACCTTTTTCTTTTGCGATCCTGCGGGTGTGAATGTTGTGCGCTTGCGAACCGGTGAAATATTGCAAAGCCGCACCAAACTGATGTTTCTCTACGCAGCGCATGTCGACTTGGAACGCCTTGCCAACGCGAATGGAGATCTTTGTATCGCCGCGTCCGATCGTTTGTGAAGTTTCGCGAAACGATTCCAAGTGATCCATCGCCGCGGTTCGATCAGCCGCGACCACCAACAGATCCAAGTCACCAACGGTATCACGTCCGCGTCGGTAGCTCCCAGCCCATTGCATCTGCGAGATTCCGTCGCATTGTTGCATGTGTTGGCCAATCGCAGACGCCAATGCATCTCCGGCCGACCAATAGATACGCTCGGCGGCTTGTTGAGCGATTGCGATCCCCTCCAGAATCGACGCCTCTGTTTTCTTTGCAAAACCCTTCAATTTGCTGACCTCGCCATCCTGGCAGGCTTTGCGTAGATCATCCAGCGTTTCCAAGTTCAGTTCGGCTTGCAGCTTGGCAGCTTTCTTGGCGCCCAGGCCTGGGATGCGAGCCATCTGGATGACGATCTCGGGAACTTCGCCGCGCAGTTTTTCCAGCTGCGGTAGCGATCCGGTATCGACCAGCACTTGTGTTTTTTCGACGAGCGTTTTGCCGATCCCTGGGACGTCGGACAGTTTCCGTGACTCGTCCGCAAGGATGGCGGTCACGGATTCGCCCAAATCTCGAATGGCTTTGGCGCCGTTTTGATATGCCCGAATTCGAAACGGATTTTCGCCGCGAAACGTTAATAGTTCCGCCATCTCGTCAAATGCATCCGCAATGGCCGCGTTGTCCAAAGAAAAACTCCTGTGATTTGAATCGTCCAGTCCACATCACAGAGGTTATACACGATCACCAACGACCTGAGGACGAATCAAAACGCCAGAATCAAAACACGCGGTTAACCAAAGCCATTCCCGAGGCCGCTGCCAAAATGGCCCAGGCTAAAAGTTGTTCGTGACCAACCAATCATCCAAATCGGCGTTTTCACTTAGCAAGCGATCTGTCGCATCGACCGAATCGGACTGCGATCTGCCAAGTTCGACGTCACCCAAATTCAACGAATCGGTTGGCTGGGTTGGATCGGCAGCAAAGGCCAGTTCGCTGGCGACATCTGTGATCGCTTGATCAAGCGACGACACCGTTTCGTCATCTTGGGACAATCCAGTCTGAAAACCGCTTTGCGAGATGATGTCCGACAAGAACAAAGACTCGCCCTCGCCAGAGGCGCTTGATTGCCCAAGAGCATTGATCACACGAAGCGCATCGAGAGCCGTAAGCTGTCCATCCCCGCTTTGGTCGTAGTAGATGTTCGGGAATTCCGCCAACGTAGCTGCATCGACCAAGGTGTTCGTTCCCGGTAACACAAAATCGTCGTCGCCCAGTTCGTTAATGATCGTCAAAGCGTCAAGCGCGGTGACTTGCCCGTCGTTGTTGATGTCGCTTGGGGAAATCACGTTTTGCCACTGAAGTGAAAAATCCAAGACAACCAGAACTTGTCCACTCGAATCCACAATCGTCCGCTCGAAGGTGCCATTGACAACCGTGGCGTCACCCAGCACCACGCCGGCTGGGGCATTGACCAGTTCAATCCGGTCCCCGGCGCCACCGGAGACGCGAAGCGGATTCATCCCGCCCACGATTGCTTGCGGATCCAAAACAAGCGAGTTTACGTTCTCGTCACCCAGGTCGATTTCTTCGATCTGATCGATACTAAACTGCCCCGAAGTTAAATCCACGCTTCCATCGCCACCCACGATCGAAACAGAATCCACACCATCGTTACCCACTAGGTTCAACACCAACCCTTGCAGGTCCTGACTGATGTCCAGTACAAACGTGTGGTCGGCGGTCGAGTCGGCTGCGATGTCCACAGAGCCAATTTGATCTACCGGAGCAGAAAATAAATCGGTGCTCGAATCGTCAACGGTAACGACGCCATCGACGACGCGAATTTGCGTGTCTTCCTCGACCGATCCGATCTCAATTTCGGGTGACGAATCTCCAGCTGCCAACTGAAAAACGTAATCTTCGACTTCGCCATCATCGGCAGGTCCGGTGGGCGATAAACCACCGGCAGAACTGATTCGAAAACGCGCGGCATGGGATCCCGGCACAGCACCATCGGGAACGGTGAATGACAAAGTGTTGGAGCCAGCAGAAAGCGAAAGATTTGTTGCGATTTGTTCACCCGCATCGTCCCAGTCGCCATCGCCATTGAAATCAAACCACGCATCCAGCTGCCCGGCTTCAGATGCGACTACCGAGAAACTGGCCGTCGTGTTTTGACCTGGGACGGTAACCGGATCAGCAACGACAAACACACCATCATCGGACAAATCTGAATCCGCATTTTCAGAATTGACTCCGTCTAGCTCGAAATCGATGCTTGCACCCAAAAACAAACTGCTAGCTGTATGGCGCGGCCCGTCATCAGCCAACGTGACCGGAAAACCAGTTGGGGCGTCAGCAAAATCGTTATTGGCTACCGCATTGACTGTGACGACAAACGTGTCAGTCGCCGCCAATCCTCCTTCGTCGGTAACCATGACGGTGATCGTTGCCGTTCCCGTTTGGCCAGCAGCGGGAGTCACGGTGATCGTTCGATTCGCATCGCTGCCACCCAACATCAAGTTCGCATCGGGGATCAGAGCAGTGTCTGACGAAGTTGCAGTGACCATCAAATTGCCAACCGCCGTTTCGGCATCACCAACGGTAAATGCGAGTGCGTCAGTGGCGCTGTCCTGATCAATCATTTGGTCGACAACGTCGCTGATCGTTGGATTTGTGTTGACGGCTACCGCATTGACTGTGACGACAAACGTGTCAGTCGCCGCCAATCCTCCTTCGTCGGTAACCATGACGGTGATCGTTGCCGTTCCCGTTTGGCCAGCAGCGGGAGTCACGGTGATCGTTCGATTCGCATCGCTGCCACCCAACATCAAGTTCGCATCGGGGATCAGAGCAGTGTCTGACGAAGTTGCAGTGACCATCAAATTGCCAACCGCCGTTTCGGCATCACCAACGGTAAACGCGAGTGCTTCAGTGGCACTATCCTGATCAATCGTTTGGTCAGTGAGGTCCGAAATGGTGGGATTGGTGTTGGCAGTGGGTTGTACCTCAAACGCACCGATGTCGATGGTATCGATCACTCGCGGCAATCCACGCTGGTCTAACTCTGGGATTCCATCAGTGCCGGCAACCGCAGTCGGGGCACCCGCGTCGATGGCGGGACTGCCTTCTAGCAACGCATGAGTCGAGGTTTGCCCGCCATTGTCGGCCAGTGGCCCCAGCAGCGGGTCGATCAAATTGGCACCTTCACCGCCAATGATGTTGCCATCGCCATCGGGAGTCTGCGATTCCACCAGAGCCGTTCCCGTGGAGTCACCGATCAAACTGTTGAAGATCACCAGATCCCCGAACGCGGCCACCGGAGCAACGAATTCAGGCGCGGTGCCATCGTCGGTATTTCCGGCGATGATCGAATTGGTGATCGTCAGCGATTCACCATCACCATCGTCGGCAAAAACATAAACGCCGCCGCCTGGTCCTCCGGCGGCTGTATTTCCGGTGATCGTAGAATTTTCGATTCGAACCGTGGTGTCATCGATCGAAATTCCACCGCCACCGCCATCCGATGTGTTGCCACTGATGGTGCTGTTGCGAACGGTCAGTTCTCCGGTGACCAGTCCGATTCCACCGGCCAACGTGGTGGCCGAGTTACCCGAGATCGTGCTGTCAGAAATTTCGATCGTACCACTGTAGCTATAAACGCCACCACCAAAACTACTTTCGGTACCGGTTCCGGTGCTGTCGGCCACGTTGCCGCTGATCGTGCTTTGCGTGATGGTGGTTGTGCCGGATTGATTCGAGATACCACCACCGGAACTGTAGGCGTTACCTCCCAACAAAACGATGTTGTCGCGAACCGAACTCCTGTTCAAATTCACCGTGCCATTGAAACTGAAGATACCACCGCCATTGATAGCGCCAATGTTGCCACTGACATCGCTGTCGGTCAGCGAAATCTCTACTGGGAGTTCACTGCTGGAAGCGACAAATTGCGCGATCCCACCACCAAAAAAGACTGACATGTTGGCCGTGATCGAACTATTGGAAAGAAACACATTCTCGCGAGTCAGGATCGCACCGCCCTCGGGGAGCGTCGCCGTTGTGGTATCGCCACCGGTCAACGTCAATCCTTCCAAGAACACGTCGGTGACCGACGCGGTGTCACCATCGTCGATGAAGAAAATTCGCGAATTCAATTGGGCATCAATCGTGATCGTATCGTCACCGCTATTGGTGATCGTCACGCCATCTTGAATCAATAGCTGACCCAGAGCTGCGTCCAACGTGATCGTTTGTCCTACGATCGCCGGATCAAACTCGATTGTATCGACGACACCAAAGCTGGCGTTGGACATCTCGATGGCTTCACGCAGCGAAAGATCGCCCTCGCTAAAATCGCCATCGGATTCATCCAATAGATTGTCGACCACAAACGTCCGCGGCGTCGCGTTCACGGTGACAACGAACGTATCAGTCGCGACAGCACCTAATTCGTCCGTCACCGTCAACGTGATCGTTACGGTGCCAAATCCGCCAATCGGCGTCACCGTGATCGTGCGGTCCGCATCGCTACCGCCCAGTACGACGTCGGCATTCACACCGACGTTGGTAGACGATGTCGTGAGTACCAAATCCGCGGCTGCAGTTTCCGCATCACCAATCGTGAAAGCCAAGGCACCAGTGGAACCGTCCTCGTCGATCGTTTGATCAGCGACATCGGTGATCGTCGGGGCAGTGTTGGCAGGGGGGGCTTCAAACGCACCGATGTCGATCGTATCGACCACACGCGGCAAACCACGTTGATCAAACTCCGGCACACCATCGACGCCCGCAACAGCAGCTGGGTCGCCCGCATCAACGGCTGGGCCATCATCGACCAAGGCGTGCGTTAACGTCGGTCCGCCGTTATCGGCAAGAGCATCCACCACGCTGGACAGTGGAATCAATTCACGACCACCTGCGCCATCGTTCTGTCCCAGGATATTGCCAAGAGTACCTTGTGTCAGTCCGCCTGCTGAATCGGGATCTCCAATTAGATTGTGCGCACTTAGCGGATCAAGCTGTTCACCACCGATATCGTTTTCAAATCCTGGAGATCCATTGAGGTTGCCTGCTACGATCGAATTGAACAGCAAGACAGTCGGTGTATCAGTAGATTGGCTGAAAATACCTCCGCTGGGTATCGGATAGCCGTTTTCGAAGTCGCTCACATTTTCGATGATGGTAGTCGACGTGATCGTGACCAGTTGGTCGATGATCGACACACCTCCGCCGCTCGACTGAGCTTGGTTGCGTGATATCGTACTGTTACTGATCGAACCGCCGCCTTCCAAAGAGGCCCCGCCGCCTCTGTTACGAACTGTGTTTTCTAGCAGGGTGCTTTGAACGATTTCGGCTGTTTGCGTTGACCGAATACCTCCACCGCCACCACGGTTGGCAACGTTGTTATCGATTGTCGATGTGAAAACAAAAAGCGGTCCATCGGCGTGAATGCCACCACCTCCACCGAATCCTTCGGAGCGGTTACCGGTCACAGCACTACCGGTTAACGTCAGCGTACCGGAGCTGAAGATTCCGCCTCCCGAACCATCGGCAACGCTGTCCGAAACGATCACATTGGTCAGCGAGACGTTTTCGGCCGAGGAGATCGCTCCGCCGTTATTTTGTGTTAACCCGTTGGTCAACGTTAAATTCGAAACGTCGACATCGATCGCGTTATCATCGTCGCCATCGTCGATCACAAAGATGCTTGACTGATCATTGGCATCAATGACAAATTCAAAATCCGTCGGTCCGGTAATCAGCAAGTCATCGTTGATCTCGATGGGACCAATCGATGCAAAACCTGCTCCGGCCGTGGTGCTGGCAGGCAACGCATCGGCAAACAGGATCTCTTGTTGGCCGGGGGTCATGTTGGCGGCAAAAATCGCTTCGCGCAGCGTCACAACGTCGTCGTCAAAATTCAGGTTGCCAACATTGTCGTCTTGCGTCGTCACAATAAAACT
>CAZZDZ010000335.1:0-7101 GCA_964652675.1 uncultured Pirellulaceae bacterium
CACTCCGTTGTGATCGAGGCGATCGTGACGGGTTGTCCGTTGACGATTGCGGCAACGCCGGGGTGTTGCTTTTCTAAGGTTGCGTCACCCAAAACTTTGACGACGTTTGCTTCCTTCTGCAGTTTCTTGAACAAGTGCCCCGAAGCTCCACGCATCTTCTGGTCACGAATTCGATCCCGAATCTGTTCCTGAATGTTCGGCAAATTCTTGGGAGAAGGAATCGACGCAGGGATCCGGCTTACCGCTTGCAAGACAACCCACTGATCGCCCAACTGCAATACTGGTGACACCTCGTTGTCTTTTAAAGCGAATGCGGCGTTCTCAAGATTGGTGTCACCATTGAATCTGCGGATAGGCGGAATCAATCCACCAACGCTGGCGCTCGATTCGTCTTTGCTGTATTTCTTGGCAAGCGTCTCGAAGCTAGACGGATCTGCGACTGCCTTGGCCTGCAGCGATTCTGCTGTTTCCTTGGACGGAACCATGATTAGTCGGCATTTGATTGCTTCGCCGAATTGCCCCATAAAGGCACGATCGAATTCTTCGCGTGTCGGTTCCACTTGATCGGCCACCAAAGCTCGCAGAGCAAGCATGGGCCAGATGATCTCGCGGCTGTATTGGTTGGGTGAAATGTCGCGCTCGTCTTGCAAGAGCTTCAAATAGCTCTCCACATTCAATCCGAACTTGGATGCCAGCCGCATTACCTCTTGATTGACCTGTTCGTCGCTAACAGTGACGCCACGCTTTTTGCATTCTTGCAAAATCAAATGCAAATTTACGTGGCTGTCCACAACGTCCTTGCCATATCTCGACAAAGTTGCGTCGGCGAGAGCTTTGCGTGTGATCGGATCCGCGTTGACGACCGCGACGACACTGCTGTTCGTTTGAGCCAAACAAACTGGGGACATCAGAACCAACAGGGCAGAAAAAAGCCCCAAACGCTTTAACGCATGCATGATTGGTCGAAAACGGGCGGGTTGCAACGGCATCACGTCACTCCTTTGAACCGGGCAAAAGTCGAATTGCCCAAACCAAGCGTCAATCCCTGACGGCTTCTCGATCGGACGATTGGGAAAGTAGAAGAACTTTCATTTTGACTCAAGATGAATGCACCGCATGACCGACAAGGATCTGCGAATCGCGTTTCACGATCGGTTTCACGGCACTTCATTCAATCCGTTGTAAATCGTTCCATTCGTTTTGCTTTGCTACCAAGGATCGCGTTGTTGGGCGCTGGAGCACTGCGCGTCGTGATTTCATGTGTTTAACGAGGTTTTGGATTCAATCATGTTCTTTTTGCGATGACGTGAACCGTTTGGCACGCAGTCTGCTCTAACTGTTTCTCCGCTGCCAAGGCTTCAAAGTGATTGGCAGCGACTCCTGCTACTACCTCCACTGCTTAGGCGAAGGAAACTGCCATGTTGGTTCTAACACGAAAACTACAAGAAGAAATCTTGATCGGTGACAACATCAAAGTCACGTTGATGCGAGTTCGCGGAAACACAGTACGAATTGGTATCGAAGCACCACGCGACGTGCGAATCGTTCGCGGCGAACTGGAGCGACTTGATGCAGACGCAGAAGACGAACAGGGCGACGGCCAAATTTCTGATCGCGAACAAGCGTTTGCACATCCACGCATTTCACGCCCTAAATCGGTTCGTTCAACAGGCAAACCCGTTAATCGATTGCCAAACACCGAATCCGTCACCAAAGTTGTCACGGCAACCGAACCGAAGCTTTACAGTGGGACGGTCAAGCGAAATGGCGAAGCGAAACTGTCACGTGCTCCCTTGGCTGACTTTGTCGCCGCCAGCTAAGCTGGTTTGATGTGGCGACGGTTCACTCGACCCCGCCCTTGAAGCGTTATTGTTATCGTTATCGTTGGAGCGTCACGGGTACCAAGCGTGACTCGACTTCGTTGTCGGTAGAATCAGGGGTGTCCGTTTCTGTTTTGTCCGTTTCTGCTTTGTCAGATGTATCAAGAAGTGCGACTCGGTCCTGAGAGTCGATTTCATGCATGTGCTGCAACAGAATCCGCCGGACTTCGTAGATCGATTTTCCTATCATGTGAACTGTCGTATGTTCGGAATCGACAAGCAGCTCGCTCTCGACGTCCCCCACTCGTGCGCTTGCCAAAGCGACGATGCCGTCACCAACTCCGGCACGTCGTTGCAAGAAACTAGGGTTTTGCAAAGCGCCGATGATGTTGTGAAATTTGACCTGGGGTGAATATTTTGCCTGATGCATGACGGGAAAGATCGGCGACTCTGGCGCCAAGGAATCAATTGCGTTTGCAACCGTCAACAGTTCGGTGTCTTTGAATAGCCGCGGATTGGCTCTTGCTAATCGCTCGCCAGCAGTAATCGCCATCGTTGGCAACTTGATGACTTTACGCGCCAACCAACGCGTGTAGTCGTTTACAAAATCACTGCCGCGATGAGGTGTGCCGATCGTGATGACGCGGCGAATCGATTGGTTTGGCTTAAAGAACAGCGTGCTGACCAGTTTGTTGCGGTCTGACTTGGGGCCTTTCAATCGCTGTGCGGGCTGATCGCTAATGATCTTCCAAAAATCATCCCCGCTGTCGATGGTTTGCATGCGGCTGACCAGACCGCCCATGCTGTGACCGACCAATACCATCTGATCAGCCGGACCGTGCCGATGACCGGGATCAAAGACCTTGCGCATTTCTGCCAAGTCACCGCGCAAATGATTCGCGCTTATCCAGAACGGTTGGCCCGAGGGGTAGAGATAGAACCAGAACTGATAGCGTTCGCGGATCTCGGGAAAACTTCTCAGGTCGTTGAACATGTCCATCCAAGTCCGCGGACTTGACCACAACCCGTGTACCATCAATACCGGTATGCGTTTTGGATCGTACGGCTCCAGCATGAACAAGCCGCGGTTGCGTTGTGCATCGGCTGGATTTAGCAAGCCAATTGTCTCGGCAGTGCGTTCTTGAAAAGTGGGATGATTCAACGAGTGCGCCAGCGGCGTGGTTAGGTCCGTTTCCAGCGGCACCCAGTGATCGGATAGCTGAATTTGATTGGCGACAAGTGGATCAATGAACTCCAGAACGCATTTATTGGTCTCGCCGTCTTTGCCGGGGCTGGCCTTGGCGCATCGCATCAAAGCCGTGACCGCATAGCTAAGTCCTTCGGGGTAGTATTTTTCTTCGTCGGCGCTGCGTGCTGGTTTGCGAACGGCGATAAGCGGCACGCCCAGCCCGTAAGTGGTGTGTTTGTTGCGCAGCGTTTCAATTTCAAAATCGCTGGCAAATTCGTAGCGGTCGAATTCTTCTGGGTTCCATTTGCCACGCATGTTCGTCTTAACAACGAATTCGCGATCGCGTGTTTTGATGTGATAAGTTCCACCTGGCGACAATTTGTTCCGAGCGCACAGAAGCCGCAGTGCTTCTTCGAGCGATTCGTTGTACAGGTCGCAAACCGCACGGAACTGAGGGTCGTAGCGATTGCGGACGCCATCAAGTTCATTGCTAAACAGGTAGTCGTAGCTGCTGGTCAACGCGATCCCGAACTGGTTCAGCGCGCCTTTGAAGTCACCTTCCGCTTGGTGCTTTTTGCCTTGAACGTACGAAAGTTCAACCAACGCATACACAAGTTCGGCGTCTGGATACTCTGCGATCACGTTGCGCAGTTGATTCAAGCAATCTGAACGATCCTTATCGAATCTTTCTTTCAGGCTATAGCGTGTCAACACATTGAGTGTTCGCTCGCTAACAGCGGGTTCTTCCATTTTCATCGGCGACAACGCTGCTGCCAACCGATTACGGCGAACGTCGTTCCTGTTTAGATAGTTGACCGAGGTGCAGCCGCCCGCGATCAACAAGTAGAACGTGCCCAGCAAAATCGATGCAAACAGACGCTTTGATGACATGCGTTTTGACGACATGCGCCAACTCAACGCGCTGGTTTCACAGTGCATCGTTGGCGAAAGATCGATAGGGCGACGATTGGTCATCTATTGCGGCAAAGCCATGCTAGAGCGAGTTTTGCGAGGCTAGCACAGCGTAGGTGCCTCCTGAATCGACAGGTGTTGACCAGCGTTTGGTCGTGATGAACGAGTTGTTGGTGGTTTCGACAGCCAACGCGTCACTGCTGGCGTTGCGCAATTCGTTTTGTGATACCGAAAAGGAAAACAGCGAAGTCAGGAGCACAAGATAGGCGCTCGCAAATCGAACTAGTCGTGACATTTTCTGTTCCAAGAGGCATACGTAGACGCTCACTCTTTGTGATGCGTTCTGACGGCAATGCCGGTCACGCAAAAGCGAACGTTCACCGACAAATTGCCGATGATCTGGAACGTTAGGGATCACCCCAGGTAGATGTCAACGCTTGTTCGCTTTGATGGTTGCCCACCAATGGGACAGCGCCTATCGTAAACAGTGAAGCCACAGCAACTTGTGTTGTTACTCGCGCCAGGAAGCGCAGCGGTAGGAAACAGCGTGAAACTTGTTGGCAAGCCGACTTATCTTTGAACTTGGCTCGTCACAACCCGTTTTACTGACGTGATCAACTTGGTCACAGTCGGATGATTCAGGTCACGCACAATTTTCTGAATTACCTCCGTATTGGTTTTTGACCAGGCACCCTTTGTGACCTATATTCCCGTGGCCGCCCACTTTGAGTGCATTTAGCGGCCGCGCATCAACACCGCCTCCCTCGGCGTTGATGTCCTCCCCATCGCGCTCAGTTGGACTTTCACATGCTGCTCCTCGCACGGGTTCCGTATGGACGGTTGGTGTTACGCCTAATGGCTAGCATCATCGTGATCACTAGTTTGATCACGTCGTCCTCAACACTGCTCGCCCAACCTGCTCCCGAGCAGGCTAAGTTGGCGTTAAGCACGGATGATCAAGAGAACGCGCTGCAAGCTGGATTGACGCTGGAGTCCGAGCGGAAATGGGGCGAGGCGATTCAGCACTATGAAGAAAAGACGCGGCTTTATCCCGAAAGCAAGACGCTTTACCAGCGTTTGATCATCTGCCGCTTGCACTTTGATGTGAATCGACGGTTCCAAGATTCAAGTTACTTAAAATCAATCGATGAACTTGATTCCGGCGAAGCTTTGGATTTGTACGCCGAAGTACTTGCAAATCTGGAAACTCACTACGTTGAACCCGTCCAGTGGTCACGTGTATTGCTGCACGGCACTGCGTCACTGGAAGTCGCATTGACCGAAGAACGTTTCGTTAAAAAATCGCTTCCGGGTGTTGATCCTGCCAAAATCGAAAACTTTCGCCTGAACGTCCATCGTCGTTTGTCAGACCGCAGTACAAACACACGCTTTGATTTGCGTGCCAATGTTGCTTACATCGCTGACCTTGCAAGAACCAACATTGGTTTGGACAACACGACGACCATTTTGGAGTACGTAAGTGGAGCCGTTTCGACGCTTGACCCGTACACTCGATTGTTGTCGGGCGACCAACTGGACGAAATGTTCTCCAACATCGAAGGAAACTTTGTTGGCCTAGGCGTAGAGCTGGAGACAAAGCCAGACTTTCTGCGAATCGTTTCGGTCATCCCCAAGGGGCCTGCCGAAGAAGCTGGCGTCAAAGCTGGCGACAAAATCATCCGCGTTGAGTCTTCATTAACGACCGATGTCGATCCTGACTATGCTGCCGACCTGCTTCGTGGTCCCGAGCATACATTCGTATCGATTCGGATCGAGAGCCCACAAGGTGTAGAGAAAGACCTGCGAATTCAACGTCGTCGGGTCGAAGTTCCCTGTGTTGAAAACGTACGAATGGTCGATGAGAGCCGGCGAATTGGGTACCTACGCCTTACCAACTTTCAGAAAACAACGACTCGCGAAGTCGAATCGAAGCTATGGGAATTGCATCGCCAAGGAATGCGTTCACTGATCTTGGATTTGCGTGGAAACCCCGGCGGGTTGCTTTCTGCTGCGGTGGAAGTCGCCGATCGTTTCTTGGACAAAGGCAGAATTGTCACGACACGTGGACGTAATGCTCGCGAGAACTTTGACTATGTTGCTCACCGTCCCAACACTTGGAGCCTGCCCATCGCAGTGCTAATCGATCACGACAGTGCAAGTGCAAGTGAGATTTTTGCTGGTGCGATCGCTGACACCGGACGCGGCATCATTGTTGGCGAGACCAGCTACGGAAAAGGCAGCGTCCAAGGCATCTTCCGGATGCATTCGGCAAAGTTTGGACTGTGTCTGACCACGGCAAAGTTTTATTCGCCCAGCGGACGAGCGATCAGTCAAAACGGTGTTCGACCAAAATTCAACGTCGAACCAACTTATATTGCGATGCGTCCCAACGAAGAAGGGATTTTGGTTAGCGACCGTGATGACGCCGTTCTGCAAAAAGCTATCGAGCAGCTGCAGCAACGAAGTCAATCAATCAGTTTGCGACCGTAAGACAGCGGCCGCTTTTCACTTTACAGTCGCGTGATCGCAGACTGAACGGTTCGCAGATGGGCTATTCGCGACAACCATCTATCGCGGCTGTCGCGGAAAGACAGCAGAGGAATTGTCCTGCGAACTGGCAACCGAAGCCATCGATCGATTGGTCAGTCCGGCTGCAACAAACAGCCGCCGCATTCCAACCATCAGTTTATGCCAGCTGTCGATTGTCTCGGGCGTTCCAACCGTGGCTGCATCTTGGCGATTGAATCCTTTCTCGCTGACACGGATGGTTGGTTCCAAGTGCAAGAGAGCTTCTAACATCAAATGATCGTGACAGTCAGACGTGGACAAGCCTGAATCGTCGTAGATCCAAGCGTGTGATTGCAACGAACGATCGATCGCTGACATGGCTGCATTTTCGACCGAGCTGGCAGTCAAGATGATTTCGATTGGACCGCACTGAACGTAGAACTTAGGCATGTGATTTTCTTCCGTGATTCTGGGTTATCTGGTTTTGCGAGAAACGCATTCGGATGGCGTTTCCCGGCGACACAGATAACATCGCAGACAGCCGGACAAGTCTGGTCCAAGACGCAGAAACACGGCAATTACAGGCTTTCAACAACCAACCGTGATCCCGCGTGTCCCTGAAGCCGAATTGTTACGAAGTTAGTGAACCCCAACTTTGACTGTCGAAACTCG
>CAZZDZ010000336.1:0-2505 GCA_964652675.1 uncultured Pirellulaceae bacterium
AATTCATCGACGCCCGCTTGGGTTACGCCCGTTCGCGTCACCTTCAAATCCTTTAACGCTTTCAGGTTCACCAAATGCTGCAAACCGGCGTCGGTGATTTCTGTCGACCCAAGGTGTATGAAAGTTGCTTTCGTCATTCCGCTAAGGTGCTTCAAGCCTTCGTCGGACAAACGCGTTTGATCCAAATTCAAGTACTCGAGCGATTTGAGGTTTTTTAATGGTTCGATTCCGACGTCCGAAAGCGGTACTCGCCAGAGGTTTAACTTTTTCAGCTTGGGCAGTTGGCCCAACGGAGCGGTCGTGGAGTCGGAGATCTGGACGCAATCACTCAGGTCGATCTCCTCAAGGTTTTTAAGATTTACAAGTCCGGCGATCGCTTCGGCTCCGATCGGGTTGTCTGCCAATCGCAACTTTTTGAGTTTCGGAAAACCCTCCATCACTTTGATCGCTTCATCAGCAATCGTCGTTTTTGCCAAATACAACTCGGACAAATTCTTCAGTCCAGTAAGCTTCGCCAGGCCTTCTTCGCTAACCCAAAGATGATCCAACGCGAGCACTTTCAAGTTTGACAGCCCGGCAAGATGCTCCAAGCCATCGTCGTCCACACTACACTTGCCATTTTTGCCGGAAAGTTTCAGTAGTTTCAGTTTTGACAAACCAGCCAAGTGGGCGAGACCATCATTGCTGATGGCGCAGCCACCTAGCTCCAGGTTTTCTAGCGTCGTGATTTTGCCAACTGACATCAGTCCCGCGTCACTGATCGCTGTGTCGGACAGATACAACTTTTGCAATCGTGGTAGACCGACAAGTGATTCTAGCGAGGTGTCGTCGATCGTTTGGCCACGATAGTCGACCAGTGTGATCAGGCCGTCGCTGTCACGACCAACTTTCTTTGCCGCAGCATCGATCGCTTTGACCGCCTCGGCATCTTCGGTTGGTAGAACGGGCTTGGGAGCGGCTGCCGGAGTATTCGTTTTCGCCGCCGGCTTACTTTCGCATCCGGATTGAAAAGGCAGCAATCCAAACAGGGCGATTAACAAAAATGGGCGAGACAATTTAAAGTCCGTTGAAAGCGAGTGGTGACGCAACTTAAAGATTCTGGGTTTAGTTTAGCGCGATAGCACTACGCAGCAACACTACGCAGTGACTTCCCAGCCTTTGCGGTATTCCTTGCTGATGTACTTCGCCGCTTCGGGGCAATTGGTTGCCGTCAGCGTTTTGGCGTCCCACTCCAACGATTTGCCGACACGGTAAGCAACATTGCCCAGCAGAACTGCTTCGCTTAATGCACCTGAATAATCAAAATTGCATGTTGTTGGCGAGCCATCTTTACAGGCTTTGATCCATTCGGCGTGGTGACCGATTGAGTTTGGAATCGACTCGGCTGGTGGCTGGAAATCTTTGAACTTTTCATTTGGGAACAACTTGTAATTGTTGTATCCAGCGAACATTTTGCCTTCGCTGCCAATGAACATCACGCCGCTATTGGGGACGCGTTCACCGGCGACTTCGCGCGGCGTTTTGTTACCGTCGTACCAAGTCAACGCGACCGGTGGCAATTCGCCTCGCTTGGGGAACTGGTATTTTACGACCAACCCCATTGGGCATGCCTCTGGATGAACTTCCGGGCCTTCGGCTTCGCAGGAAATGGGGTGGCGTAAATCCAAAGCCCAAAACGGCAAATCCATGTAGTGACAGCCCATGTCGCCGAGAGTTCCTTGACCAAAATCCCACCAGCGTCGCCACTGCGCTGGATGATATTTTCCAATCGCATAGGGACGCTCTGGCGCTGGTCCTAACCAAAGATTCCAGTCTAGCTTTTCGGGCACCGGATCGACTTTCTCTGGTCGCTCGCCACCGCCCCAACTTTTGCCCACCCACACATGAACTTCTTTGACATCGCCAATCGTGCCAGCTTGAATGATCTCAACCACGCGGCGGTAATTGTTTCCCGCATGGATCTGCGTGCCCATCTGGGTTGCGACGCCCTTTGCCGCTGCGGCTTCTGCGATGATTCTCGCTTCTTGAACGGTGTGAGTTAACGGTTTTTCACAGTAACAATGTAGCCCCGCGTTGATCGCTCGAAGTGATGCGGGAGCATGATTGTGGTCTGTGGTCGCAACCACGATCGCATCGGCTTTGTCTGCTTCGTTGGCAATCATTTCGCGGTAGTCAACATACGCTTTTGCATCGGGGAACTGCTTTTGCGCCCGGTCCAAGTAGGTTTTGTCGATGTCGCAAATACCGACAATGTCCTGAGACTTTACGCCGTCAACATCGGCGGCAGCGCGATTGGCCGTACCGATGCACAAGATTTTCAATTTGTCGTTCGCCGAAGTTGATTCCTGCGCGGGAAGCTCACTCCAGAAACCTGTCGATGCAACGGCCGCGCCCGTTGCGATGCCCGAACCGGTCGCCCGCAAGAAACGACGACGATCCAACGACTCTCTATTTGACTTGGACATGAACGGTACCCGATCTGAAGTGAAACTGTATAAACGTGCG
>CAZZDZ010000336.1:2605-7095 GCA_964652675.1 uncultured Pirellulaceae bacterium
CAGCCCATGCTTGCACCACAGTTATGGCACAAGTAGCAGTTGCCGTTTCGTACCGTGATACTACCGCAGTTGTCACAGGTCGGTGCATCCACTTGGAATCGAGCAAACTGATCTTCTCGGCTGGCTTCCTTGGTCGATGTTGCTCCGTTGCTAGATCCATTCTTGGACGAACCGTTGGTCGATTCGCTCAAACTGGCCAACAACGTTGCACGTTCTGCCAAAGCCACGGCGGCTCCTGCATCGGCTTTCAAACCATCCATCACAGGACTGGTCATGGGAACATCAGGGCCGTTCCCCGAATTGGTTTTATCCGCTGTCGATGCCGAACCATGGTCGTGACCGCTCATGAATGTCAGTCCCAACCAACGTGCGATGTAATCGACAACGCTCTTGGCGATACGGATATCCTTGTTGGACGTGTGACCCATTGGCTCGAAACGTGTGTGGCTGAACTTGTTCACGAGAACTTCCAGCGGAACGCCGTATTGCAACGCAATCGACAAGGCAGTCCCAAAGCTATCCATGATGCCACCGATCGTTGACCCTTCTTTGGCCATCGTGATGAACATCTCGCCTGGACGCCCGTCAGGATACAGACCGACGCACAAGTAGCCTTCGTGACCGGCGATCGAGAACTTGTGGGTCAAGCTCTGACGCGTGTCGGGCAATCGTTCGCGACGTGGTTTGTAGACGATCTTTTCGACCGTTTTGCCATCCGCAGCAACCGCGCCGGATTCGTCGCCTTCTTCACTGGTGGTGTTCAGCGGCTGTGACTGCTTGGAGCCATCACGATAAATCGCGATCGCTTTGAGTCCCAGTTCCCAACCCCAGTAATAGGCTTCGGCGATGTCTTCGGGCGTCACATCGTTTGGCATGTTAACCGTTTTACTGATCGCTCCGGACAAGAATGGCTGAGCGGCCGCCATCATCGTCACGTGAGCTTGCCAAGGAATGCTGCGAACACCATTGGCAGGCTGGAACGCACAATCAAACACAGCCAAGTGTTCAGTCTTCAGCTCCGGAGCGCCTTCGATCGTGTCATTCTCGTCAACGAACTTCAAGATGACTTCGATTTGTTGTTCGCTGTAACCAAGTTTCTGCAGGCCTTGCTGGACCGTTTGGTTGACGATCTTTAGCATCCCGCCACCAGCAAGTTGCTTGTACTTAACCAGCGCGATGTCAGGCTCGATTCCGGTCGTATCGCAATCCATCATGAAACTGATCGTGCCGGTCGGTGCCAACACGGTCGCTTGAGCATTACGGAAACCGTACTTTTCTCCGATCCGCAGGACTTCGTCCCACAATTCGGTCGCAGCTTGCTTCAGTTCGGCAGGTCCCGAGTCATTGATTTCGTCGCAGGCAGCGCGGTGCATCTGCATGACGTTCAACATTGGCTTTTCGTTTTCGCCATATCCTTCAAACGTTCCAACAACACTGGCCAGTTCCGCACTGGTGCGGTTGGCTTCGCCGTGCAGCAACGCGGTCAGTGATCCGCAAAGACCACGAGCGGCTTCGCTGTCATACGGCACACCTTTGGTCATCGCGACACTACCAAGGTTGCTGTAGCCCAATCCAAGCGGACGGAACATGTGGCTGTTGCGAGCGATCGGCTCGGTCGGATAGCTCGCGTGGTCAACCAAGATCTCTTGAGCGATAAAGAACAGTCGTGACGCCGCACGGAAACGTTTGAAATCAAACGAGCCGTCTTGCTGAACGAACTTCATCAAGTTGATCGACGCCAAGTTGCAAGCCGTGTCGTCCAAGAACATGTATTCGCTACATGGGTTGGATGCGTTGATCGCACCACTATTTGGACAAGTGTGCCACTTGTTGATCGTCGTGTCGTACTGAACACCTGGGTCACCGCAGTGCCAAGCGCACTCGGCCATCTTGTTCAGCAATTCTTTCGCGTCGTACTCGGGAGCTTTGTCGTCCAGTTTGTCGCTGATCCAGCGAGTTTGCCAACGCTTGGAATCCCGGACGGCTTCCATGTAGTCGTCGGTGACGCGGACGGACAAGTTTGCGTTTTGGAAACAAACGCTGCTGTACGCTTCGCCGTTAAAGTTCGACTCGTAACCTTCGCGAATCAACGCGTGAGCCTTCTTTTCTTCGGCCCATTTACACTCGATGAATTCCAACACATCGGGGTGCCAGATTTTTAGCGACTGCATTTTCGCAGCACGACGTGTTTTGCCGCCGCTTTTGACAACGCCAGCGATCGAGTCATAAACACGCATGAACGAAAGTGGCCCCGATGGTGTTCCGCCGCCGGATAGTTTTTCGCGCTGAGAACGAATCGTGCTCAAGTCGGTACCGGTTCCGCTGCCAAACTTGAACAACATCGCTTCGCTGCACGCCAAACGCATGATGTCTTCCATGTTGTCGTCAACCGACTGGATGAAACATGCGCTACCCTGCGGAAACTCGTAGGGGTTATCTGGTTGATCCGTCGTGCTGTTTTCGGTGTCCCAACGCCAGTTGCACTTCGTGCCTTGAACGCCGTACTGGTCGTACAATCCCACGTTGAACCAAACAGGACTGTTAAACGCACCGTGCTGGTGCAGACACAACCAAGTCAAATCGCGATAGAAATTCTCACCGTCTTCGGGCGTGTCAAAGTACCCATCGGCCAAGCCCCAATCCGAGATGGTTCGCGTTACACGGTGAATCAACTGACGAACACTGCGCTCGCGTTCACCTGCGTTGTTGGGATCGCCGTAGAAATACTTGGAGACGACCACATTAGTCGCCAACTGACTCCAGTCTGCTGGAATCTCGCAATCATTTTGCTCGAACAGGGCGTTACCACTTTCGTCCTTGATCGCTGCACTGCGCAGATCCCATTGGCTGGTGGCGAAAGGGGTTCGTCCGTCGTTCGGGCAGAACTCGGCGCTGATTTTTAATCCCGGTCGATTCCCACGCAGGCGATCACCGAACTTGGTGGATGCGTACTGAATCCCGTGCTGTGTGTTGACACGCTCGATAGCCGGGTCATTGGAAAGATCTTGGTCGGACGCTGAAGGCAATACCGTAGCCATGCTTTAAAGACTCCTAAGGTTCATCCTTGGGGTGAAACACATCGCAAAAGGTTCGCGGTCCTGCGAAACGATGCGTCCCAACCATAAAATATGAGAAACTAGACAATTTGTCGCACCTGAGTGGCTGTCACTGATCAGTAGATCCGAGGTGGAATTCGACGTTTGATCCTCAAACGCTCCACCCGCAAATCGCTCCCTCGCAGCAATGACAGCACTACCCGTAGTGGTTTGCTGGTGGCATGCCACTACATGTGGGCGACTGCGAGAATCTGATGAATTGGTCTGCGGCTGTCAATCAAGGATCGCAAAGCGCCTAAGTGACGTTATTTCAAGCATTTAGACCGCTGAAGCCCGTCGCTAAACATTTCTTATTGTACTCCAACTGAAATCGTAAAGCATTGTTTTCAAACGCTTTATGTCAATCCGCGGCCAGTGGATGTGGCGGATGTGGAAAACTTGTTCAATTCCCATTTTTCCCAAATGAATTTGCAGAGCCACTTAAAACAGGTGGTTCAGGCAACCTTGGCTAGTTCACTTAGGCCGATTCGGTACTCAAATCGGGTGGTCTTGGTAGCAAAAAAATATCGGTCGTATCGCCTGTCAATGAAGTCACCTTGGAGAGCTTGAATTGAGTGTTTTGAGAACACCGCTATTTCCTAGGAATTGTGGCGATTTTGGTAACCACCTGACAGGATGCACTTCCAAACTGGAATTGAGAAACGAACGTGTTTTGCAGTCTCAAATCCGTGTGAGTGTTGATTTTGAGCTGGCTGTTCAGGAGACCTTTATCCTTCGCGCCAATCTGGATGTAGACCAACCATTCTGGAAGCTGCCAAGAATTTCCCAGCCCGCTTTGCACCATTGTTTCTGAGATCAACTACAATCGCTCGAACCACTTTCGGATGATTCCAGCGCCCCCGATGGCAATTTTGTTAGCCCAACCATTAATCTGATTTGTCCCGAAGTGCACATGTGTTGCTGGCCGGTATCCTGACATTCATCATACCTGCCAATCAGCGCGTCCCCGCCCAACTCACCTGGAGTCTATTGTGCGAAAACCATTCGCTTGTTTCCTCATTGCCCTTTGTTTCGCTGGTCTATCTTTCGACCTGCTGACCACCACCGCGGTGGCCCAAGTGCCGCCGGAGCAGCAGGCGGTCGTCGCATTTGAAGTTTACCTGGACCGTTTGTCCGAAAGCGAACTTGCCAAGGAATCGGGAGCGGCGGAACAAGCGGCTGGCCTGATGGGGCCCGGTGGAGCAGAAAATACGGTCGATCCCCAAGATCTTCATCGGATCTTTGGCGCTGCAGCGGCGCCGCCCAGTATTCAGTCGTTCATTCAAATGCAACAAGGTGTCGAACAGCTCGATTTCAACTTCTTTGTCCGCATGCAGTTCAAAAACGCACAGTTGGCGGACAAAGGTTTTGAGGAAATGAAAGAGGGGAGCACCC
>CAZZDZ010000337.1:0-2853 GCA_964652675.1 uncultured Pirellulaceae bacterium
GTAGCCGATGACGTCGTTTAGGAATCGGGCGGCTGCTCCGCCGTCTACCAAACGGTGATCGTAACTCAGGCTCAGTGGCATCATCAATCTTGGCTGGATCGAATCGTCAGGCATCACGACTGGTAACTTTCGGCTGCGTCCAACCAACAAAATTGCTACTTCGGGGACGTTGACGATTGGCGTGGAGTATTGGCCGCCGATGGCGCCCAAGTTACTGATTGTAAATGTGCCACCTTTTAAGTCGCTCATTCCGAAATCACCACTACGGACTTTGCCAGCCATTTCGGCCAGCGAACGGGTGATGGCGGGAACGCCTTGCGTGTCGGTGTTTTTCATGACGGGAACGACAAGGCCGCGATCAGTGTCCACGGCGATGCCGACGTTGACGTAATCTTTGTAGATGATCTGTTCGTTCTGCTCATCGATCTGTGCGTTGATCGCGGGATGATGTTTCAGCGCGGTTGCAACGGCTTTGATCAGAAACGGCATCGTGGTCAGTTTTAAGCCTTGCGCGGCGTAGTCTTCCTTGCTGCTTTGGCGTAGACGTTCCAGGTCGGTGATGTCTGCGTCGTCAAAGTTGGTGACGCGAGGAACGGTCGACCAACTGGCGTGCATTTGACGCGAGATTGTCTTGCGAATTTTTGACATCCGCTGGACGTTGATCGGGCCGAAGTCATCGACGTCTCCGGTTCCTGGGCGTGCGACAGCTCCAGCGGCAGCAATACCTGCTGCGCTGGCAGCAGCGCCGGCGCCGGGTGCAGACGCGCGTGCTTGGCTGGCAGATCGAACGACCATCAAAATGTCTTCGCGTGTGATTCGGCCACTGTCGCCGGAGCCAGCAACGGAGGACAGATCCACGCCGACTTCGCGTGCAAAGCGACGGACGCCTGGACCGGCCGGGACATCGCTGCCCGGTGACCGTGCGATCGGTGCAGCGGGAGCAGCTTTTGGCGCCACTGGTGTTGGCGCGGCAGCTGGTGCTGAGGGCGGCGGCGTTGGCGCAGCGGCCGGTGGGGTTGGTTCAGGCTTGGGAGCCGGTGGTGGTGGTGCAGCGGCGGCTGGTGTTGGCTCGGGTGCAGGAGCAGCTGGTGCACTGGAGCCTGCAGCGGCTTCGATTTCGATGAGTGATTGGCCGACGTTAACGGTGTCGCCTTCGCCAACCAAGACCTTGGTGACTTTGCCAGCGGCATCCGATGGAACGGTCGCGGCCGCTTTGTCGGTTTCTACTTCGACAATATTGTCTCCAGCGGCGATTACATCTCCGACGGAAACAAAAATCTCCAAGATGTCGGCCGAATCAATGTCTTCACCTAGGTTCGGCAGTTTTACTTCGGTTGCCATATCGATTAGCAAAATGTTGAGGGAGTCGGCCTATCAAAAGGCCGATGAGTGTTTGTGTGAAAGCAGCGACAAAGTCTATCGCTGAAAGTTATGCAAAGTATGGATTCGGCTTTTCGGCGTCGAAACCAAGATCCTTGATTGCCGCCGCGACATCCTTCGCGGTGAACACACCTGCTTTGGAAAGCCGACTGATCGCTGCAATCGTGATTGATTCGGCATCCACTTCGAAGTGGCGGCGAAGCGCTTCACGCGTTTCGCTGCGGCCCAAGCCATCGGTCCCCAGTACGTAGTAGTCGCCAGGGATCCAAGGTGTTAGCTGTTCACCCAACGCACGCACATAATCGCTTGCTGAAATGAACGGGCCTTCGACGCCCTCAAGTGTTTCTTCTAAGTAGCTGCGTCGTGGCGCTTCTGTTGGATGCAACATGTTCCAACGATCGCAATCAGCGGCTTCGCGACGCAATTCGGTGTAACTCGTTACGCTCCAAACATCGCTGGCGATGTTGTACTTTTCGGCCAACAATTCTTGAGCAGCGATTGCCGAATTCAAGATCGCACCGCTACCGAATAGTTGCACGCGAGCCTTGGCGTCTTTGACTTCTTTGCTGCTGAACTTGTACATGCCTTTGACGATGCCTTCTTCGCATCCTTCGGGCATTGGTGGGTGGTGGTAGTTGTCGTTTTCGCTCATCAAGTAGTACATGCACTCTTCGCCTTCGCCGTACATCTTCTTGATGCCTTCGAGAATAATCACGACGACTTCGTAGTAGTAAGCGGGGTCATAGGCACGAACAGTTGGGAACGCGATGGCATTCAACAAACTGTGTCCATCCTGGTGCTGCAGGCCTTCGCCATTGAGCGATGTTCGCCCGGCGGTACCACCGATCAAGAATCCTTTGGCCCGCATATCGGCGGCGGCCCAAATCAGGTCACCGATTCGTTGGAAGCCAAACATGCTGTAGTAGATGAAGAACGGAATCATGTTGACGCCGTGTTTGCTGTACGCAGTACCAGCGGCATTGAACGAGCTCATCGAACCGGCTTCGCTGATGCCTTCTTCTAAGATCTGGCCATTTTGCGCTTCTCGGTATGGCTGCATGTGCCCCGAGTCGACCGGTTCGTAAAGCTGGCCGGCATGGGCGTAGATGCCAAAGTCTTTGAACATGCCTTCCATGCCGAACGTTCGCGACTCGTCTGGCACGATCGGCACCATGTACTTGCCGATTTTCTTGTCACGACACAGCGTGGTCAAAGTCCGCACAACTGCAAAGGTCGTGCTTTTGGGCTTTGAGAACGTCTTTTCCAACTGCCTGATCAGCTTGCGATAATCATCCAGCGTGGGCACATCCATGGTTGGATGCTCTGTCGGGCGACTCGGAACTGGCCCACCAAGAGCAGCGCGTCGCTCTTGGACGTACTGCATTTCTTGGCTGTTGGGTGGTGGCAAGTAAAACGGCGCCTTACCGACTTCTTCGTCACTGATCGGAATGCCAAAACGAGTTCGGAACTCAA
>CAZZDZ010000337.1:2953-4541 GCA_964652675.1 uncultured Pirellulaceae bacterium
GCCTTACCGACTTCTTCGTCACTGATCGGAATGCCAAAACGAGTTCGGAACTCAAGCAGTTCGTCTTCGTTCATCTTCTTTTGGTTGTGGGCAATGTTGCGGCCCTCGCCGGCTTCGCCCAATCCGTAACCCTTGACGGTTTTTGCAAGCACGACGGTTGGACGACCGTTTTTCTCGGTTGCCGCTTTGTATGCCGCGTAGACTTTTTCGGGGTCATGACCGCCGCGACGCATCTTTTGCAGTTTTTCGTCGCTGTAGTTTTCGACCAACTTCAAAAGCTCGGGATACTTGCCAAAGAAGTGTTCGCGAATGTAGCTACCGGGCATTCGAACGTACTTTTGGTACTGCCCATCGACCACTTCGTTCATGCGTTTGGCCAACAACCCAGTGGTATCTTTGGCCAGCAAAGTATCCCAGTCGTCGCCCCAGACAACTTTAATCACGTTCCAACCCGCACCACGGAAAATCGACTCCAGTTCTTGGATGATTTTTCCGTTTCCGCGAACGGGACCATCAAGACGCTGCAAGTTGCAGTTGATGACGAAGATTAGGTTTTCGAGTTTTTCACGAGCGGCCAAGCCGATCGCGCCGAGTGTTTCCGGTTCGTCGCATTCGCCGTCACCCAAGAACGCCCAGACCTTTTCATTGGACGTGTCTTTGATGCCACGGTCTTTTAGGTATTCGTTGAACCGCGCTTGGTAGATCGCCATGATCGGCCCAAGTCCCATCGATACGGTGGGGTATTCCCAAAAATCGGGCATCAACCACGGGTGCGGATAGCTACTGAGCCCTCCGCCTGGCTGCAATTCACGACGGAAATTCTCAAGGTTGCCGCCGTTCAAGCGTCCTTCCATGAAAGCACGACTGTACATTCCTGGTGACGCGTGGCCTTGGAAGAAAATCGTGTCGCCGCTGTAACCGTCTTCGCCACGGCCGCGGAAAAAGTGGTTGAAACCGATTTCGTAAAGCGTTGCCGCTGAAGCGAACGTCGAAATGTGACCTCCAACACCACCGCCAAAACCATCGGGTTTTTCGGTTTTCTTGTTGGCTTTCACAACCATCGCCATCGCGTTCCAACGGACGATCGACTTGATACGTCGCTCCAGTTCGCGGTTGCCTGGAAAAGCTGGCTGGTCTTTGACCGGGATCGTGTTGACGTAGGGTGTCTTGGTGTCTTCGGCCGACTGAATGCCTTCTTCGGCTGCACGATCGCGAAGTTGCTCGATCAAGAATCGGACTCGGTCGGCTCCTTTGCTCTTTAAGACATAATCGAGCGATTCGAGCCATTCTTGGGTTTCGGCGGCATCGACATCAACGGGCAGTTCGCCCTTTTGTAGCTCACCATCCATCGATTTCTCTGCTTCTGTTTGTGTGGCGGTTTTGAAGTCCGACATATTGTTCCCTCATGTGGGTCACGTCATAACAACGGCGGTGACCTCTGGCCTGAGACACCGACCTGGAGCGGACGGACGATTGAATTAGGTGTTAACCACTATTGGTTGGGCGCAAACCACGCATTCTTTGCGGTGATTTCATCGCCAAATCTGGCGTTTTTCGTTGTCCTTTTGTTCATGCAGGTTAGCTGATT
>CAZZDZ010000337.1:4641-7079 GCA_964652675.1 uncultured Pirellulaceae bacterium
GCTTTCTTGGCAATCAGTTCTTTGATTTCATCCAGTTGCCGCTGCATCGGTGGTGAATGTGGCATCAGCTCGGCGGCTCGGCGCTGAGTCTCAAGGGCCATCTCCAAGTTATCCAGAGCCACGTAGCATCTCGCACACGTATCCAACTTTGCCGCACTACCTGGGGTCAACTCCAGCGAACGCAGGCTGCTTTCCAAAGCGCGTTGGAAATCGCCGTCGGTATTGGACACCAGCCACGCGTATTCGTTCAGTTCGTTTGAGAGCGTCTCTGCGTCATCGGCCCGTTCGCCACGCTGTTTATAACGTGTCTCCAAAGTCGCAATGCTCCGCTCAAGGTAGCTGACACGACGGTTCAATCGAGACAGAATCGTTTCGTTCCAGCTTTCATCACTCTTAAGATGAAACATGGCGATCAAGATATCGACGTTCTCGCCGTAACTATCAAAACTGGCTTTGAGCAACGGTTTTGCCGCCTCGATATCGCCCGCGTTTTTCTTCAGCATGCCACGGTGAAAATCTAACTCGCTTTGAAAATAGCTTGTGTTAAAGCGGTTAAATCCCATCTGTTTTCCAAAAGCATCGTCCTTCGCGATCCGCTCTAAGAACGGTTCCAATACTTCCACAACCTTGGCGTGCTCTAACATCTCGCCAAACATAAATGCCAATTTGCTACGGGCACGGATGGCCGTGTAAGAAGTGATATCCAAGTTGTCGATCACACGACGGTACTCACGTTCGGACCAATCGAACAAACCGCGTTCGCTCAAAATTTCGGCCGTCAACAAATGAGCTTGGGCAATCTCGTCACGTTCTTTTTCCGTTAGCGCTTCTTTTTCTTTCTCGTCGCTGGGAAACGAATTCAACAAAAGCGCTTGATCGGCCAGTTTTTCAGCCACGTCTTGGTTGCCAGCTATTTGCTCGGCCTGTGCCGACGCGTACAGCAACTGTGACTGATTGCCGAACATCCTTGAATTTTTGTCGCGCAAATAAAGCACGAACTCATGCAATTTGTGATCGATCGCCCAATTGGATGCGTCGACAAGGTCGCGGGTGGTCGGCTGAATCAAATCGGTTGTTGTTTTTGCCAGAGCGACCGCTTCGTCACGCTGGTCCGACTTGATCGCTCGAGCTGCACAAATACGTGTGAGTTCCAATACAGTCGCACGGCTTACTTTTTGTGACGTCACCGCATCCATTTCACGCCGCTGCTTGCGGAGCAACTCTCGCCAAGCTTTTGCCGAGTAAGTTCCATCTACTAGATCCTTTGCATAGACTCTCAACCACTTAGCTGCCTGTCGGTCGTTCTGTTGCAGCACATTGGCAATCAATTCTGATCGGTGGCGGCGCAATTCTTCGTCGCTGCCCATCGTTTGCTGCATCGCTTCGAATGCGGCTTTGCGACTGAGCCTCAATTCAGGCTCGAATCGCACCAAGCGAATCAGAGCTTCAAGCCCCTGACGGTCGGGCAACCGCGCGATCAATTCAATCCGACTCGCTCGCTCGCTTGGGTCCTGCCCACCGTACTCGCTCAATGCTTCACGCACTCGCACGGGGTCGCTTTCTTTTGACCAACTGACCATCAAACTGCTGATCAGAAATCGTGAAGCCGATACGATCTCGTTGTCTTCGTGGTACTGGGCCTTATGCAATTCATCAAACGCTTCGAGCCCCATCTGCTGAAGCTTCTCGATCGCGCGAGAGCGAATCGCGTATCGATCGTGACCAAGCTGTTCAATCAATAGTCTGATATTGGTCGTTGACGCATCAATTTCCTGCCCACAAACTTCGATTGCAGCGGCAGTACTCAATATCACCGTCAGCACGATGGCAAAACGGTTCACTTGTGTGCAGCGATAACGAATGGCGAATTCTCTAGTCATTAGTAGTGTCGGCGTTGGTCGTAGGCAGCATTTTGTATTGGCCGCTACTCATTTTCCCCAATTGGCACCCCAAGTCAAAGCGGAAGTTTTGTCTTGTATTTTGGGGCGGTTCCCGACGTCTTTGTCGCAACAAATACACGATAACGCCGATCCTGGACGATTTTGGCCCCAATCGCCAATATTTTGCAGTTTGAATCGAAGTTTCGGAGGTGGGGTAAAACAGCTAGGATGCGGCGTAATGCGCACGATCCAGTGATCCAAGCCCACATGAGCTGCCCGGTTCAAGCCGGTCGTCCAGCGACCACCAAACTTCCCGACCAAAACTTTCTACCTGATACATCACTTGATGAGCCGAAAAGCTAAGAAATCAGCGTCCCGAAACCAAACAAGTTCGGACAATACAAAAACCCAAAAGGCAGCCGAGATGGATGCTGCCAACTCGGTTCAGGAAGACAATCGTGACCCAGCAGTGAAACGAGCGGAAGCCTTTCGGACTCAGGGCGAACGTGAGACCGTCGAAGCGTTCGTGGTTGCGTTTATTCTTGCGTTACTGTTTCG
>CAZZDZ010000338.1:0-7059 GCA_964652675.1 uncultured Pirellulaceae bacterium
CTCCGACCGTCGCATTAGAAGTGCGATGCTCTATCCAGCTGAGCTACGGGCGCGTCCATTTTGATCGATTGAATCGTATCGTATTTTCGCAACATGGTATCGCTGCTGGCGTTCGGCGTAAACGACATGAACTTGGCCCTATTTATTGAGTCACTTGTACCCAGCAGCCCACCTTCTTGACGGCCCCGGCGAATTGATTGGTTCGCGTGAAACGCTTCGTTTCACGCTAAAGACCCGTTTTTTACGGCAATTGACGACTGTCAAAGTTTACGGGTTGGGCAAAGAGTAACGGTTTTTCCGATTTTTCCGATTTTGATTCAGGGTTGTGCATCCAATTCGACGATACCGCTGTTGAAGAGATCATGCCGTACCGACAGGTCGCGGCGCGTTCGTTTCCCGGGGGGGAAACCAATTTCGGTGATCTGATGAGAGGCGGAGTCAACTTTGAAGAGTTGATCACCCGTTTCTAACCCATCAGATGACCCTTCCAGATTCCCATTGGTGAAACCAGTGCGTACTTTCAACAGTTCACTCATTATTGCGATTGCTGCGGCGGTTTTGATCGCCTCGGATTCGACGGCTCAGCAATCCTATCGCCCTTCGTCCGTCCGCAATAGCGAAACGGCGGCACGGGCAAGTTGGTCGCCAAACCGGTCGACTTCTCCAGCACCTGTTGCGGATTCGCAAGTCAAACACGAAGGGCTCGTTCCGGTTCGTGTGCGTCGAGCAACTGCTGCAAAAAAACCAGTCGCTAAGACTGCACAACGTGGGCAAACAAGCCGTGTCGCTCAGGCCGGCCACACTCACAATCATCAAACGAATTCGCGAGCTCGCAAAACGAGTCAAAACTCGGTTCAGCAAGCCGCACACACAACCCATCGCGGTCCGGTTCGGCAGGCACAACATGTCATTGGTGGCCAATTGCCAGCTCCGGCTCGCACGGTCGGCAGTGTGATCAACGGACCGATCGTTGACGGCGGCATCTACGAAGGTGCTGTGGTTGATGGTGGAACTATTTTTCAAAACGGCCCCATTCAAACTTATCCACTTGATGGGCAAGTCAATTTGGCCCCCGTTCACAATGGTGGTTGTGATGGAGGCGCTAGCTGTGGATGCTCGACTGGTGCGTCGTGTGGCGTGGAAGCCGGTTGTGGCATTGAAGCCGTATGTGATGGTGGATGTGCAGTCGGTGGCTGTGATTCGATTGGCGGGTGTACTACCGGTGGATGTGATTCGATTGGTGGATGCAGCGGTGGTGGCTGCAAGACCTCTTGCGGCGGCGGATGCAGCATGTGTGGCGAATTGGCAAGCCCAGAAGCGTGGCGCCCTTGTATCACATTGCGTTTACCACAAGACGGTTGGTTTTCCGCAGAGTATTTAACTTGGTGGCAAGACGGTTTGCGTTTGCCTCCATTGGTCACAACCAGCTCGCCGGGCACGGACCGTGCAGCAGCAGGTGTGTTGGGACAAGGCACAACACAAACACTTTTTGGTGGCAATGATGTTCTTGAAGATTCGTTTGAAGGTGTTCGACTCCGCTTTGGAATCTGGTTGGACCGTTGTCATAGCTGGGGCGTCGGTGGTGAATACTTTAACATTGGCCAGGAAACGGAATCGTTCTCGCAAACAAGCACAGGCGATCCGATTTTGACGAGACCTTTTTTCAATACTCAAACCGGATTGAACGATTCGGAGCTGGTTGCTTTCCCTGGCATCGTCAGTGGAAACGTATCCGTTCGAGCTAGCAGTGAACTGACTGGTGGCGGATTCCATTTCCGACGACTACGTTGCTGCCAAGAAGGATGCAAGAGTTGGTTGTTCTGTGGATGCAAAGGCCATTTTTGTAGCCGTAGCGAAACACTGCTTGGATACCGATACTTGCAACTGGACGAGGACGTCAGGATCACAGAAAACTTGGTCAGCACGGATCCGCTTAACCCGGGAACGTTCGACATCGTTGATTCGTTTGACACTCGCAACCAGTTCAACGGAATCGACTTGGGTTGGAAATACCGCATGACTCGTGGCTATTGGACTTTCGACGCCACGATGCGACTTGCGTTCGGTAACACTCGCCAGACGGTACGCATCGATGGTCAAACCGTATTGAATGATCCGGCCAACCCACCGCCTGCAACACTTCAAGGTGGATTGCTGGCACAGACTTCTAACATTGGAACGTTCCGTCAGAACGAATTTTCGGTGCTACCTGAATTCCGTGCAAACATTGGCTATCAATTGACGGACCATTTGCGAGCAACCGTTGGCTACACGTTCCTTTACTGGTCCAACGTGGTTCGTCCTGGTGATCATATCGACACGGACTTGAACCCGAACTTGCTGCCGCCTGCTGCGGACCCATTTGTGGGCGTTCAAAGGCCCAACTTTGCCTTTGATACCACAGACTACTGGGCTCAAGGCCTTAGCTATGGCTTGGAATATCGCTGGTAACGGCTAAATCACCAGCAACGTTGAATTCTGAGGGCCCTTGGGTCCGATACAACCGATTAGACCGTGCCGAATCCGTAACAAACGTCCAGCTGCAATAGCCAGCAAAAGCGGACTTTGCCACATCGGGCGGTCTGTGTTCCAGGTAATGGGGCTCCTAACAACATACGAATCAGGCTGCGTGGCGCTACAAATTTGCCACAGGCCTTACATCTACACAGGGATTGTCACGATGGTTTGGCAACAAGTGATTCAACGCTTCAAAAACAAGAACAAACGCACAACGGATAGGAAGCGTCGTCGCCGGCTGATGATGGAGTCATTGACCAAGCGAGAATTGCTGGCGTCTGACTTTGCTGCCATCACCGGTACTGTTTTTGATGACATCAACAGCAACGGAACGCAAGACGCTGGTGAAATTGGAATCGCCGGGGCGAATATTTCGTTGACAGGGCCACTGAACCTGACAGCAGTGACTGATGCCAATGGTGAGTACCGTTTCGATGATTTGACGCCCGGTACCTATGAAGTCGCTCAAGTTCTTCCGCCGCCAACAGGATTCTCTGTTCCCGGAACAACCTTGAATCCACAAACGGTATTCATCGCTGCGACACCGCCTGCACCAGCCAACGGCACCCAAGCGTCGGGCATCAGCGTTCTGACGATCGATGATTTCAGTGGCGCGTCACAAAACGTCGAAGCTGTTTCGACTGGTACGAATCCAAATTCGTCATCCATCGTTGACGGATCTGGCACGGTTGTTGGTGGAACACGCGACATCTTTGTCAACGTGACTAGCGCCACAGGTTCAGCCGAAGTCGATGCGAATCCGATCGCAAACCCTGGTTTCTTGGAGCTCAACCCATCGGGTACCGGGGCAGCAACCTATCTGCTGACATGGGACGGTGATTCTGATCCACTTAACTTGGACGCCACGGGTCTGGGCGGACAAGACTTTACGGTTGATGGAACGGGCACCGCGATACAAGCTTTGCTGGGATTTGACATCGATCCAACATCGACCGCAAATGGAACTTTCTCCATTGCCGTGTTCAGCGATGCAGCCAATTTCACGACTTACGAATTCGAGTTGCCTGACACCGGAAGTATTCCGAGTGCAGAAGTGCTCATTCGATTCGATGGTGCAGCGACATTGACCAATGGTACAAGCGTCACAAATGCGATCGTTACCAACACGGGCACAGGGGTAGATTTCGAGAGCGTCGGTGCGCTTCAGCTTGCGGTTGATACCGACGACGAAGCAGCGGTTGATGGTATTGTCGACTTTTTGCAAGTCCTGGGACCGGCAGAAGTCGAGATTGATTTCCCCAATGAATCGGTACTCGCCTTGGGTGGTATCGTTTTCGAAGACAATAACGGGGGCGTGGCACAGAACAATGGTTTACTGGATGCCGGTGAACTGGGTATCGCAGGTGTAACGGTTCAACTGTTTGGCAATGGGAATCTAGACCCAGCCACCGACACGCCGATCGCAACGACAACGACGTTGGCAGACGGCACCTACAACTTCCCCGATTTGGACGCAGGGGATTACCTGACGTTCATCCCGAACGCTCAATTCGCCACTGGACAACCACTGTTTGGTTTTACCAATAGCACTGGTAACGATCCGGCTCCCGATCCCGACAACGACGTCGATGGCGACGACAACGGTACGCTTATCGCTGGCGTCGGGGTCAGCACCGGCGTCATCACGTTGGCATCAAACGCCGAACCGATCAATGACGACGACACCAATCCCAACACTAACACGACTCTGGACTTTGGATTCTTTCCTGAAGTCGATTTGGTGATCACCAAAACGTTAAACGAAGCTGAGTCGGACGTACAATCCGGCGGTGACGCGGTGTTTGACATCGTAGTTCAAAACCTGGGGCCTTCTGATGCGACCACGGTGGTTGTGACCGACGTGATCCCAAGTGGGTTGACGTTTGACGCTGGCAGCAGCAACTTCGGTGCATTCACGCAATCGTTGGTCGGAAACGAATTGACCATTAACCTTGGTGATCTTGCAGTCGGCGAAACGGCAACGTTCCAGATTGGCACCACCATTGCGACCAATCAAGCGACCGACATCGTTAACGAGGCGTCTGTGGAGGCCTTTGAATTCGAAACCAACCTTGATAACAACAACGATGACGCAGCTGTTGATTTGACCTTCGCTGATCTTGTGATCACCAAAACGGATGCGATCGACCCAATTGGCGCAGGCGCCCAAGAAACTTATACAATCACCGTTATCAACAATGGTCCGGACACGGCGACTGATGTCACGATCACGGACAACTTGCCAGAAGACGTGACGTTTGTCAGTGGAACGTTTACGATTGGCAACGGTACGATCGATGAGGTCCCAGCTGGCAGCGGCGACTTGATCATTTCCGTGGGCGATATCCCTAGTGGAGCAACCGTCCAGATTGATGTGGTCGCGGACGTAGCTGACACCGCGGATAGCCCGCTGAACAATATTGCCAGTGTGATCGCGAACCCTAACAACGATCCGAACTTGGCGAACAACGACACGAACGAAGAAACCGTTGTTATTCGCGAAGTTGACTTGACGATCGACAAGAGCGTCGATGACACGACGCCAACGGCCGGGGAAACGGTCACCTATACCTTGGTCGCATCTAACATAGGTCCCGGGGTCGCTCGCGACGTTCAGGTCACGGACGTTTTGAATCCCGAGTTGACTTTCGTTCCCGGCAGTTTCGACCCACTTACATCGGGCGTGACAATCAATCAAACCGGACAGAACCTATCGTTCGATGTCGGAGTATTAGGTGTTGGCGAGACTCGTACGTTCACGTTTGATGTCACGGTCGACCCTGGCGCGACTGGCGTGGTTCCAAACGAAGCAGAAATTTTGACGTCAGATATCGAAACCAACCCGGCAAACAATATCGACGATGCTGACATCACTGTTCAAAACGAAGTCGACTTGGTCCTAACCAAGGCCGTTGACTTGGCGACCGCAGTCGCCGGGCAGGATCAATTGGTCTACACATTCACGATCAACCACGACACCGTCAGCCCCAGTGATGCACAAAATGTTGTCCTGACGGACGTGCTACCAGCGGGCCTGACGGGAGTGACGATTAATGCACCGACGGCCACGCAAACGAATTTCGACAACGCAACCGGTACCGTTACCGTTGAATTCGACACGATCCCTGTTGGCGAAACACGTACCTTTACCGTGACGGCAGATATCGATGAAGCCGTTACGGGTACACTAACCAATACGGCTTCGATCGCGGTCGACAACGAAACCGACCTGAGCGACAACAATGACACTGCGGTAACCATCGTCAATCCTGAATTCGATGTCACGATCACCAAAGACGTCAACAACCCGACGCCACTTCCTGGTGAAACGGTTACCTACGACGTTGTGCTGGTTAACTCTGGCCCCAGCACCGCGACAGGCGTTGTGTTGACAGACGATATCCCAGCAGGACTATCTTTCGTTAGCGGTACGCTTAACGGGTTAGCCGCGACGGTAGTCGGCAACACCGTGACGTTCCCTGCGATCACACTAGGTGATGATCAATCCGCAAACGCGTCGTTGGTATTCACTGTTTCGGATACTGCCAGCGGTGTCATCACGAACACGGCGGACGTGACAACGGATCCTGGCGAAACCAATCTTCTGAACAACGATGATCAAGCAGTCATTACTGTGACACCGCAAGTCGATATCAGCGTTGTAAAAACAGTGGACAACGCAAGTTCGCTGCCAGGCGGCAATCTGGTTTACACTGTGACGGTAACGAACAGTGGCCCGTCAACGGCAGTGAACGTGATCGCCACCGACACGTTGCCAGCGGGAGTGACCTTTGTAAGCGGTACGGGCCCCAACGGTGCAGCATTGACTGCGGTCAATGGTGTGGTCACCGTCAACGGCGGCAACTTGGCTGATAACGCAAGCTTTACATTCACGGTTAACGGAACGATCAATCAGGGTGTAACCACTGACCAAGTCAATACGGTGTCAGTTGCAACCGATACAGCCGAAACGAACCTTGCCAATAACACTGCGTCTGCTGTGACGACAGTCGACCCTGTCACATCCAGCATTGCTGGTACTGTTTTCGTGGACGCCAATAACAATGGCGTTCAAGACATCGGCGAAGTTGGAATTGCTGGCGTGGAAATCGCACTTAGTGGTGTAAACAGCCTCGGAGTTCAAGTCAACGCCACGGCGACCACTGATGCGAACGGTGATTACATCTTCGCCAACTTGGCGGCAGGTACTTACACCATCAATGAGACGCAACCGGCTGGATTTAGTGATGGAACCGATTCCGTCGGACAGAACGCCACCGCCCTACTGGGTGATGACGTGTTTACGCAATTGGGATTGGGAGCGAATATCCAAGCAACCGAATTCGATTTCGGTGAGTTGACAGAGTCGCTCTCTAAGAGACGTTTCTTGGCGTCGTCATAACCGCGATCGATGGGTTTGTTCTCTAAAGGGAGCCGGTGAAGACGCTCGAGAGCAATCCCAAATATATCTCGCAAAGTTGACGAACGAGAAGCGACAAACGGACGGTCTTTCGGGGGGAAGACCGTCCGTTTCTTATGCGC
>CAZZDZ010000339.1:0-2399 GCA_964652675.1 uncultured Pirellulaceae bacterium
CTCGTTCACCGATTCCGTCAAACCTCTCCTCAAGCAGTATTGTTTCAAATGCCACGGACCTGACCAGCAAGAATCGGAGCTTCGCTTGGATGCTCTCGACCCAAACATGGTTGAGGGCACCGATGGTGGTCAATGGCAGGAAGTACTGGATGCTCTTAATCGCGGCGATATGCCTCCTGATGATCAGTCGCAACCCAGTTCCAGCCAGCGGGATACTCTGGTCAGCTGGATCACTTCTGAAATCAATCGGGCAGCTGTGTTAAGACGTTCCACCGGTGGCCACGTCACGCTCAGAAGACTCACGCGCTATGAATACAACAACACGATGCGTGATCTTCTTGGGATCGAAATGAATTACAGCAAAGATCTGCCGCCAGATACGAAGGGAATGGATGGCTACAAGAACAATGGCGTCTTCATGAGCATGTCTGAACTGCAACTGGAGGAATACTACAAGGCAGCCAAAAAGGGACTTGCCGCCGCCATCGTTCAAGATGATCCCGTCGAGCCGATTCATCAGCGAGCTACTCAAGCGGCGAAAAAAGTTCGCTTCGATAGCCTCGTTGCTGCTCCGTATGACAAAACATTGGGCGGAACGGTTGTCGGATTTAGTCTCAAAGACCCTAACAAGAAAAAGAGCGCCAATAAGAAGAACGCAATGGTCTTGCTTTGTCTTGATCAGCTTCCACTCACCGGAACCTTTCGGGTAAAGATCGAGGCGAGTGCCATCGGCGGTGAACCGCAATACTCGCCGCCAAGAATGCGTGTCGAGATTGGGCACAAGACCGGTGTGAAGGTCGAACCCAGCAAGGTTGTTGGTGCAGGTGACGTCACCGCGAAACCCGGTGCCCCGCAAGTCTTCGAGTTCACAGGTCGTTTGGAAGAATTCCCACTTCACACGGGAACGACCGTCAAGAAGTTCCCGGGATTGCGCGTGATCATTACCGATGACAACGCGGTCCTTCCGAAGGCTCCGCCCAAGAAGAAAGGCGAACCTGCCGGGGAGCCGATTGTCGAAAACCGACCCAAGTTGGTCATCCACTCGGTGGAATTTGAAACACCGACCGATCACGCCTGGCCCCCCGCAACTCATACTCGCCTGCTGCCAGTTCGTAAAACCGATGACAGCGAAGAGGTCTATGTTCGCTTCGTTGTCCAGCGTTTCGTCTCACGAGCCTATCGCAGACCGGCCACGAAAGAAGAAGTCGATTGGGCGGCCCGCTATTATGCGAAGGTGCGCCCCACTGTGACTTCATTTGAAGATGCGATGCAGGAAGTATTCGCTCTTGTATTGGTCTCCCCAAAGTTTCTCTATCTGCCCGAATACCAAACGAAACGCACGAGCAAGGAGAAAACTCCTTTAAACGATTACGAGTTAGCCAGTCGCTTGTCATACTTCCTGTGGGGAACCATGCCCGATCAAGTGTTACAGCGACTCTGTGAGCAAGGAAGACTCAGCGAGAATGCAATACTCGCTCAACAAGTCGAGAGGATGCTTTCGGACGATCGATCCTGGGAGTTCGTCGAAGGCTTTGCGGGGCAATGGCTTCACTTGGACGGAGTTGATGCCGTCGCCGTCAATCCCGAGTATTTCCCCGACTTTGACAACAGTCTCAAAGACGACATGAAGCAAGAGTCGCTTCATTTCTTTGCGGAGATCCTTCACGAAAAGCTGAGCTGCCTCAATTTTCTTCAATCCGATTTTGTGACGGTCAATGATCGATTGGCCGAGTTCTACGGAATCGAAAAACCGAAGTCCGGAGATTTTCAAAAAGTTGCGCTACCAGCGGACTCGATTAGGGGAGGTGTGCTCACCCAAGCGAACTTCCTGTTGGGGAATTCCACCGGTGCGCAAAGTCATCCGATCTACCGGGCAAGGTGGTTTTTGGATCGTGTTATGGGCGATCCACCGGGAGACCCGCCTGCGGATGTTCCCGAGTTGGATGAAGAAGCTCCTAAAGCTAAAAAGCTTTCGCTGAAACAGCAGCTTGAAGATCACCGAAAACGTGAATCCTGCAATCGGTGCCATCGAAACCTCGACCCATGGGGAATTCCATTCGAGGGTTTCAACGCGATTGGTCAATACATCAAATCGCAGCCAAACGTCACCAAAAAAAGGAAGCGTAAGCTCCAACTCATCGAAGAGAATGCGAGGCTACCCGATGGCACTGAGGTAACGGGCAGCAAGGAGTTGATTGAGTACTTAATAGACAACAAGAAAGAAGAGTTCGCGGAAGGCTTTTGCAAACATCTGCTGACTTATGCCTTGGGGCGTTCGCTGGAATGGACGGATCAACCTTTGATTGATCAGCTTTCAAGTGAGTTCCAAGACAACGGTTACAAAATGGATCAGCTGATCGTCGACATTGTTCAGAGCGACGCTTTCAAAACAAAATAGT
>CAZZDZ010000339.1:2499-7038 GCA_964652675.1 uncultured Pirellulaceae bacterium
GGTCTGACCCCTTTTTCCGCTTGAATCATTATCGCAGGAGATAGAGATGTCGGACAAATCGTGGCAGATTGATCGTCGCCGAATGTTAGTCGGGTCGGGAACCGCATTGGCTTTACCAATGCTTGATGGAATGCTTTACGGCGCTCAAAAGGCGGAGTTACAGGAACCACGCAAACGAATGTGTAGCCTGTACTTTCCGTACGGTGTTCAAATGAGCGGCGAGTACGCTTGGTTTCCAAAAGGAGAGGGCAAGGATTTTACGCACAGCAAACCGTTGGAATGCCTTAAGCAGCATCAACAAGATGTCACCATTTTTGGTGGTCTGTCTCATCCCAACGGGCGAAAGATGAATGGCCACACGACCGCAGACAACTTTCTGACCGGTGCATATATCACACCAGACGGATCGGGCCAAACGATTTCTCTCGATACGCTGGCAAGCAAGTCGTTGGGGAAATCGACACGATACCAATCCCTCGTCCTTTCAACGGACGAAGGAGTCGGAGAGGTGGGGCGCAGAAACACGGTATCCACCACAGCAAAGGGGCGAACGATTCCGCCGTTGGTTTCGACCATGAAACTTTACGACCACCTGTTCGACAAAATTCCAGCCTCAGCCAGAGAAACGCTCAGACGCAAGAAGAGTTTGCTGGACGCGCTGCTGGAAGACTCAAAGTCGCTCAAGCGAGATTTGGGTAATCGCGACAAACAGAAACTCGATGAATACATGTCTTCCGTGAGAGACTCTGAAAAGAATGCCATCCGAGCCCAGCAGTGGCTGAATACTCCGAAGCCAAAAGTGGATCCCGATTCATTAGCTTTGGATGCGACTCCGATCGAGTCTCCGGAAGAGTATCTCAAGTGCATGTTTGACTTGATGTTTTTGGCGTTGCAAACAGATTCAACTCGTGTGATTACCTATTCGATTGGCAACATGCGAGCGGGCGGAAGCCTGGCGTCTGGTTTTCCGGCAGCGATCACAGGCGAAGCAGGGGTTCACCACAAGTTTGCTCACGGTAATCGAACCGGTAAATACGATGCGTTCCTGGCATCTCAATTCGCCTACTTCGTTGGTCGCTTGAAGGAAGCGACCGAAGGCGCGAACAGCTTGCTCGACAACACGATGGTTCTGTTTGGTTCCAGCAACAGTAAAACTCACGTCAACAGGAACTACCCATTGGTCCTGGCAGGCGGGAGCAACCTTGGGTTGAAACATGGCCAATACTTGAATTACCCCGATTCGGTGCCGCTATCAAACCTGCATTTGACCATGTTGCACGGCTTGGGAATTCAGGCTGAATCGTTCGCCGATAGCACCGGTACGTTGCCGGAACTCGTGTAGTTACTTCTTGTTCATTCGGGGCCAAGTCACCTTTCAGGTATCGCCGATGTCGTTGCTCATTTTTCGTTGTTGCGTTCTATCCGTACTCCTTGCGATCCCCGCTGAAGCTCAGAATTGGCCTCAGGGATCAGGTCCCAACGGAAACTGGACTGCCGAAGGTAAGAACCCACCTACCTCCTGGTCTGCTTCGACAGGCGAGAACATTGTCTGGCGAACACCTCTGCCGGAATCGGGGCAAGGATCGGTGATTGCGTGGGGCGATCGACTTTTTGTTACGTCCAATGTTCCCTGGACCGAAGGTGCCACGAGCGACGGCAACCAAAAGCGAAAAGGTCCGATGGGGACAGACATCATCGGCTACTGCCTGGACGCAAAGACCGGAGAGATTCTCTGGCAAGTCACTTTGAAAGGAACACGGCTGAAGCTGTACGCCGGTCCCTTTTCAGATTCCACCGCACCGTCGCCCATCACCGATGGAAAGCACGTTTGGTTTTACAACGTGTCTGGAATGATCGGCTGCTATGACTTTGATGGCAAGGAAATCTGGACGCACTCATGGACGCCTCGAGGCATCATGGCGAACCGGCAATTCGAGCCGCTGTTGGTCGGGGATGTCATCCTGAATGTTGAAGTCCTGGACAAATCGACCGTTGTCGACCAGAGGTCACTCGTCGACAACGAGATGGTCAAGAAGCTGAAAAGCGAGGATGCAAACAAGAACTATTTCACTTTCATCCACGCCTACGACAAGCTCACCGGCAAGCTGAAGTGGACTAGCGAAGCGAGCACATCGACTCACAGCGCATCGTGTCTTGGAAAGACGAAGAATGGAGAACTCGCTCTGCTTCATGGACGGGGTGGCGGACATCATCCGATCGAAACCCCTAAGGGTCTTTCGCTAACGAGTCTCGCGGCCGGCAGCGAAGGGAAGACACTTTGGAATTACGAACTCAAAACCGGTTCTGAGTACACGCACCAGTGGAATCCAAAATATGCCACGTGGTGGGTCAAAAATCATCAAGTTGTCATCGACGCTGCTACCGGCAAGGAAGTTCGTCGACAACCGCTTAACAAAAACGTGACCATCCGAGCCTACGATATTGATAAAGGCCAGTACGTAAACAGCGAGAGCAGTTCAATCAAGCTCAATGGAAAAGTCACGACGCATTACTCCAACTTGATCGTCGGTGATCATCATTACTTCCGTACTTTTTCGCCGTTCATGGTCGGTCGCGTGCATCTCGAAACCGGAGTGGCTGAATACCTCCAGGTCCCCGTTCAAGTGGACCGGAAATCCGACGACAAAGAGAACGTTCACTGGAAAAATCCGGTCGCCAAGAACGATACTCGCAATACCCGGGGGATTGATGTCGGCACTGCTGACAAGCGATCCAAAGGCAATGGCTGGGGGCACATTTCTGCAGCACCTCCCATCGCAGTCGGGAACATCCTCTATATCCCCACGATGATCGGCACGGTGTACGTGATTGATACCTCGGCCAAGCAGCTTGATGAAAATGCGCTTCTGTCGGTAAGCGACTTGGGGCCGGCAGGTGAAACCTGGACGCTATCATCATTCAGCTATGCAAATGGTCGTCTGTATCACAGAACGATGAAAGAAGTCCTTTGCATCGGAACACACTAGCTGTGTATCGCTGAAATGCCCTTGAGCGAAATCTAAGTTCAAGGCGTCGATCACTAGTTGGCAACCCGACGCGTGAGCGAGGGACATGTTCTCGGACTGTTCCCTCGCTCACGCTTCGGGTTACCAAGTGAAGTAGTGAAGTAGGGCCGGTTCCTACCGGCCACTTGCAACGACTCGCGGCCGGTGGGAACCGGCCCTACGTGGATTTTTTCACTTTATTGGAAACAATTGCCCCTTTCATTTCATAAGTAAGCATGAAAAGACTTGGAAAGAAATCTCTCAGTATCTATCTCACTTCGATTGTCTTGCTCGTAACTGCAGCGCCTGCGGTGGCTGAGTCCTGGGTGGTGGAGAGCCAGGGCGACTGGACCGCTGCCAGGGGAGCCGCGGAAAACGTGGAGCTCGCCGATGGCTTCGCCGAACCCAGGGCTGACAAAGCCAGTTTTCAAAGTGTCGTCAAAACCTTTGCCAAGAAGCGCAAGCTGAACTCGGTGGTGTTTGAGCAATCTCCCGTCTGGGACAACTGGGAGGCGATCGATGACGTCACGCCTCCAGGAGCTGGCAACGCCTACGTTTTTCTTCCGGTTGCACCCGGCAACTACTACTTCTTTGCGACAAGAACCTGGCCCCAAATGGAATACCCAGAGGGGCTCACCCGCCAAAAGCGCACTAAGTTCAGGCAAGAGTGGAAGAAGAATCACCCCAGAGGCTATCACGCCTGGCATAGCACGGACCTGAAAGACTGGAAACTCCTCGGCCTGGTTTGCCCGTCCAGTTGCATGACCACGGCAGAATACGCTGACGGAAAGTTCTACCTCTATTACGACAATCCCAATGACGAGAACCCGCACCTGATCGTCGATGATGATCTCACCGATGGCGTTCTGGGCAAAGAATACGGAGAGGTCTTTTCAGATCCGTCTCACGGTTCTGACGCCGGTGTCTTTCGTGATGAAGACGGAACGTTTCACATGATCTACGAGGACTGGAGTCCCATCAATGCCCGGGAGAATGGATGGGATTCGCCGCTCGCCGGACGGGTTTCGAGTCCTGATGGCATCAAGGGTTTCAAATACGGGGAGCATCCGCCCGCGGTGGATCATCGAACCAAGCCAACCGGAAAGATCGGGACGTTCACCCATCCGGCCCAGAAGACTTCGAACAATGGCAAGCCGCTCGAATATGAGATTCACGAACCCAGGCAGAACGCCTACGGAGACTGGACGCTCATTAAAGTGGGAGGTCATTATCACTTGTTTGGCGACTACGATTCGGCCGACCACAAAAAGCCCATGAGAATGGCGCGTTTCCATACCGACGATCTGAACAAGGAATTCCAGTGGTCGGGCGAAATTGGTAAAGGCTTTCACCCCGACCCAAGTGTGGGATTCGCCGAAGGAAAGTTCTATGTGATCATCCAGAGAGCGACCGACTTCGTCAGCCCCGGTCCCTGGGTCGATGCTGTCGAGGCCCGCGGCGGAGTCGACAAGGATGGCGACGGCACGATCGATGAGTGGACCGATTGGCAGGCGGTAAAGGAATCCTATTCTCA
>CAZZDZ010000340.1:0-5078 GCA_964652675.1 uncultured Pirellulaceae bacterium
GAAGAAAGAAAAACTAGTCAACCCAGAACCTAAGCACGGTACTGGTGTACGGTTACATTTCTGTGGCAGTCAGTCGTTCGGCCATCAACTAACTGTCCTTCGTATTTCCATCGCGAAGCTCTACGTCATAAAACCATTGCACAGGCCGGAAACTGAAGTATTCAGAGAAGTAGCGACGATGGTTGGCTACAGATTCATCAAGTACGCGATCAGGTCTGCCATGTCTTGTTTGGTGATTGTCTTTTCCATGCCTTCGGGCATGATCGACGCTCCGCTGCTTTGCATTTCTTCGATGTCTTTTCGCAAGATCGTGTCCTTGGCTCCTTCACCACGATGAAGTTCGATGGTGGTGGCACTTTCGGATCGGCCCCGAAGTTCGTCGACCGAACTTGCCTCGATTTTGAACGCCAACGGCTACGAACTAACTAGGAGCGTTTCCACTCCTTGCCTCGTTCAATAAGAGTAGTAGCTTTAGAATTTGCGTGCCTTTTTTCACCGTTCAGTCTCGAGTCCAAATTTAAAATCGAGGAAAAGCAAATGACTACTGAATCGGTTGGGAACGTAAATAAAACAGCTCAATCGAGCTTCCGATTCGCGTCACAGGCGTCAATTCGGAGAAAAACTCTAATCCACCCGCAATATGCACGGCCGCGCCCGACGTGTTGTCGTACAGTTTGAACCAACGCCCTTGCTGCACACACGTACTGACAGCGTACCATCCGTCGCTCAGATCAGATCTATTGATGTGTTTGGTCTCGAAGATATATGGGCTAATCGTCAGTCCAATCGACTCTGACTGTATCCCAAGATCGTGTGGCACAACGTGTGAAAAGGCAATGACCCGCAGTGGAGATTTATCCGGATTCTGTAACTGCCAAGTCTTCAAACGCAACAGGTCTTGTCCCCAATCAAGATTACTATCACTTAGCAATTTGTCTTTTGGTTTCACTAACGTCGCTATGCGATTTGTGTATCCAATCCAATGTGGAGCTGCAGTCACAACCGCTACTACCTGTATGCACAGGAACGAAATCGCGATAATACGAATCGCTCGTTGATAGTGGTGACGGACGCTGGCCAAGATACCCGCCGTCGCTAGATAGGCGCCAGGATATGCCAGCAGCACGTAACGATAGTGATGGTTGAATCCTGTCTGTGAACTAACCAGGATAAAAACCAACGCACTTGGAATCGCGCAAATAAGGACTTCACCGCAGCGGGCGCAATCTTGTTTGCGGAACGCTTTTCGCTTTGTCGTCTTATACCCCACTCGGACGAAGTGCGAGACGCCAATACATGCTGACAGGATCATTAGGGCGAGCGCTGGAACTGGCACCTTGATAATCGCTGCAGCGAGATAGTAGTGCCACCACCCGCGGTCACGCCACTGACCATTTAAAAACGACCGTCCCATCATTCCCGGCTCAAAATCACGCATTTGAACATCAATCCCCTGTACGTATAGCTGCGGCAATGGAATCGGAAGCCAATGAATCGCGCTATCGGTAAAACGATTCGGCGGCGCTCTCAAAACGTAGTTTTGCTCTTGATCCTGGGTTGCCTTCAAACGTTGGCTGACGAACTTGATTTCACCAAGCTGAGTGATACTTCGATCGAATCCGTATCCCGCGTTGACTACGACTAGCGATACGGCGAACACGAAACAAATTTGGAGAAAGTCGCAGGAAAATTTCCGCGTCTGCGAAAAAACGAACCGTTTCCAAAACACATAAACGACTAGAAAGCTGAGTGGCAAAACGACCAACCAAGTGAATTTGCAAAGGAGTGCCAGCCCGGTAGCGACGCCCCATAATGAGGAATTCCAAAGACTTCCATTTTTCAACCAGAGACGGAAACGAAATAGAGCGAATGTGCCAACTACTGTCGCACCGACGTCCGGTGTGATCAATGCTCCGTGCCCAAGAACCATTGGAGAGAGTATCCACAACATCGTTGCCAATATCGCGGGCCACATCCCGAAAGCATCGGCCGCCCATCTCCAAATTAGCATGGAACCCAACAGGACTAGCGGGATAATTGCTGTTCGCGAAATCGAAAGACCTCGCATCGCATCAATCCCGGACTCTCCAAACAAACGGGTGCCCGCAGCGAACTCCCAACGCTCAGCGGGATCAAGAATCATCCGATCGTCGTAAGGTCCCAAGCCTGAAGCGTACGCAGGTAGCGTTGCCAGAACCCGAATCAATGGAGGATTTACCGCGTAGACTTCAAATCGCGAGTACTTGTGAATAATGAGACCAGATTGCAAATGACCTGGTTCATCAATGGTTGGGCTGTTGGCCCAGCAATTCCAAAGTAGCGCGAAAGCCTGAAACGTCAATCCAACAATCAACCACCTGCTGACTGCAGAATTCCAAAGTCTGCGTTTTCCATTGGACGCGATCATCTATCGCGGCCAACTTGAAGGGTCGATCTCGCCACCAACAAATAGTGCCAAGCTACGAGTAAGCTAAAAGCCAATATCGTCGCCGTTCTGAAAATCGTCACGTAACTCACTGAGTCACTGTGAAGCACGCCGAAACATCCGCAATCAATCGATTTTCCCATCGCCATGCTCCAAATTTGCGCTGACAAAAAGACCAGCAGTGTGCATGAACCAGTGAAACTCGCGGCGAACCCAAACTTGCCTATAATCAGGGCAGCACCAACAAAAATATGCAGGCACAGAAGTACGATCGAGAAGAACGGAGTGATCCGCTCTGGAACTAGATCGTACGCTCGAATATCCGCATAAAACAGCATCTCGTTTTGTAAATGGCTCCAGCCGCTCACGAAAAAAACGAGACCAACCGCAACCCGAACAGCGTTTATAAGTGTGCGTTTCCACAGTTTCATGCATTCATCGTTGTTTTCGCCAGCCGACATATCCCTCACCTAGAATTCGGACATCAGTGAACCCCTCTCCACTTAACATCGCTGCAACAATCGAGGAAAAATGGCATTCTTTAGATTGGCAAAATACGATTACTGGCCTGCCGCGTTGAAGTTGGCTGGTCCTGCTGCGAAATTCTCCGAGCCCGATATCGACGGGAAGGTTGATCGCATTTGGAATGCTCCTGCGTGCAAAGTCGTGACGAAACCGACTGTCAACAATGATCGGATTCGATTCTTCGATAACCGATGCTAGCTCAGAGATCTCGATATTCGCAAAGGTCTTAAACCCAAGTGCCGCATCAATGCCCTCGCGCGATTGGTGTGCCGCCGGTCCCATTCCACGTCGCCCATACAGTACTCCACTCGACAGAAGGACGCACGACAGGAATACGATGAATTGTCTTCCAAAACTCAGCTGAAAACGGAGAATTACTCGGTCCAGCAGAAGCAAGATGATCGCTGCGCCAACCAAAATGAAAATCATTCCACGTACTTCGTTGCCTAGGTAAGCGGTTGAGGCTCCGGGTTCGGTGATCGCCAATGCCACTCCATCCCATCTGGCAAGCAAGGACTCGATCGAACAGCGAGTAACACCACCTGGACCATCGTGGATCATTGCGTCATCTCCGTCTATTCCTAGGAAGAGAACCCAGTGGTTGTAGGTTCCTTCGGACCCGAATCGGCTGACATGCAGGCAAAGCGGGTCAGATGCTGTAAATAGGGTCGTGCGCCCGAGCCCAAAAAGTGGAGTCGCCCTGACGCCGAGGTGATTGGCAGCCTTTTGCAAGTCTTCGACTGAACTGCCACGACCGCTGCTAATAAACTGGGGGTCGACAAGTTCTTGGAATTCAACATCAGAACCAATCGCTTTCGCAGCACCGTAGATCGCGTAAACCCCGCAGTACGGTTGAGATGCGAACACGCTTGAACCTCCCAGTATCTGACACGCCAAGATGAAGCAAAACACAGTTGGGCGATCGACCCTTTTCTGGAGCTTAGTCATTTGATCTTCGCCGTCTAAATCTATATGACCGGTAAACAATGAATAATGCAGTGGCGACGGAAGCAATTAAAACAACACGAAACACGTTATTGTTCTTTGGTTGAAGAAATTGAGCGGACGCTAGTTCTTCCGCGATACCTTGGTCGTAGACTCGTACGATCTTCCCATCCTGCCATGCTGCAGCGATTTGCTGTTGTTCCATCAGTGTGATCTTATCGCCGTTTTTCGGATGGTTTTCAATCTTGAATGGCCAGTGAACATCATTGGAAAGGTCAGTAATGCGATATTCCTCGCTAAAACGCACGTCGCCATTGTCAGCCATTCGCGTGTTTGACTCAAATGTCCAAACCGCGCAATTGGCGTCAGTCAAATCAAACTTGTATTCGCTTGTCCCACCAAGAGAACGCACAGGTGGTCCGAAAGGGTTTTCGGACGCCGAAGAACTGCCTTTGCTGAGCGGATCGGGTGGGCGATTCACGACCAATTCCACCACAAAATTCGTTTCCGGATCGATCGCAAATTGATGTTTTTTGCCGTCAATTTCGACGGTACCACGATTGTTGGGATTCGTATCAACATCCAACAGGTTTACTTTCGACGTTTCGCCAAGAAAAAAGAAATACGACATACGTTTGCGCCATTGTGCAACGGCGTCGTTTGATTGATAGAAAAAGTACTGCGGTTTTGTATCGTTCAACGCATCGTTTGCTAACTGTCTTGCCGCGGCGACTGAGTCGATTGGACGTTCGACTTCGATTTCTGTACGCAACTGAATCTGTAGTCGTCCGCCATCAACGTCAACGTCTTCCACTAGCCTGACAGCAAAATTCTTGGAGTCTGGCTGTGCTTGATAGACACTCCGGCGGATCCTGTGGAAATGATCTTCATGCGACTCAGCTCGCCCCCATACATAATCAGTTTTTCCGTTTGGGAAAACCTTGCTATTGTTTCGCTTCGACTCACCCTCGTATATGAACGCGATCGTACGTGAATTCGTCACGGTGTTTTGGGCGAATGACCTTCCACTGAGAAAGACAACGCTCAGAATTACGAGTGAAATTGATTTAAAATTTAGCATGTTGTTGGGTAGCGAGTTGAGGTGCACGTTACGAATTACGAGTCTCGTGGATACATCAACTATTCGTTCTTCTGACTTTCCTCACACGCTCCCGCTTGGCGC
>CAZZDZ010000340.1:5178-7022 GCA_964652675.1 uncultured Pirellulaceae bacterium
GGCGCACCGCCAACCGCAGAACTTATCGGCGCCACGATTTGGTCAGGCACAAAACTGGCTGACGAGCCAATAGCGAGTGCCGCAACGGCAACAATCGTTGATTTCAAAACCATCTGAACTTCTCCTTTACGTGAAACGAACAAAATACTACGGGTTAGCGCCAATATCACCGTCTTTGCGGTGTCCGAGGGCGCGATGAATATTCGGGTGAATGCTGTAACTTTTGAATTGAACGGATCCGTCACACATCGCCATATAGCAGCCGCTTGCATGAGCACTTCCAAATCGCCGATCCAATGGGTTGTCAAACACGCCATCGGGTGATGGCGCTTCCATTGTCCAGCGAGTGATATCAAGGTCGACTCCAGAGTACATTGATTGGTCGTTGCCACGATCAGAAAAACCGCTCGTTGCAACTCGCTTCTCACCAATCAAATACGTATGCGACGAACCATCTTGAATGCGGTCGGTGGCAACACTCCCACGCTGCCAACTGACTCCCGTCACTTTGCCTGTATCTGCCCATTGAAACAGGCCTCCATCACCTTCGTCTAAACTGTCTGGACCAGATCGCGTATCGCTTGGCCAATCGCCCTCGTTGATCGCGTAGTCAGTTGTCGCAATCAGAGCAGGAGTGTTCGCATTTCTGTAATTGAACGCAGTCGTCTGAGGGTGCAAAACCGGTCCCGGTCGAGAGGGGCATGTCATTAACGATAATGGCGTCGCGGCTAGTTTTTCCAAACCGGTCGAAAGGGTTGCGGGATCGCTGGAACTCGCCAAATCGTAATATGATTGCGCTTCTACAAACGGTAGTAATTGGAATATCCAACCACCAGGCTGCTCTGAGCCAGTTCCGCGAGCTGCCATTCCCAACCAAGCAAAACCCCAGCCGTTTGTCGGCAACTTCCGGTGAACAGATTGAAACTGCATTGAAGCAGCAGCAATTTGGCGAAGATTATTTTGGCATTGTGCTCGTCGAGCTGACTCACGCGCTGATTGAATCGCGGGAGTCGACAAGGCCAGAAGGACGCTAAGTATCGAAAGAGCCACTATCACTTCGATCAAAGTCATCGCCCGCAATTTTGAAGCGGTGCGACGCCGATTTTTGCCCACCCAAAACAAACATTGTATTATTGAGAAAGTACTAATAATTGGAAATTGGATTGGATTAGTCATGGCCGCCTCGTAATTAGTTATATCTCAGTATCGTTATTTCAAATGTTGTTTTTAGTCTCTTCGCCATCAACAGGACTGTTTGTACCCCCCACCGAATTCGTGTCAAGCAAAATTCTTGCGATCTGGTCAGCGGGGTGCATATCGCGGTTGGGCGCATTCCCGTTGAGTTGACGCGAAATCATGGTAAATCGCCGTGTCACATCGCGGTACTATGAGAGTCTTCATTTTTGCAACTCATCGGTTGAGGCGTCCAATCGTAGCGGTCATAGGCAACCGTCTTGCGAAAGTCCGCTAGCTCTACCATTGCTTGGTCCCACTGGTCTGGGACGACTTGGCTGCGAACTTGAAGCATTGACTCCGCATTGTCCGCCTTCCAAAACATTGCGTTACTGCGCCTTCGTTGAGCATCTTGCATCCTTGCACTGAGTCGAGATCGATCCTTCCAAGTGAAGGATTGTAGACAACTCAGAGACGCGACAAAGCGCATCAATCAAACCCAAAAGCACTTCGGCTTGCTGGCTTTAGGGGCAACTAAATGGGAATGCGCCCTCGCGGTTTGCGATTGGCACATCATTTGTCAGAATGGAGTCTAGAAATCCCGGTGTTGGGGTGAGTGCATTCCCATTTAGTTGACACTGGACGCATGCAAAATACGGAGAAAATGTAAT
>CAZZDZ010000341.1:0-1850 GCA_964652675.1 uncultured Pirellulaceae bacterium
GCCACGGACATCTTCGATTTTGTGAATCCGTCCGGTGTAGTACAGGATGCGCTCGCTTAGGGTTGTTTTCCCCGAGTCGATGTGGGCGCTGATCCCGATGTTTCGTAATTTTTCCAGACTCATAACTTTCACCTAAACAATGCTCACGACAACAATGCTCACGATTTTTTTCAACGATCCCCGGGGACACGAAAACAAACGTGTCAATGATTGAAAGCCGGGGAAATCGTGGCTTCTGTATTTTGATGTTCAACTGCGTGTTGACTCGGCCGGAAAATCAGCCCCCAAAACGAAGCTGGAAAATTACCGGTGTTGCCAATTTTGAGTGAGAAATATGGCAAAGGTTTCAGATAAGCGAAAGGGCAAATCCCGTTCCAGCATGGCGAAACGGACCCAATGACAAACCACGATCTGTGCTCAAACACGGTGCGGATGGCGGTAGGTTTTTCCCCGAGAGACTCTCTGTGTCGGTGTCTGGCCCCCCAGCGTGCTGGTTTGCGGCAGAAGACCCCGCAAAGCCCCGTTGCCAAGGATGGGACGAATCTGCCGGAGCGGAGCAGAAAACGATTCAGTTTCGCGGCGAAAAATACCGGTTTCGGCTTGTCAATTGGCACGCAGAGCTGCATACTCTGCCCCTTCGATTTTGATCGGCGAGCCGACGTCCAAGGATCACCTAGCGGGTTGTCCTCTGAGAAGTTGTCGGCCGCATCGGTTTGGCTGTTGTCGTGGTTATGACCACATCGGCCGAACCGAATCAGACCATTCGCCCAATTTTATGAAAGACCACCCGCTATGCCTCCACGCCCAATGAGCACGCGCAGTCGCGCCCGAAAACGGACCCGCGCTCGCAGTCGCACCCGCAAGAAAGACCCTATCTTTGTCGATGGGCAGCGACCACGTCCGATGTATGTTGATTACAAGGATTTGGATCTGCTGAAGAAAATGGTCAACCGCCAAGGCCGAATTGTTGGCCGTCGCAAGAGCGGTTGTACGGCTGCTAGTCAGCACGCGGTTACCGCTGCGGTCAAGCGAGCACGGTTCATGGCTCTGCTGCCCTACGTCGGCGAGTAGAATTCGCTACAAGAAAACACGGTTTAACAAAAACGGTCGAGCAGTTTTGCTTGGCCGTTTTTTATTTGCGCTATCTGAATTTGATCGACGAAAAGAACTCGTCGGGTTTGTCCAGTTCTTTCTCGTTTTTGCGCACTGGTCTTTTTCTTTCTTTCAGTCGGCCTTTGATCAGGGAATAGGGCAAGTAGGACAGGATCAGCATTTCCCCTTTGTGTGCAAAGACTTCAACTCGAGCGCCGATGATTTCTTTGAAACCTCGCTCCAACCTGCCAGAGATTCCCTTCACTCCAGATCGATCAATGTCTTTTACACCTGACATCATCGGTCTCAGGTTTTCCTTAATACCAGCGATTGAGAGCTCCCCTGCGCCAGGGAAACTCGGCACCTTGGCGACAACGATCCCATACTGCGCGCCGCTCTCGTTGCGTCGAAAAATGAGCTCATTGGTTGTGATGCCTTCGACAAAATCCGTTTTCTTTGCCTGTGGCCCTTTGCCCGGCATGTTGACTTGATAGCCATGGAACGAGACCTGTTTCCAGCCGCTATGTGATGCGCCAATCAGGCCCAGCGAGGACATTACGCCAATGCCGCTGCACAAGATAAACATGACCCCTAAAATGCTGCCGCCGATTGTTAGTATGGCACCGGCACCACCGCTAGATTTTTTCTTCTTGGCAGGCTTGGCTTTCTTTTGTTTTTTAGCCGGCGCCTGCCTAGCAGGAGGTGGGCGGTATTGCGAAACGCTGCCAGTTGGGGCGCTGGCACCTGGGACACTGGCA
>CAZZDZ010000341.1:1950-7014 GCA_964652675.1 uncultured Pirellulaceae bacterium
CTGGCACCTGGGACACTGGCAGCAGGCAAATTTGGCAAAGCAGCAAACGGATCGTCAAACGGATCCGCCGGAGCGGGAAACGTTTGATTGGGAACGTTTGGCGCCGGAGTCTCGGGAACAATTGCGGCGGTCGGCGCGGGAGCGACCGGGGCAGCCGGTGCTTGGATCGCCAGAATTTGACCACATTTTGGGCACTTAATTTTGCCAGATGTAAATCCATCGGGCAGCATCAGTTGCGTCGTGCATTTTGGACAAGCAACACGTCGTGCCGTCATTCGTTTTGCCCCATTTTACCGCTGAAGAAGTTTCAAAGACTCATCGGGATCATTCTAGCTGACTTAGCCAATTTGATGGGGCGAATCTCCGGCAGTAATGAGAAAAGCGGTCAATGAAACGAATCAACCAAGACGCTGTCGACTTAAATGGAATAGAATCCGTGGATGGCATTTGAAACCACCAGACGAGTCGAATTTCGTGACACGGACGCAGCCGGGATCGTTCATTTCTCTGCGTTTTTTCCGATGATGGAAGCCGCCGAGCATGAGATGCTGCGGTCGCTTGGGATGACGATCTTGGACCATGACGATCCGCTACAAGTGACTTGGCCGCGTGTCAGTGCCACGTGTGACTACGTTTCAGCAGCCCGCTTTGAAGATGTGCTGAAAATCAGCGTCCTGGTTACCAAGATTGGTAACAGCAGCGTTAAATATTCGTTCGAATTCACGCGTGACGATCAGAAAATCGCTCGCGGAGCGATCACGGCCGTTTGCTGCCGACTCCCAAAGCGAGGGGGATTGGAAAAGGTACCGATTCCCGATTCAGTTCGCCAACTTTTGGCGAAACACCAATGATCGCAAACCTTTTTGTGGTTCGTTGCGTAGTGAATCGAATCGACAAATACGCGCAAAGCGTTGATCTGGGGAAGTTCTGGACCGGAATCGGCAGATATCTTGCTCGGAAAAGACCAATTCTTGACTTGAGGGCTGCAGCAAGAATGTTTTTGTGCAGTTAAACTCACGCTTTCCGCGTTCCATTACTACTTTGCTTTTCGTAACCCAATTCTCAAATACTGATCTGAGTTGATCGAAATGACGGCTGTTTTGACCGAGATGACCTCGCTGCTGAATTTTTCCGTGCCTGCGACGATGACAAACATGTTGGAAATGGCTGCCAATCCACCCGGATTGATCGTCGCTCAAATGGCGCGATGGCTGCCGACTTGGTTGACACCTATTTGGGTCATTGCCGCGGGTCTTTTGGTCGGAGCGGCTGTTTGCTTGGTTGTGTACGGCATTTTGGCGCTGCTGTCTTTTGTTCCAGGATTGGGCAATTTGGCTGATTCGCCCAAACGTGGAATCACGGCTTCGCTGATCGTTGGTGGCCTGATCTCTGCTTTTCTGTGCATGCAGTACGTGCCCAACCAAGGGGACTATCAAGAAACGATGTTCCTGCCGCTGATCTGCATTGGCCTAGTCATTGGTTTTGGGGTGATCTATGGGATGTGGCACCGCACGCGTGATGAATGGACCACCATCTTGGGCGAAGGCATCGTTCCTTATTTGCTGAGCGTTGCTGGAGTGTTCGCACTGCTGGGTTTGGTGGCGACGCTGTGGGTCAAGAAACCAATGGAATTTATCACTTCGATTCCAGACGTGAACATGATCGGCGATGGCTCCTATACGCAAACCGCTATTATTCCAGGGCTGGAGCAAGACGGTGTCATCCAGGACGCCGAGACGTCGCCATTTCATCCTGCAAATATCGAATACAGCCTTGGCAACCTTCGCGAACTGGTGATCAAGAGTGACAGATCGATCCGGCTGGCCGACTCGGATGATTCGAGCAAATTAAAACGGCTCCCGACAGAGATTCTTGCCGACGTGGAAGTGAGATACTTGAACGAAAGACGCGATGTCGCTCCCGTTCCCGCCGTTGCTTCGCAATTGCATATTCAGAACCGTGAACTTGATGACGCCCGTGTTGAATTTACTTTCAAAACGATGCCGTTGGTTCCACAGGCGTCCACCGTTGTTGGTGTCGCCGCTTTCTTTTTCATGCTGATTACTTGTATCGTTGCGTTCCGACAAGCGGCACCACGTGTTTGGGCGTTGGCGCTGTCGACTGCCAAGAACGAGATGAACCAAACGCTGTACTTGATACTGCTGGCGATGGGAACATTTGGAGTGATCGTGTTTGCGATCTATCCGTTCAACACTTTGGGCGACGACATTCGGATGTTCAAAGATTCTGCGGTGACGTTGATCATGGTGCTTGGCATGATCCAAGCCGTTTGGAGTGCCGGTACAACGGTTAGCGAAGAGATCGATGGACGAACCGCGCTGACGGTGCTTAGCAAACCAGTTAGTCGCCGTTCGTTTATCTTAGGAAAGTACGCCGGGATCATGATGGCCGTTTTGGTGTTGTTCGTCATCGTCTCCGCTGTCTTCATGATTCTGATGGCATACAAACCTCTCTATGACGCCCGCGAAACGGCCAAGGCCGCGCCGGTCTGGCAGATGGGGATGGAGGAAATGGTGACATCAATCCCCATCCTGGCGCTGTACCTTATGGAGACAATGGTGATTGGTGCTGTCGCGGTTGCCTTGGCGACTCGATTGCCTCTACTTGCCAACTTTATCCTTTGCTTTGTGGTTTACGTGATCGGAAATCTAACGTCACCGTTGGTCGCATCAGCCCAAGGAAACAACCCTTTGGTTGGTTTTGTGGGAAAACTTATTGCGGTGATTGTGCCCAATTTGAACGTATTTAACGTCCAAAGTGCGGTGGATGCAGGAAATCAGATACCGCCGATCTACTTGGCGGGAGCTTTTAATTATCTTGTGTGTTTCTCCATCGCGATATGGATGCTCGCGATGCTACTTTTCGAAGATCGAGACTTGGCTTAACCATCATTCGATGATCGGCCTTGAATTGGTCACGCGGTTGGTCACAAACGGCTGACTGCTTTGACTATTTCCTAACCTGAGGCCGACGTTTGAACCGTTTCGCCACCCTAGCTGCTGCACGTAAAGAACCCGAGTCCGGTAATGTTTTGGTTGCCTACATTTGGGCCACGCTTGCAGGTCTCATGCTGCCGGTCTTGGTTGTACTGGTCGGGCTGCTCGCAGAACTACTCAACTCGGCCGGCCTGAGTGCTTCACCGGTCCGACTGGGGACGCATTTGTATGTCCCGTTGCCATCCTGGCTGGAATCTCAACCAGCTCTGGTACAGCTAATTCGCTTGGTCTCGATCGCATTTGTGATCGCAGCGTTTTTTTGCTTTGCCGTTTGGCGTCACCGATTAGCTGCTGATCACCGAGCGCGCCGAATTGTCAAAGGATTACACAAACAAGTTCTGGGGCAGAGTCTTAGACGTGCCGAATTAGAAGGCGCCACGGCGCAGCAGATTCAAGCAGACGAGTTAATCGGCGTGGAACTGCCTGAGTTACAACAGGGTTTGTCGCTTTGGTATCGATCGATCCCACGCAGTATTTTGATGTTGCTCGGCTGCGTCGTTGTCGCGTTGTTGGTCAATGTCTGGCTGGCACTGCTGGCCGTTGTCAGCGGCGTGCTGCTTTGGCAGCTGTACCAATTGGTTCGCGGAGCAGACCAAAGCGCGTTGTCTGATTGGCAAATCCCCAGAACAAGGCAACGGATGGCCGAAATCGTTGGCCAAGCCCCTTTGTTGGCGAGACTGCAATCGCAGGGGCTTGCTGATCGATCATTCGAAGCGGAACTTGATTCGCTTTATCGTCGACTTGAAACCGAAGATTCCAGACGCAGTCGTATTTGGCCGATGCTGTTGCTGGCCAGCGCCGCTGTGATCGGTGTCTTGATCTTGGGACTGGGCGTCAACTTAGTTGGAGTTCAAAACGGGATTGATCCAGACAATGGACTCAGCGTGCCAGCGGCATTGGTGTTGGGGCTGGCTCTGGTGGGCGCGGTCGCCGCCGCAGGCCGTTTGTCAGCACTCAATCGCAAACTGAAAACCAGCAATGTTGCGTGCGATGCGATCTACGGATATCTGAAACGCAGCGACAAGATTGCTCCGACCGAACAACGTGTCGGGTTTGTTGGGTTGCGTGAAGGCGTCGAAATTCACGATGCATCACTGAACAATGCGACCGGCGAAGCGATCTTGAGCCACTTGAGTTTGGATTTGACCAAGGGAACTTTCGTTGCGTTGCTGGGAACGGAATTGGTTACAACGCGGGCGCTGACGGAATTGCTGATGGGTTTTGGCCATCCATCCGAAGGCCGAGTGTTGATCGACGGGATCCCGTTGATCGATGTGCACCCCACTGCGTTGGCCAAGAACGTGATGTGGATCGAACCAGACGGACCGGTGTGGGACGGAACCATTCTGGAAAACCTACTTGGCGGCGATGATGCGATTAATTCAAGCGACGTCGTGGAGGCCCTGGAAAAGGTCGATGTCTACGAGCGTTTACAGCGTTTACCAGAAGGTCTCAATACGTACGTGACGGCTGGCGATTCGTTGCTTGGAACGGAAACCACCTATGCGATGGGAGTCGCCCGCGGACTGATTCATAAACCACCGATTTTTTTGGTGATGGAACCGCCGCCGCCAGCTGAACATCTTTCGGATGACCCATGTCTAAAGGCACTAAGAGACCTAGTGAACACAGGGTCTTTGGTAGTCATGCTGCCTCGCCGACTGCAAACCTTACGCACAGCAGACCGCGTCGTGCTGTTCAATGGACCGAGGCTAGCTGGCGAAGGCAAGCATGCGGATTTGCTGAACGACAGTGACCTCTATCGACACCTGAACTATCTATTGTTCAACCCTTACCGACACCAAAAGTCTGAACGCTAGGATGAAAATCTACCTGTAGCGGAAGTCGTCTGGACGTTCCGCAGCCAGGGTCCGGCAGATCGAATGTGGCCGAACGCTCCGCGGTCGGTTTTCTGCTCCGACCGCGGAGCGTTCGGCCACAATAAATCGACAAGCCGTCAAGACTTTCGGTTTATGTGGTCTGCCGAAAGTCTTGACGACTTCCGCTACGTAGGTATCAACTTTTTCGCCGTTCGCCTTAGTGTTTC
>CAZZDZ010000342.1:0-7006 GCA_964652675.1 uncultured Pirellulaceae bacterium
AGTGCCGCAATGTCAATATTCACACGATACGCAAACACGCGTTCGTGCACGATTTTCGAGGTAAAACAAACATCCACGGACGTTTTGCGCAACTCCAAAACTCACGCGTCGGTTTACCAAAAATTCACAACCTATGCGTGCTGGTATTCCGATCAAAAAAACACATTTTTCGTGTAACACAACCTGCTGCTGGCCGTAGTACCCCTAACGCGTCCGGTTTCTTTTGCAGCCGAATTGGTTTGAACATGGATTTTTGATGACAGATTCAGAAACTGATTTTCGAGAATTCGTGTTATCCGCGCTCGTTGAATACGAGTGCCGGCTCGTTCACTATTCGACTCGGCTGCTCTATGGAAACACCGAACGTGCACGCGACGTCGTCCAGCATGCTTTTTTGAAACTTTGCGAACAGGATCAATCGACTGTCCAAGATCATTTGGGCCCATGGCTGTTTCGTGTTTGTCGAAATCGCGCGATTGATGAATTACGACGCGATGGGACAACCCAGCAGGTACCGCCAGAGTTGTTAGATCGAGCGGACGTGAGTCAGGCGGATCCAAGTGCGAGTGCCGAATCGAGTGACTTGTTGGATTACATCCAGGTGTTGATCGATCGGCTGCCTCAGTCGCAACAAGAGATCGTTGAACTTTGGTCGCAAGGGCTGAAGCACGATGAGATTGCACAAGTGGTTGAGAAGAAACCTGGCGCGGTTCGCGGTGCGCTTCATCGCGCAATTAAATCACTCAAAGAAGACGAACGAGTTCGTCAATGGTTGCGTGAGACAGACAAGGTAGAAGTCAAAATTTGATTGTTCAGATTCTAGTTTCTGACAATTGAAAGTTCATTTACGAAATCGAGTACGATTCGATGCATCATTCAGATCCCAATTTTAATCAAGATCAATCGGACGAAGATCGCGACGCAACGCGCACGGCGAATGTGTTGGCGTCGATTGATCTGGACACGAATGCGCCGGATGGTGACATCGAAACCGCGAAATTGGGCGTGGCGATTCGCGATTCGGCAAAACGGGATTTGCCAGAAGCGAGTGAATCACTGCGGGCCGCAATTTTGGATCGGTTCGATTCAGTGGATTCAACTCCTGTCGCAACTGCGTCGGATCGATCCACGGCCAAAGTGTGGCGACGGCATGTTGCCATCATTGCTGCGTCAGCGGCAAGTTTGTTGTTCGCACTCAGTTTTTGGTCTCGGAACGCAGTGGAACAATCCATTGTTCCCGTTGCGGTTGAACTGAACGATTCAAACGTTCCCTACACCAAACAAGCTACGCAGCACTACACCGTGCAGGTTCCCAGTCCCGATCCAGATGCGAAGCAGTACACGGTGACGGTGCCATACACCGAACAAGTCACGCAGTCTTACATGGTGCAAGTTCCGCAGGCAATGCAGCAAGCAGGGCAAGGCATCGCGGGAAAGACCTGGAGGGCACCTGCAAAAGCCACCTCCAACAGGGCAGGCGAAGCTTCCCCGAAGATGTTCGAGCAAGCGTCGCGAGACTTTTTCGATGTTGAAAAATTTGCGGAGATGAAAGGGAAACGCTGGGATTCAAAAGACCCGATGGCCGCCAGCGGTACTCAAGGGCGCTGGGAGACGCAGATCAACCGAGCCTGGTTGGAAGATCTTCCTGCACCAAAGCTACCGGGTGCTGAAGCGAGAAAGGACGGATTTCGGTTCGTTGAAAGTCACAGCGCCGAGCAATACGAGGCTCTGCCAGAGAATCCGTTTGTACGTGTTGACGCGCAGCCGCGCTCAACGTTTTCGATTGACGTCGACACTGCGTCGTATGCCAACACACGGCGATTCTTAAACAGCGGGCAGTTGCCGCCGCCCAATGCGGTCCGTATCGAAGAATTTCTAAACTACTTTCAATACGACTACCCACAACCGGAGGGCGATGCACCGTTTTCGGTGAACATGGAAGTCGCGCAATGTCCCTGGAAAACCGAAAACAAATTGCTGCGAATTGGAATCAAAGGGAGAGAGATTCAGCGTCGGAAACGACCGGCCAGCAACTTGGTTTTTTTGCTTGATGTTTCTGGTTCGATGCGTGCGAACGACAAATTGCCGCTGATGAAGCAGGGCTTAAGGACGATGGTCAAGCATTTACGCGAAGACGACTTTGTCTCCATTGTGACTTATGCCGGAAACGCCGGCGTATTGCTTTCGTCAACCAGCGGCGATCAAGTCGACGTGATCACCAGCGCGATTGAATCGGTGCAAAGCGGTGGTTCAACCAACGGAAGTGCTGGGATTGATCGAGCTTATGAGATGGCGGTCGAGAATTTTGTCAAAGACGGAACGAACCGAGTGATATTGGCTACCGATGGCGATTTGAATGTCGGGATCACCGACGATCAAGCGTTGACGCAGTTGATTCAGTCCAAAGCAGGAGAAGGAGTGTTTCTGACCGTGCTTGGTTTCGGAACGGGTAACTTGAAAGATGCCAAGATGGAAAAATTGGCCGACAGTGGAAACGGCAATTACGCGTACATCGATAGTTCAAGAGAGGCACACAAAGTACTAGTTAAACAGATGTCAGGCAATTTGGTAACGATTGCCAAAGACGTCAAGTTGCAACTGGAATTTAACCCCAAACACGTCGGAGCGTACCGGTTGATCGGTTACGAAAATCGCATGCTGGCAAACGCGGACTTTGCAAACGACAAGAAAGATGCTGGCGAGATCGGTGCGGGGCACACCGTGACCGCCTTGTATGAGTTGGTTTCGGCAGAGTCTCTCAATAAGCAGTCAGACGATGGTGATTCACAACAAGAGAAGCGGCCACTGAAGTATCAAAAGACCGTAGCGGGCGAACCGAACAAAGAGATAAAGTTGAGCGAAGAAGGGGAGTCGGACGAACTGTTGACTCTGCTTTTACGCCACAAGAATCCGGATGCCAACAAGAGCGTGAAGTCTGAAGAATACGTGTGCGAGAACACGGATGTAGACTTTGCCAAGGCGAGCGCCGATTTTCGGTTCGCTGCTGGCGTGGCTTCGTTTGGGATGTTGTTGCGTGGCAGCAAGCATGCGGGAACAGCGACACTCAATTCGGTCCAGAAAATTGCCAGCGGTGCAGTCGGTGACGATGTCGACGGCAATCGAAGCGAGATGATCGATTTGGTTCGCAAATCCATCGAACTACAGCAGTGAGTACTGCTTAGTCGCCCTCGCCTATCACTGCTATCCAACGGGACACTTGGTCACCCCATGACTGCGATATCTTAGCCCAGCTGGCGTCATATCCTTAGCCGGTGCGAAATCTGAAAGTGCGACCCATGGCTGCGCTTCCCCACATTGCGTATCAGCTAACGAACGCATCGACACACAAAAGCAATCCAATCTCTGTGTGATGCTGATATCGCAGCATGAGTTGAACGGTACGCCGTCACATTATTTGCTTTTTCGCGTCTTGCGTTACTTTGTTTACGCGTACTAAGATTGGGTAACTCTTATCATTGGCCCAAGTTTGCTGAGCTGAATTGGGAAGAATAACAGCACGAATCGCTTTACTCGGCTACGTGGTAGGTGGTTGGTTTTTACCAGCCATCCATCACCATGGCCCTTCGTGCGATCATGGTGCCGTTTCTCACTCGACGATTGTTGCGGTCGAAACCGAGATAGCCTGGGCTAGCGCCCATCAGTGTTGTGACCATGATCATTGCCACGTTTCAAACGAGATCGACCATAACGTCGACCCCGTGGACTTGGCTGTTCACCCTGGCCATTCACACGTAAGTGACGTTGGGCTGTGTGCCCTTTGCTCCGCGCGATCTCTTACCGCAACGCCAACGTTTGATTTGGCGTACCTTTCTTCCGAAACATGCCTTGGTGAATCACCTGGCATTTGCTGTTCGGGTGCACCTTTGGCCGTCATTCTCGGCAGCCATTCTCCTCGCGGTCCTCCGGCGACTGTGTGATCTTTTAGCAGTTTCCTACTGTTATCACGGTGCCGTTCGGCAACGTGAATTGACGAATTTGTCCACATTGAACTAGATGCTGCGCGACGCATGTTGCGCACGGCTCCTGGGCTTAGGTCACGACTGTATCGTGGTCTGAAATTTCGTCATCAATTAAGTGATCGATCCGGCAGATTTATCTGGCGTCGATGATTATTTCACACATTCAATCAATCATTTTTATCGGAAAGACCATGTCTTCAAGAAACAACCAGCGAACTGGTTTTACATTAGTCGAATTGTTGGTGGTAATCGCCATCATCGGGCTCCTTGTCGGATTACTTTTGCCCGCCGTTCAAGCTGCACGCGAAGCCGCACGACGGATGAGTTGCAGCAACAATTTTAAGCAAATCGGTTTGGCGATTCACAACTATCATTCTGCCTACAAGCGATTGCCTATGCATAGCGGCGGAACATGGGTGGATGGCCAAGCATTCGAGGAACCGGCGCTGTCGGCAAATCACAACGCAATGCGTTTGTCAATTTTTGTTGGGCTGAGCCCGTTCTTAGAGCAACAGGGACTTTGGGAACAAATCAGCAACCCAAATCAATCTCGCGTCGATGGAGCAACTCAAAGCCCTTCGTTCCCTGCGATGGGCGCGGTGCCATGGCACAACCAGTACGTTCCCTGGGCCACAGAGATTCCAACATTGCGTTGCCCAAGCGATCCTGGATCGGGTCTGCCATCGCTCGGTCGAACGAACTATGCGGCATGCGTTGGCGATTCGGTCGATTTCATGACTACCGGCGCATCAGTCATTGACGCGGGAGGATCGATGATCATTCCGGCGCCCGCTGCGGCAGCTCAGCGTGCACAAGCTGGTTGCCGTGGAGCGTTTGTTGCTCGTAAAAGCACCCGATTCAGAGATATCTTGGACGGTCTGTCTAATACAATGGTCGCTGGTGAAATCGCAACCGATCTAGGTGACCAAGATATACGCACAATTGGTGCACTGGGCTTGGAACTTGACGAATTGCGCGATGAACCAGACGCTTGCGTGCACGAAGAATTGATCAGTCCCCTGCGACCCCAATTTTGGTCTAACGGATCCGATGGCGCAAATGCTCCTGTATTGGCATCCAGTTCCCAGCGACGCGGGTTTCGTTGGGCGGACGCTGGAACGTCGTATGGATGCGTCAACAACATATTGCCACCCAACCGAGAACTTTGCATGGCGGCTAGCGCGTCCAGCGAAGCTACAGCTTCCGCAAGTAGCCGCCACCTCGGCGGGACTCATATTCTGATGGGAGATGGAGCCGTTATCTTCGTAACCGATTCGATCGAAGCGGGTGATGTTCACGACGGCAACGTTTGGCTAAACGGAACGGGTGAATCTGCACCTGGATCAGAGAGCCCTTATGGTCTTTGGGGTGCCTTGTCGACGGCTCGAGGCAAAGAGACCATCGAAGAGCAACTGAATCAGTAATTGATTCAGCTCATTATTGACAAGCATAAACCCGCTGGTGTTTCATCAGCGGGTTTTTCGATAAAGTGATCTGATGAACTCTGGCGGATCCGAAACAGGAACAGGAAGATGAGAAACCTACTTGTATCACTGATATTTGTTATTGAAGCACTGACGCTGCAGGCTGCCGAGAAGCCCAATATTGTCTTCATTCTTGCCGACGACATGGGATGGAGCGACATGGCTTTTAACGGAGGCAAAGAGCACAAGCATTTCTACGAGGCTCCGCACCTCGACCGACTTGCCGCCTCTGGCATGGTTTTTTCCCGAGCCTATTCGGGCGGCCCAAACTGTTTGCCAACGCGATCCTGCCTGCTATCAGGAATGTACACCCCGCGAACTCAGATCTGGACGCCAGGCGGACTTTCCAAGGGGCCAACAAACAAGATGAGACTTCTGGTGCCCCGCAAGGGTGACCAACAAGGCAACGTCTTTGCGTCCAAAACCGAACTGGAACCATCCGTTGTATCGATCGCAGAAGTTCTCAATGACGCCGGTTACGCAACAGGACGGTTTGGCAAATGGCATGTCGGCAAAGACAATCAAGGTTTCGACGTCAGCGACTACAACGGCAAAGGCGCAGCATCAGGAAAGTTCTATGGCAACATCGATGTCCACCAGTGGCTTGCCGATGCCAGTTGCCGCTTCATCGAATCGCACAAAGAAGAGCCGTTTTTCCTTTACCTAGCACATTGGGATGTGCACGCTCCGATCAAGGCACGGGAAGACGTCAAAGCGAAGTACAAATCGAAACTCCTGTCCAGCCAATGGGACCGAAAGTGGAACCCTACCTACGCGGCGATGATCGAAGCGGTGGACAAAAGCGTTGGGAAGGTGCAAGCCAAACTTGATGAACTGGGCCTCGCGGAAAACACGCTATTCATTTTCAGTTCGGACAATGGCGGGACCCCCGTCACCACGATGAAACCGCTCAGAGGAGCCAAGGGAGCGCTCTACGAAGGCGGCGTGCGCGTTCCAACCTGCATGGCGTGGCCGAAAGTGATTAAACCGGGAACGACTTGCGACACGCCTATCACCAGCGTTGACTTCATGCCCACATTCGCTGACTTGGCGTCGGCCAAACTGCCAAGTGACCAGCCGGTCGACGGAGCATCGATCGCACCGTTGTTGCGTGGTGATAAGATTGATGAGCGATCGATCTTTTGGCATTACCCCCTTTACCTTACCGGTACCGGCGAAGGACAAGTCGTACCAGTGTTTGGGACCACCGCAAACTTCTGGCGTGGAGTCCCCGCCAGCGCGATGGTTCGCGGCGATTGGAAGCTGCTCCATTTCTTCGAGGACAATTCGATCCGGCTTTACAACCTTGCCGACGACATCAGCGAATCAAACAATCTGGCCGAAGCGAAACCGGATGTCGCAGCGAAACTGTTCAGTGAACTCAAAGCGTGGCAGTCCTCGACCGGTGCCGTAATTCCAACACAGCAGAATCCCATATTCGACAAGGACGCCAGCGAGACGAGCACAAAGAAGAGGCGAAAAAAGAAGTAGATGCTGGGGATCACTTTAATTCCCTTCTCTTCGACACCATCCCATCGTACA
>CAZZDZ010000343.1:0-4600 GCA_964652675.1 uncultured Pirellulaceae bacterium
GATTGCCCGACGCCCAACTGATCGAACGCATGAAACATCTGCCAGCGGAACTGAGACGTACCGATGTCAATTTGCGGTCAGAAGCCAAACGGTTGATGGATGCAGGGCAATTCGACCAAGCGGTCATTTTGCTGTTTGGACATCAATTGCTAATGCTTGACCGAGCTGGATTGTTGCGTCTGACACGTGGGAAAACCAACGGACGCTATGTTCGCGAAACACGATCGGCGCATCGAGAGTCCGGGGATTGTTTGCGGTTTACTGCAACGGCATTCGAACGGTCCTATTTCGGCAGGCATCAGCTGAAACGCCTGGAGTTTGAATCTTTGTGGGCCAGCAACGAACGTTTGGAACAGTGTATCGACGCGCTTCAGGAGGTGGCAGCGTGAGCAATTGGTACAAATTCGCGTTTTGGTCGATCACTTTTGTTTTCGTTGTAGGTTGCGGTGGCTCAACCGGTGGGGTTCGCACGGAATACGGGTTTTCGTCGGGGGTAGCGGGACGATCAAGCGTGAATGGTTTCGGGGCCCTGCGCAGCGCTTACGAGCAATCGGGATTTGTGACACGAGATGTATTTCGACTGAACACCCGAACGAACAGATCGGATGTGATCGTCTGGACTCCCCAAGTTTTGAATCCGATCCCCAATAACGTGACGCGTTGGTTAGAGCGTTGGTTGAAACAGGGAAAACGAACTTTGGTTTACGTCGTACCCGATAGTGGTAGCGAAGCAGATTATTGGTTGGAAGCGAGAGCGAGCGCACCGCCAAAACAGAGAATGGAATACAGGCGTCGATTGGCTAAGAAAATCAACGAGCGTTTTCGTTGGCAATCCAATCGCGTCGAACTGTCGACCAACGGTTGGTTCCGGTTGTTGCCAAATGTTCAGTCATGGAAAACTGTTCAATCACTTAGTAGTGGGGCGGGCCAACCAACGTTTGATCAAACCGAGCATGACGAAATGCAAACCACGGAATTTGTTTTGCAGCCTTTTGATCGCGAGACAAAGAATGCCGTTCCGAATGCCAATGCGAGTTCGTTGGGGCCAACCGGGCCTGCGTCACAGTACACTTCGTACTGGGATGTTGACGTTAGTAATACGAAGGTTGGTTTCAAACCGCTCAGGTCGACTGGGACGGAGGATGCGGTGGTCGCCGAGTTGACATCGGGGAATTGGAAAGATTCAAAAGTGATTGTGGTCGCCGGCGGGTCAATGTTGACCAATTTTGCAATGACGCGCGAACAAAATGTTCTGATTGTCAACGAGTTAGTAGAGAGTTGCCTTGATACGTCGCAAAAGTCAAAACCTTACGCGGGGTTTTTGACGTCCAATCATTCACCGATTCCGATCAGCGAACAGGCATCCAAACAGAGCTTGGTGTCGGGGATGGAGTTTTTGACCGTCTGGCCACTAAGTCTTTTGACCATCCACGCGACCTTGTTGGGTTTCGTTGTTTGTATGATTTTGTTTCCGATTTTCGGCAGGGCGAGAACCATCCAGCGTGGTAGCCAAAGTGACTTTGGTGATCACTTGGATGCGGTCGCGAGCTTGATGAGCAAATCGCGAGGCGAACACTACGCCAGGCGACGCATCAGCGAATACATGCGGCGGATGAAAGGCGAAACCAGTGGAAAGTGGGTACTTGAACAACCCAAAGCGAAGCCTGCGACATCGCAAACAACGCCAGATGCCCAATCGCAATCAACTAAAAACCAAACTACATTTTAGAACAACTCTACGCGAATTGTTGGACAACGAGGTAATCATTTGAATAGCGTGACGCCAAACTCGGACGTACCTGGGGCGAAGCCACCGGCGGAGATACAGCTTTCTGAAAAGTTTGCGCCGGTAAAGAATCTGTATGAATCGATTTGCGACGAAGTGGGCAAACTGTTCGTCGGACAGGATGAGTTGGTGTTGGGGACGCTGACGGCTTTGTTTTCGGGCGGTCACGTACTGATTGAATCAGTTCCCGGGCTGGGCAAAACACTCTTTGTCCGCACACTCGGACGGATCTTGGGCTGTGATTTCGGGCGGATCCAATTCACCGCGGACCTGATGCCATCGGATATTACGGGGGCTCCCGTGTTCGATATGCAAACCAGCGAGTTTCGGTTTCGGCCAGGACCTGTGTTTACTCAGTTATTGCTGGCCGACGAGATCAACCGTTCACCGGCAAAGACGCACGCAGCGTTGCTGGAGATCATGCAGGAGTATCGTGTCACGATCGATTCGACCAGTCACGTTGTTCCGCGGCCTTTCCTGGTGCTGGCAACTCAGAACCCGCTGGAGAGTGAAGGGACTTACAATTTGCCCGAAGCCCAGTTGGATCGATTCATGTTCAAACTGCGAATCGGTTACCCAACGTCAGATCAAGAAGCAGAGATTCTGAAACTGCACAGTCAACAAGTTGATTTGAACGAACGGTTGCAGGAAGACATTCGTGCGTTGACGGATCCGGAAGTCGTTCAAAATACGATTCAGCTATGTGCGTCCGTTCGGATCGAAGAAAACTTGGTGGATTACATCAACAAGATGGTCCGCGCGACGCGCGATTGGCCTGCTTTTTATATGGGTGCATCACCGCGTGCTGGATTGGCTTTGATGCAAGCCGCTAGGACTTTGGCGGCATTTAGCGGACGCGACTATGCGATCCCAGATGACGTCGTCGAAATCGCGGTTCCAGCACTTCGTCACCGAGTTCAGATGACGGCAGAAGCGGAAATTGAGGGACGAACGAACGACGAGGAATTGCTGGCCTTGATTCGTGGTATCGAAGTCCCGCGTGATTGATGTTTAAAACAAAAAACGCCTCGTCGGATTGCCGACGAGGCGTTTCGCTAAAGAGAGAGATTTCGTCAACTGTTTACCAGTTGTACTGAAGACCGACATAACCACCATGCAAGATGATACTGTCGTCGGCCTGGACTCTTCCGGCTGCTTCAAGCGAGCTAAACTCGCGGCCAATTTGGCCAGGAGCCGTTGCGACACCGGAAACGGCCAGCAGACGGTAACCACCAGTGACAGTCCACGCGTTGTTCACGCGGTAGCCCAATCCAAGATCCAGTTCGCCGAGCGTACTGAAGACTGTATCGGAATCGTAGGTGTCAATGTCATCAGCACCAGAAGCCGTGATGTAGGCAAGTACGTCTTGGGTTCCAATGCGTTGACGGGCGTCAACGTTGTTTGCGTAGATACCGACTTTACCACCAACGTTCAGCAACAGTCGGTTGGTCAGGCTGTAGGTCAAGCGACTTCCGAACTGATAACCGAACAAGTTGTTTTCAACATCGGTATTCAGGAAGAGGTCGTCGGGTTGGTAGTCAGGAATCGCGTTAATGTCAGCAGCAAACTCAAACTCGTCTTCCAACTGGAACCAGCGGAAACCGTGGCTTGTTGCGACTTGAACACTGTTTCCACCGCGGCTTAGAGCTCCGCCAGCACCACCGAAGCGGCGGTTGGAGTTCTTATGGAACTTGTGACCGAGTCCACGACCACCGAGACCTTGGTTGCAGCGAGAGCCTGTTCGGCACGCACCCATCCAGCCAAAGCTAAACAGGTTTGCTTCGATGCCCTGGAAACTCAGGTCACGACGAACACGAAACCCATCAGCTCCATCGTAGTAGTCGTAGACGGACTGAGGTGCAACACCTCCAGGACCATCGGGATCGACTGTAATATCGCGGAACTGAGGCAAAGTTGCTCGTGCTGAACCAGCGGGAGCTTGCACGATTCGCTGTTCCTGGCCTGGGTTCCATAGAAAGTAACCGAAGTCCAAGCCATATAGACCGTTGCTAAGGTACCGACCACCGTGGACGTCAAAGCCGACATTTTCGTCAGGTGAAACATCGTCTACACGTAGCAACGAGTTGCCAGTCGCATCTTGGATCAATAGATTGCGATCGCTGTTGTTATTCAAACTTAAAAACAGCAAGTTGAACCCACCGAAGTAAGGTGCAATACTACCACCGCGACCAACACTCCGAACCGTTCTTCCTACGGTACGTGCTGTGTTCGTGTAGCCGGTGCTGTAGCCATAGCTAGCAGCCGGGGCTGCATAGTAAGTTTGTGGTGCCGTAACCGTCTGTGTAACCACTGGGCTTGATCCAGTCCAAGGAGCTTGGACTGCATTTGCGTATGGGCTTTGGACGATTCCTTGGTTGTAGGAAACGGCTGGTCCTTGGATCGCTCCAGGAACTTGGTTGACCACAGTGCCTTGATTAAGGACAGTGCCTTGATTAAGGACAGTGCCTTGATTGAAGCCCTGGTTGAGTGCAGCGCCTTGGCCAAGGGTTGAACCCTGACCGACTACTCCGCTCTGGCCAAAATTACCTTGTCCAAGTGCTCCGCCGACATCAGATCGAGATCCCGATCCGCCACCACTGGCTGCGCCTCGGGTTCCTGATCCACCACCGGCTGCTGCTCCTGCTGCGGCACCGGCCGCAACTCCGGCAGCTGTGCTGCCAGCGTTACCGGAAACGACACCACCATTGCCAACAACTCCGGTGCTGAAGTTTGCTCCGACGCCTTGGTCAACGATAGTACCTTGACCAGCACCGTAAGCACCAGCACCGTAAGCACCAGCACCGTAAGCACCAG
>CAZZDZ010000343.1:4700-7006 GCA_964652675.1 uncultured Pirellulaceae bacterium
ACCAGCACCGTAAGCACCAGCACCGTAAGCACCAGCACCGTAAGCACCAGTTCCAGCACCGTAGTTCATACCTTGGTTGATCACGCCACCGTGTTGAATCACACCGTGTTGCTGTCCGATGGCTTGGCCATGGACAACTCCACCTTGGTAAACAGCACCGGGGACTTGTGTGTAGACTTGGCCTGGAATGACCGTACTACCGTGTCCATGTCCTGCCACTCCGTGGCGACAAGACAAGCAACCTGTTCCAACCGTCTTAAAGACGCTGTTAGATTGCGCTTGCTCGTTATTAAAATTACTCCATTTTGCGGGCGATTTGTAATCGTCTGCTTGAACGACCGTACAAACGGTCAGACTAAGTGCAACTGCTACGTGCCTTAGGATATTGGTTCTCATTGCTCGACTCCTTAGCGTTTTCTCATTTCGTCACAATCCATTCGACGGTTCACAATCCTTGTGTGACTGACACTTTAAAAAACACTTGCTTCGTTCCTACTTGGCAAAGTGTTCTTGAACTTGAGGTTTGACCCTGTCGTTCAAATGTCAGTCGGTTATGCGTTCCGTGCGGAGATTCGACGAGCGAACCGAATTGGTGCGGGTTATCCGTTACCCTTCAGTACATTCCTTTTGTTGTGGAAGCGATCACGTTCAGTGAGTGGATGCCGTTTAGAACATCCGCATCAGTGAAAGCGTGATCGCTGCCACGAAAGTCGAATCGTCTGAAAGGCAAACCAATGACGCTAAGAAACCTTGAAATGTGGATGGATGGTCACTCGGGCGAGTGAACATCATGAGCATCAGCGTGGACCACGAGATTCCGTAACTAGTTCCCAGTGCGAATCCACTTTGTAGCCCTTACAACCATGCTTAAGCTAGTCGGATCGTACCGCTTTTGCGCCACGATTGGTGTTGGTCCGACCGCCTGAATCGATTCTCGTGGTTTTGCCAAATGGACCCGCGATCGCCACGACGGTGTACACCAAATTGACTACAGGTGATTTGGTCATTGGGAATGTTCCGGTCATCACGATCATCGGACTTCTTCAAAGCCCCAGCGCACGAAAAAACGGGTGTGCAACGAAGGTCGCACACCCGTCAGATGACTGATTTTAGTCCAGGTTCGCTATCGATCCCGAACTTCTGCGATCAACGTCGCCTTTGCAATTGCCTTGCTGTTACCGTTCGTTCTGATTTCGACGTCAACTTTCTGGGGGCCAACCGCACCGGTGGGCGTGAACTTAGCCGTGATCATGTGCGTCGTTCGTGCGGTTGTGCTCGGTTTGAAATCAACTTCCCAGCCATCAGCGTTGATAGATTCCACCACGAATGGCACTCTGCCTTTGATTACCAAACGTTGATTGATCGACTGACCCGGTTTCAGACTACCCAGGGCAATTGATTGAGGAGAAATGCTCAGGGGGCTTTCTACAAAGCCAGTTGTTGGAAGCGGTACACGTGGCATGGCGCTGTCATTTGTCGTCACAACGATCTGATCTTGAAAGAAACCTTTCGGAGCACTGTCACTGAGTGTGAGACCGAGTTCGTACTGAATACTACCTCCAGACCGTGAAACTTCCGTTACGGTTGGAATCAACCATGGCTTGTTGCTGTTGACCCCCAAAATTTCCCAGTCCGTACGACCCGCGTAAAACACTTTACTGGCCTTCGATGACGCCTCACCTTGGTTGACTGTTCCGAAATCAATCGAACCAGGGTGGAACACCATATCGCTGCGGATGTAGCCGTCCACTCGTAGCTGAACTTCGGTGTAAAACGGTTGGTCAATGACGACCGTCAGCGTAGCGCCTTTTTTGCCTTTGAAGGTGTCCGTATTAAACCGAGCCAGAATGGTGCCCGTTTGCCCAGGAGCAATCGTGGGTGTTTCGATGACTGGGGTCGTGCAACCACAGCTCGCACGTACCGTTTGAATGTGCAAATTCTGTTGGAACTGATTGAATACCGAGAACCGATATTCTGTTTTGGCAGCAACAGCGCACGTTCCAAAATCATGTTTCTTGTTTGGAAACGTGATGTCAGTCCAATCCGTCGCCATTGATGTCGATGCGAGCGTGGAGGACACGAAAGCAACCGTGGCTGCAATCAAGCTTGTTCTGATAAGCGTTCGATACATTCTGTTTGAACCAATCTGAAGGTGGGACAAATACTGAGCTTGGATATTTTTCAAGAGGCCTAACGGGCAATGTGGCCAATTTTCTCAAACTCAGGTGCTTCTAGCTTAGCCGTTGGCGGGCCTTGAAACCTAGGAAAAAACGAGTTTTTTGCCTGACTTTGCTGTACTACATAGG
>CAZZDZ010000344.1:0-6992 GCA_964652675.1 uncultured Pirellulaceae bacterium
GCGGAGGAGGGGGCGGCGGATTGTTCGCTGTTCCTGACGACATTTCGCTTCGTAGCAAAGCCAAAAGCAAACCTGCCGCAGCTCAACAATCAACGAAACCCGGCACGACCAAAGCTGCTGTGAATGTCGCTGCGATTCGAGTAAAACCCAAAGCGGGCCAAAGCAAGATGCAGGCCTGGGACGAGTTTTTTACAAATGTCAAAATTCGGTCAGCCGAAGAACTGACCATTTTGGATCAGCGAATCCGAACGACCGTCAAAGAGTTTTCGATCAAGGCCTCGGCGGCTCAGGAGCAAAAAGACTCGGCCACTTCAATCAAGCACTTTGCCGAAGCACGCGATGTGCTTCAGTCGGCAATCCGTGCTGGGCACGTTCAGCCTTGGATGTACCAAGTGTATGCCATCACGCTCAAAGCCACGGGGGCTCCCAACGCAGAAGTAGAGCGTGCTTTGCTGTCGGCAGTCGACTTTGCTGAGATCCCCGAAGAGATCTTGCACGTTGCCGCACGACTGGAAGACATTGGGTCGCATACCGCAGCCCTGCAGTTGTGCCGTCGCGTTTCAGAGATGGATGAAAATCGTCGCGAGCCATACGTTATGGGGCTGCGACTTGCTGAACGGTCCAACGACATCAGCGGCCTGACGTGGGCCTGCGAAGGTGTTCTTTCGCAAGCTTGGCCAGAGAAGTTTCAGCCTATCGTCGAAAAAGCTCGACTGCTTGCTCGTGCAACTTACGCTCAATTGAAAGAAGAAGGTCGCGTAAAAGAAGCCAGCTCGTTCGACCACGCTTTGAAACTGGCAGCATCCTATGATGTTGTCATTCGTGTTTCATGGACGGGCGATGCAGACGTTGATCTGTCTGTTCACGAACCCTCTGGTACCGTTTGCTCAATCGAAAACCTGTCATCAGCCGGTGGTGGAACGATCCTAGGCGATGCGTTCCCCGGTCATGGTAATGACGTAACGGGTTTAGTTTCCGAAACGTACCACTGTCCAAAAGGATTCAGCGGCCAGTACAAGTTGCTGCTGCGTCGTGTTTGGGGCAACGTTACTTCTGGTCACGCAACCGTCGAAATATTGACAGACCACGGCCGCCCGTCACAACGATTCATCCGCAAGCAGGTTCCGCTGACAGAGAAAGACGCCCTGTTGATATTCGAAGTCAAAGACGGACAACGTAAAGATGAAATCGGTCAGGCTCAACTCGCTCACTTGCGAGATGTTGGCAGAGACCTTCGCAACGAAATTCTGGGACAACAAGCCGGTGCCCAAGACTCCGGTGATGTCTTACGCCAGTTGTTCGAGGACACACAGCGTTTGACTGGCGGTAACGCAGCCGCGGCAGCAGCTCTTGGCTTTAATCGCCCCGATGCGGTTGGATTCCGACCTGAGCTTACGACATTGCCAGAAGGGGCGTCGGTTACCGGACTGGCAATTATCTCCGCTGATCGTCGTTATGTCAGAATCACTCCTGCACCAGTCTTTTCACAAATCGGTGACGTCACGACATTCAACTTTGTGACCGGCGAAGAAGGTGGCGGCGCTGGTGGAGGCGGCATCGGTGGTGCTGGCGCGGCCGGTGGAGGACTGGGCGGCCAGGGTTTCAATTAACAGGGTTTATATCGACTTTTGACCGCATAAGCCTTGTTTTTACGCCATTTGGTATACAGACGCTCAGAGAGCGGGTTCTAGCTAAGAACCCGCTTTTTTCGTTGATAAAACGAATCTATCTATCGTTGGCCGCCAGATTGCTGTAACAGTCAGTCACCGGAAAAACCAAAGGATTGACAGATGGCACTCTATTCTGACGACAGCGACCAAAACGAAGACACGCCCAAGGGTTGGTCTATTGGTCAGTTACTCGTTTCGTTTCCAACGAGGCTCACATTCTATGGTGTGCTTACGATTGGGCTGTTTCAACTTGTCTATTATAAACTTTCTCAGGTCGGTCCAGAGTTTGTCGGTGCGGAGAATGGTCCCGTCGAAATGGCGCAAGTCTATCTAGCCATTTTTGCTTCGTGCTGCCTGTTCTATGCTGCCACCAAAATCCGACGAGGTCGCGCGGGCTTGATCGTCTGCGCAGCGATGGTCGCCTACGCGGCCGCTCGCGAATCGGACACAATCTTTGAAGCGATGCTTTTCGACGATGCTTACAAGTATCTTGTCGGTCTACCCATGTTGTTGATCGCCCTGGCTGCGTTAGTGATCGATCGACGACGAATCGTACCCGATGCGATGTGGTTGGTGCGTCAACCGGCCATTGCACTGTTTGCATTCGCAGGAATCTACTTGTGTGGCGTTTGCCAAGTTTTTGATCGCCCCGAAATGTGGTCCAGCATCACCGACCCTGCCGAGGCAGAGACGATCAAAGCAACCGTCGAAGAGTTCGCCGAATTGTTTGCTTACCTGATGTTGGCTTGTTCAGGAATCGAAAGTCTCGCGTTGGTGCACCGCCTGGACGTAGACACAAGGATTAGAACGGTTTCAAGCAGCGCTAACTCCACGCGGAAAGCGAATCCGCAACAACGACGACGTGCTGCCTAAATCTTGTCATGGCTCACTGCCGCCGTAGTCATCACGATAGATCGACTGAATCTGGGCATCCGTGATTCTCGCCAGCCGCAACAAACACTTGGCCGACCACTCGATCGGCTTTAGAGACACGAATGCTGCATCTGCAATCCAAGGTGACCTCAGGCAGCCAGCTATCGGTGGCCCCATGCGATCGTAAAACCAGCGAAAACGACGGTGCGCGGCTGGAAACGTCACCATCACGGCAAGCTCAGCGGCTTTTAACAATTGAAGCTGCCGGTTGATGGTGATGCATCTGCCGTTTCCAGAATCAACCTCGAACGAGCCGACAAACCCTTGGTGCCCACGCGACGCAGCGGTACACACATAACATTGTGATGGCTGATTGACCGGCAATTTCGCGTACTCGGCAATCACCATGTCGACGCTTAGCCGCCAAGACGCCAAGTAGCTTGCCGACCACGTGATTCCTCCCAGCATTTGCAAGATACCGAATCTCAGCCTTCGATCCTCTGCGGTTCGCCAAACATGCAACGACAATAACCCATACGTCACTGCTGCGAGTGTTGTGGAAAACACCATGACTAGAAACAGTAGCCCAGTCAGTTCGACGGGAACGAGCGCCGCCACCAGACCCTTTGGGCCATTGGTTAATACCCAAGCCAAGCATCGCAACACATACAGCGAGACCAAGATAGCGATAGAACGCCCCCAGCCTATTTTGCGCCGTATTTTTCCCAAGAGCGCACCAATCGACAACACAGCCACCAGAGCAATCAACACGATCGCCGCGCCCATCAGCAGAGACAACACACTGCTGGCAAAGTACATGGGATGCCAATCTTTTGGGGCGAAAACCAGCAGGTGAAACTGAATCGATACGGGAACGCCGGTATAGATGCCAAAGCGAACCCAGATTTGATTGATCCAACGTTGCCCCCCAAACAAAACCAATCCGCAACAAATCATGCAGAACAATAGGAACGGATAAAAGGGCACGACGCTGGGCGTTTGCAACATCAAGTTCGCGTATTGATTAGGCTGACCGCTTTGCCATTGCGAACTGGTCAACGGCGATCCACTATTCGCCGCGACAAAAAAACAACCAATCGGGATCACGATTCCGCCTAAGCATCCAAGCGTTATCCAGAACTTTGGTCGGCTACGACAGAAAAATCGCACAAACCGTACCGAACGACTCTGCGCGGACTCATCCGACTCCATCTCAACGATCGATTCGTCGCTTCTGCCCCAAAGCTGAATGTCGGTCATTGGCTCGTGATTCAATCGGTTTCGCGTTCAAGATATTTTACGAGGCTTTCGTAGTCATGCAGCATAATGCACCGAACGTGCTTACTGTCTGACAACGTTTTTCTTAACGACGACAGCGCCGTGCGAAAATCTGCTGGCGGATAACCTGCAAACGTCGTGACTTCTTCGGTTCCCGATGCTGACCGAAAATTTAGCCCCAACGCGACCGAATGATTTCTGTTTTTGCTACGTGAATAACCTAATTCCTGTTCACTCAAACGCAGGACATCTTTTGCTGAACGTCGGTATGACATCAGCGCGACGGAACTCACTCGGTCTTGAATATGGTTCACGAACGGTTTGCTTTTGCCATCAAAATCCAATTCCAGTTCAGATTTGTCCCACCAAAACGGAACATCAACACTTAGCAGCAGCTCCGGTTCATGCCGTTGCAAATATTGCTGCAGTTTCTCCAAACACTGCAAGTACTCTCGCATCATTTGGCGGCGTGACTGGCCACCCGCTTTCCATTGATCGGTCAAATACGGTTCCACATCGTACTTGATCCCAAGTAGCGAAATTCCATTTGGTAATTGTCGATTCCACTCGACCAGCGCGGTGATTTCTTGCAAACGCGCGTCGTGACTTTTAGCGATGAACATCTTTTGGTCGCCACGCAATGCAGAAACCGTAATATCCATCGCTGCGGCTTCTTGGACCAACAAGGCTATCTTGTTTGCATTGATCAAGTGCAGACGACCATTTTTCTGCTCCATGCTTACGTGTTGATCGATATGACTGATGCCTTCTTTTTTGCAAAAGTCAAGCAACTCCGATCTCGCAGATTTCGTCATTAAGCAATCTTGGTTCCACGACCAAATGCCAAGTGGAACCGCGGCATTACAAGACTGGTTAGACACCGTGCAAACCAAAGTGATCGCCAGAGCCAGCGGAAAAAATAAGTGCATAGAAAAATCGGTTGTGGGTAGAACGGCCAGAGTGATCGGACAGCAAAGCCTAAAACGCAGTAGCGAGGTTTTAAAACTTTGCCTTCATTCCTTTGGACTTAAACAAGTCACGTAGATACTGTTTGTTGCCCTCGGACAGCTTTGCGATTTCGACGTCCAGCTTTTTTTCATCTTTGGAAATCAGTTTCACTTTGTCCGCGGTCGCGCTATAAAACTTCGCCACTATCGTGAACTTGCCACTTGGATCAGACCAAGTCCGCAACTCGTAATTGGAACGAGTGGGAGGTTTGCGGCCGTTCGCCGATTGGCTCGTTGGCTGGCTGGTTTGTTTTTGGGTGAGCTCGGGCGTCGAGATCGAATTCACACCGGTAGGGTTTTCACTAAATATACCGCTGGTCCGTCTGGGTTCACCGTTTTGTCGCTTAGGAATCTTGGGCGTTGAACTGCTAGGGCTAGGAGATGCCGCAGGTTGCTGTTGTACGACGACGGTTTGCGTTTTTTGACCACCGGGGTCGCGAATATAAACGTACCAGTAGCCCAACAAAACACTTGGCAACGCAAACATAACAACGGTAAAGCCGATGTTGAAAACGTTAAAGAGAAACCCGCCACCTTGTTTTTTCGCCATTTAATATCCGTCCGATGTGAAACGCGCCGAATCACATTGTAGACGATCAGACCCAAATAATCGTGGATAGATTTTGGCAGTTGTTGTGTTTTGAATCGTCAATCCAGTTCATCGGTCGCGATCACGTATGCGGTTGCGTGGGTCCGGCATGCCCCCAAGCTGACGTGTAGTTTTTCGATACCACAATGCTGTGCGTACAGCATCGCCGAACCTGCCAGCACGACGCGCGGACCGCTGCCAGGGGAAACCATGATTTCGATATCAGTCCAACGAACTCCTTGCTGGCGACACCTGAGGGCCTTCATCACGGCTTCTTTCGCGGCCCAGCGAGTTGAAAAATTTTGCACTGCGTTGGCTGCTTGAATGCAATGCTCAATTTCGTTGGCTGTGTAGACGCGTTCCAAGAACTGCTCGCCATGGGTCTCGACCATTTTCGCGATCCGCACGACTTCGACGATCTCGGTACCGATTCCCAGGACAGCCATAAAGCTCTCGTTCAGGAGAAAAGAAAGATGCCAGAAAACATGGCGGGGAAATCACAAACGACTACTATGCAGCTTATCTTAAACCGCAAGCGTTTTGTGCGCGACTCAACACTTCCCCGGCAACTTCCCTCGCTCGCTCGGCACCTTTACGAAGCGTCTCGTGGACGTAATCCAAGTTTGCTTCCAAATCCGTTCGTTTCTCGCGAGCCGCCGAAAAATACGACTCACTGGCCTCGGCGACTGCCTTCTTTACATCACCATAGCCGAACCCACCGCGACGATACATTTCAGCCATTGACTGAACATCTGCATCGGATGCAAACAACCGATATAGTAAAAACAGGTGGTCGTCTTCTGGTTCTTTGGGGTCTTCCATGGGCCGACTGTCGGTCGTGATTCGCATGACTTGTTTGCGAATACTTTTTACTGCGCCAAACAACGGCAACGTGTTGTCATAACTCTTGCTCATTTTTTGGCCGTCGGTTCCGGGCACTTTTGCGCCATGGTCCAGCGTTTTTGCTTTGGGCAAGACAAACGTTTCACCAAACTGATGATTGAACTTGGATGCGATGTCGCGACAGACTTCGATATGCTGCACTTGATCTGCACCGACCGGCACGATTTGACTGTCGTATGCCAAGATATCGGCAGCTTGCAAAACAGGATACGTAAACAGACCAGCGTCGGCCGACAAACCTTGGTCGACTTTTTCTTTGTAGGCCACACAGCGCTGTAACAACCCCATCGGAGTGCCGCTAAGCAGCAACCAACAAAGCTCGCTCACTTCTGGCACATGTGATTGAACAAACAGAGTCGCTTTTTCGGGGTCCAATCCCAAAGCCAACAAGTCCATCGCCGCATCAAGCGTGTTTTGCCGCATGGTTTGGGCATCGCGCACCGTCGTCAAAGCGTGCAGGTCGGCGATGAAGTAAAAACCATCGTTTTCTTCTTGCAGGTCGATGTACTGACGAATGGCGCCGAAAAAATTCCCCCAGTGGGGACGGCCAGTGGGTTGAATGCCGGAGAGAACACGCATGGCGTTAAAATATTTTTCGCAACAGAATCGGGATAAACAAAAACGTATTGTGGGCGATGATGCCTTCGCAACGAAGGGTACGTTAATCGCAGT
>CAZZDZ010000345.1:0-6968 GCA_964652675.1 uncultured Pirellulaceae bacterium
GCAGTCGGTATTCAACGGTGCACGTCGTTTTGTTGTCTGCAACCGGCGAACTGCTCTGGCAGCGCCAGTAGACACCGCCGTCATCCAGCTTTCCGTGCTGGACGTCGGCATCGTCGTTGAATTGGTAGCGACCACCCGTAGGATAAAATGCGGTCAGTTGATCGGACTGGATATCGTTACGAGTCAAGTCGATGATGCAAGCACCGACAGCTCGCGTGGTCATGTTCGCATCACGCGTCTTTCCAGGCCTGGCGATCACGACGACGATCTGATCGTTCATCAAGATGTAATCACCGTCAATCCAGTCGACTTCTTTGCCTTGAATACTGGGGCGATTCTTTTCGGTGATCTCTTGCACCGTCACCGCGACCGCGGACGATGCCAACGGAAGCATGACAGCGAACGCGACGGTGATCGTGTGCAGGAATTTTGGGCGACGAAGTGACACGAGCTGGGCCTTGGTGGGAATGGTGGAGGTGGGAGGCCTATTAGGTTAACCGCGCGACGGTCTGCAGGGGTTGACGCGCGATGACAATTCATGGTTTGTGGTAAAACTTTTACTCTGTGTGTTCGTTCCACTTCGCCCAAGCCATTCGATGCCAAATCCCGTTGACCCGTTCCACGAACCTTACGATCGCGAGGAAATTGCTTACGGTGATCGGCCATCGGCACCGTTGGCGGCTTATTTGGCGCAGGTCGACGGAGTAGGTCAGGCACTTGATTTGGGAGCTGGTGCGGGGCGGGACACACTTGCGCTTGCCAAAGCGGGATTTCATGTGACGGCGGTCGACGTCAGCCCCCGAGGTTTGGAGCGAATCGAGCAAAGGGCTTCGGAGCAGAGCGTGACCGAAAACGTGAAGACCGAATTGTGTGACGTGCGCGATGTGAAAATTGGCGACGGCGAGTATTCGGTGATCGTTGCAACGACGGTTTTGGATCACATTCCCCAATCGGATGCGAAGATCCTTTGGCAGAAAATCGTTCGAGGACTGGCAGAGCAGGGAATGCTGTATGTGGAAGTGCACACGTCCGAAGACCCTGGATGCGATCGAGAACCTGGGCTTTCCAATGATGCCCCGGTCAGCGAGACGGCCAGCGCGGTGGTCAATTATTTTGAACCCAACCAGTTGGTCTCGTGGGCGGCCGATGCATCCGCCAAGCTGCGCGTGATTCAGTATCAAGAGCGGCTGGAATGGGACTACACACACGGAGCAGAGCACCAGCACGGCAAAGCGATTTTGCTAGCAGTTCGCGCTGGGTATCATCCAGAATGGTTTGGGCAACCACCAGCATTCCCCCGCAAAAACTCCTAAGAACGAAGACGAAGTTCGTTGCTAGCGACATGTTCAAAAATCAACTGGTGGTGGGTAGCTGTTTTCTCCTATGGTAGCTGAACACTTGTTTTGGAACGGATTCCGAAACTGTCGAGGGATGGATGAACCTGCTGATCAAAATATTGCAGGCAGCTCACTGTCGTAGCACACATCATTACTTTGTGCTTGACGCACTGCCACTGATAACCACGCCGCGCGGTAAGCGTTTGCGTCGTGTTCTGCTGCACCATCAGAAATCTTATTTGACGGGCGCAAAAGCTCCCGACAAAACCTTTCGCGATTTCCGCAACCACGTTCTGCATGTGGGCGACAACTATTGGGGCGGTGCCGCCAAGACGTCGGACAAGTGGTATCGCAAACTGATATCCAACTTGGACCAACAGCAGTGGGAGCAAGCCGCGTATAGCGCCGGAGTGCTGAGCCACTATTTTACCGACGCCTTGATGCCACTGCACACGGCGCAAAGCGAGAAAGAATCGGCGATTCATCGTTCGATGGAATGGAGCGTCACCAAGTCGTATCAGACGATTCGCCAACGTTGGCAAGACTCAATACAACCGCCCGCATTTGTCTTGCCCAAGGGACCGTCTTGGGTTGCCCGATCGGTTACTCAGGGAGCCGAAGCCGCGTATCAGCATTACGACGAACTGATTGACCGATACGATTTGGACGCGGCTGCGTTGAATCCAGAATCCGGTTTGGACGATCGGTCGATCGACATTTTTGCTGACCTGTTTTCGATGGCGATTACCGGTTGGACTCAGTTCATTGAAAGGGCCGCAGACGAATCCAGGTCAACGATACCCAAGTTGCATGTCAGTATGACAACGGTGGTGGCCGCGGTACAAGTTCCGTCTGAATGGGTCGCCCGACGCGTTTCCGATGGCGAAGAACGCGATGCGGTACGCGCAATTTTTGACGAATTTAAAGCGACGGGAAAGGTTTTCGAGAATCTGCCTGAAGAGGTCAAAGCGGTTCAGCAAGAACGTAGTATCGATCGCGTCGCCGAAGAGGCCCGCGAAACAGAAGCTGCCGTTGTGTTTCGCCCCCGAATTCGCACCACCGACTTTGTTGTTCCGCCATCGCCAGCCGCGCTGCAACACCTGCGCAGACCGACACGAATCACGAAACGGAGGGAGCCGCCTGCCGAAAAACCCGATTTGGTTGCAGAAACCGTTTCATTTGATAAGAACGAAACGGTAGAAATTTCGCCAGCTGTAAGTAAACAGTCTGCCAGCGAACAGGTATCGGATCAACACGAAGCAACGAAACCGGATTCAGCGAAACAACAGCCAGCGCCGCAGAAAGAACCGGCGCCGCAGAAAGAACCGGCACCCGTGAGACCGACTGCCGATGTTGAACATGAACGGCCTGGGATTGCACGAATCCCGTTGTCTCAGGTTGCCGTGGAAGAACGAAGCCCCGATCCAATTCCCGCTGCGGTTCCTGCTTCTGGCGATACAAGCTTTGATCACCGAGACAGAATTCGGGAACAGTTTCACAACGCGATCGAAGATCACAGAAATGCAAAATCGAACGCGGACGAACAACGAAAGCGTCGGCAGCAAGCAGCAGTTGATCGGATGGTGGCCGCTCGGCAGCGACGCGATGCGGATCAACGCAATGGCCAAGTAGTAGGCCCCTTGCGTAGCCAACAAGTGGACGTGCCGAAAAGAAAACTGGCGGTGCCAACCGTTCCGACCAAATTCCCCAAACCGAAGATCGCGACACACACAAAAGACACCCAAGCTCCTAAGCCAAGACGTCTTCCTGCCAAAGGCAACGCGCTGGGTGTACGCCGTTCAAAACTTGCTCCGGCGGACAGTTTAGTGGACGCTCCGTCGATTGGTCCAAAGACCGCGGCGCGATTCGATAAAATCGGAATTCACACGGTCGCGGATTTCTTGGCAGGATCACCCAGCGAAATGGCGGCTGCCTTGAAAACAGGTTGGATCTCCGCCGACAAACTACGCCAATGGCAACTTCAAGCACGGTTGGTTTGCGACATCCCCTCCCTGTGTGGTTACAAATCACAGTTGTTGGTTGGCGTTGAATGCTTGGACGCAGCGATGTTGGCCAACGCGTCAGCAGATCGACTCAGCCGTCAGATTCTTCACTTTGCAAAAACAAGCGAAGGCAAACGCATCTTGCGCAGCAGCAAAGTCCCGGTGCGGGACGACATCCAAGTCTGGATCGATGACGCAAAAACGATTTCGTCAGAAAGTCCTGTTCGCGCCGCATAAAAGTCGCTACGGAAATCAGGCACCTACTTTTAAAGCAACTTCGCTGCCGATTCGCACAACGCGATAGCCTCTTCCTCCGATTCGGCTTCTGCGATCATTCGCACGATAGGTTCTGTGTTGCTACCACGAACCAGCAACCACTTGTCGTCCCAGGCCAAACGCAGCCCGTCGCCGGGTGTTGCCGTTGCATCAGAATGCAACGCAGTCAATTTCTCGAACAATGCTGGCAGCAGGTCGGCCGACACTTCGGCTTTTGATTTGTGAATGTGCAACTTGGGCAGCTCGTCGCACAGCTCTGCCAGCGTTTTGCCAGTGACCGTCATCAGATCCAGGACTTGTGCCATTGCGACGAAACTATCACGGACGTAGCCAACACGCGGATCAATCGGCCCACCGTTTCCTTCTCCGCCGTACTTGGCATCGTTCGCGATCATCATGTCGGCCACGTTTGCTTCGCCGACTGCACTTCGCATCGCCGTAACCCCGGCAGCGGCGGCCAGTCGTTCGCTCATCCCGCTGGTCGCGCCGTTTACGACAACGGTCCCGCAAGTTTCTTTTTGCATCAATGCGCGTTGAACACAAAGCGCCAACGTGTACTCTTCGCCGACATATCGCCCATTCGCATCGACCAACGCCAACCGGTCCGCATCCGGGTCTTGGCAAAAACCAACCGCACACTTTTCTTCCAGAACACGTTTCGCGATTCCGGTTAGGTTTGCCGCGGTGGGTTCAGGAACATGTGCAAACTGTCCGTCGGGCGTATCGCCTACCGCAACCACCGTGCAGCCTAGTTCTTGCAACAAACGCTTGCCAAGCAAACTGCCGGCACCATGGTTGCTGTCGATCAAAACACGATGGCCGGCCGACTTGATCGCGGGGACGTCGACGGTGGCAAGTACTTTGGCCAGGTGCGGTGCGTGTGGGTCGGCTTCTTCGATGACGCTTGCGATTTTGTCGAACGAACACCAAGCTGCTTCGCCGGCAAGGAATCCGTCGCGAATTTTCGCGCCCGTGACGGCGTCCAGTACGCGACCACTGCCGCCGAACAGTTTGATGCCGTTGTAAGGCGGCGGATTGTGGCTTGCTGAAATCATGACGGCGCCAGCAGCACCAAGCTCTTTGACCAAGACACCGATGGTCGGTGTGGAGGCAACATCGGCGTCGATTACATCGCGTCCACAAGCATTTAGGGCTGCGATGATGGATTGTCGCAGCATCGGTCCACTGCTGCGGCCATCGCGTCCTACGATAATTTTGCCTTCAGGAATCTGGTCTGCGAACGCCGCGACAAAGCGGCTGGCGATGTCTGGGGTAAGGGTTTCGCCAATAATTCCGCGAAGTCCGCTGACGCTGATGATTAATTGAGACATATTTCCGTGGGCTTGATAGATAGGAGGCGAAGAGTCGTTGCAGCTTTTGGCCGACAACAAATAGAATCTTGCGCAAGCCGACCAGCAAGGTCGGTTGCTGGCGACATTCAAGTGTGCTGGATGAAACCCATCAAGCTACCGCAAATCCCAGCTATCTTTTGTGCACCTAATCACCCCTATCTAGAGCGTCGCTGTGGAACCTAACGTCGAAACTACTCTCAAGTCGATTGAAAAAGCTTGCTCGGACGGATTGATCAGCCAATCCGCCGTCGAAAACTTGCGATGCTGGTTGACGGAAGACCGATACGCCCAGTACCGCGACGAAGTGATCCAGCATGTCAACGACGAAAAATGGCAACTGATCGACGATGTGTTTTGGACGATCATTCCGTTTGGAACCGGCGGGCGCCGTGGTCGAATGTATCCAATCGGATCCAACGCGATTAACGATCGCACGATTGGCGAGAGTGCCCAAGGTTTGGCGGACTACGTCGTCGAATTCCACGGCGGCAAAAAAGATCTTTCGTGCGCAATCGCCTATGACACGCGGCACAAGTCGCGTCACTTTACCGAACTGTGTGCCAGCATCATGATCGCCGCTGGCATCAAAGTCTATTTGATCGACGACTATCGAGCGACGCCGCAGTTGTCCTACGCCGTTCGCTACAAAAAATGTGATTGCGGCATCATGGTGACGGCCAGCCACAATCCACCCAGCGACAACGCCGTAAAAGTCTACTGGTCCAGTGGTGCCCAAGTGCTGCCGCCGCATGACAAATCGATCATTGATCGTGTGATGAACTGCCAAGAAATCAAGACCGTGCCGTTCGACGAAGCACTCGCGGACGGCCGAATCGAAGTCATCACGCAAGAGATCGACCAAGAGTATTTGAAAGTTAGCAAGGCGTGCGGATTTGAAGGACCACGCGATGCCAAGATCTTGTATTCGCCGTTACACGGTGTGGGCGCAGAAGCCGTCATGCCGCTGTTGGCCGCCGATGGATTTAACGAAGTCGAAGTGTACGGGCCACACGAAGAAAAAAGCGGCGACTTTCCCAACGTTCCTGGGCACGTATCCAACCCCGAAAACAAAGCCGTTTTTGAAGCCCCGATTCAGTACGCAAAAGATTCGATGTGCGATGTAATCTTGGCCACCGACCCGGATTGCGACCGCTTGGGCGTCGCCGCTCCAACGTCTTTGGATGCGTCAATGGATTGGAAAACGCTGGATGGTAACCAGATCGGCGCCATTCTTGCTGAATATGTGCTGAGCAAACGTGCGGCCGCAGGCAACCTGAAACCGCAAGATTACGTCATCAAAACACTGGTGACGACCGAACTAACGCGTCGGATCGCAGAGTCCTATTCGGTTCGCTGTGTGGGCGATTTGTTGGTCGGATTTAAACACATCGCTGCGGCAATGGATCGCGAAGGGCCAGACGATTTTGTTTTCGGTACCGAAGAGTCCCACGGCTATTTGATCGGTCAATACGCACGCGACAAAGACGGCGCGGTGGCGTGCATGTTGATGAGCGAGTTGGTCGCGCAGTTGAAAGACGAAAAACGATCGCTTCATGATTACTTGGCCGATCTGCACCTCAAACACGGCTACCACCAAGAACAATTGATCAATTTGTTTATGGAAGGCAGCGAGGGGATGGCTGCGATGCAACGGTTGATGAAAGCGTTCCGAGCGAACCCGCCAAAAAGCTTGGCTGGAATCGAAGTCGCTAGAATCCGCGACTATCAAAGCAGCACAATGACGGACACAAAGACAGGGGAAACATCTCCGCTTGGCGATCCGGTAGGCAACCTAATCATCATGGACTTGGCCGAAGAAGGAAACTACGTGGCGGCTCGTCCAAGCGGCACCGAGCCCAAAATCAAGCTGTATGTTTTCACGCGATTGTCGCCCGAAGAATCCAAAGACCTGTCAGCAGCCAAAGCAACACTAGGCGATCGCATCGAGGCATTAGAAAAAGACATGAGAACATTCGCAGCAGCCAACAGCTGAGCGAGTT
>CAZZDZ010000346.1:0-4469 GCA_964652675.1 uncultured Pirellulaceae bacterium
GCATACCGAATCAGCAACGCTGGCAGGAAAAACAGATCAGCAAACAATGCACAGCCGATGGTCAAAACTCCCATCATGGCAAAGATACGAAAGTCTCTGGCGTCGCTCAAGAACGCAGTCGCGAATGCGATCACCAGCACAATCGTCGTCATGATCAGAGCCGTGCCGACTCCAACAAACGCGTTGCGAATCGCAACCGCGCGATCTTCGGTCGTTTCGTCTTCTTCGTAAAACCGCGTCAAAAAATGAATCGTGTCGTCCACCGCGATGCCAAGACAGACTGTGAACGCACACACACTGACGATTTCCAAATTAAGTTCAGCAAAGTACATCACGCAGCCCGTTGCTGCCAAAGGAAACGTATTGGGGATAATCGAAATCAGACCGATCCGCACCGATCGATACACCATCGCCAGAACAAAGAAAATGATGACCGAAGCTGTCCCCAAGCTGACAGCGAGATCGACAACAATGCGATAGAGATTCCGCCATCGCCAAACGGCATTCCCACCCAGTTGGATCGAGAAATCTGGATGCTGTTTCTCGATGACGGTCAACTGCTGTTCAACTCGCTCGAATACATCGTTGTATTGGGCGATCCCGATGTCTTGCAACCGAAATGTGACGGTTGCGTAGTTGTCTTCGGGTTGAAAGTAGGCGCGTTTCAGTTGTGGCGGTAACAAATCTAGCAGCGACATGCGGTCCGCCGGATCACCGTCGCCTGGCAGAGCTTTCAGCAAGCTGTATATCGATAGCGGATACCCCAGTTTAGGTTCAGCGCGCAACAGGTTTTCGACTTTGCCAACGACAGTCATGATTTCGCCGGAATCGCTCGGAACACTGAAATCAATACCTACTTGTGCGGTCTCCATGCCGCCGAAGTGTTTGTCGATATGTGCCAGCGCGATCGCTGGTTCAGTGGATTCAGACAGATTGCTGGTGGTTCGTTCGTCCGGACGTAGCAGGAGCGTCACCGCCCCAAGCACAATCGTGAGCCCAATGGCGATCCACCCAATGAGTCGATGCCGGTCGATGACAAAATCGATGATGCCCGAGATTCGCTCCAAATTTTTGTCGACCAAGTTTCTGCCATAGCCTGTGTGAACCCTGCTGCCTAAGGGGCTGGCGCAAAGAAGCGGAATGATCGTAATGACGCTCAAAAATGTCATCATGACCCCAAGCACACAGCAATACCCAAACTCGCGGACAACTTCATGGTGCGCAAAGATCAGTGAACCAAAACCGATTGCGGTGGTCAGCGAAGTCAACCAGCAAGCAAGGCCGACTTCGCGAATGGATTGTCGCGCCGCATCAGCCGCGGACAACCCGGCGGCACGATGTTTGCGTATTTGCACCATCATGTGAACGCCGTCTGTGAATCCAACCATGCAAAGCAGCACAGGAACGACGACGGAATTGAAACCGTTGTCGTCCAATTCAAAAAAGCGAAAAATTCCAAGCGTCCAAAACACGCCCATCGCTGGAGCCAGAGCAACAATGATCACGGCAGACAGTCCGCGAAACAAAATGAATGCGATCACCAACGCGATCGAGTACCCGATCGCTTGATACTTTAATTCGTTACGTCGGCTCATCGATTTGCGGCTAAGCGCAATCGGTACGTTGCCAGTTACTTGGAAAGTCATTGGCGCATCGGGGTATTTTGCGGCCGCTGCGGCAGCCGTGTCACGCAAAACGTCCGTGCAGTCTTCGTTTGACATCACGTAAAAGAAATCAAAGTCGACCATCAATAGAATCGTTTTCGCATCAGCCGACAAAAGTTGGCCGACGACCAGCGGGTGCTCCAAGGCCCGTTTCTTGGCAGCGTCAAACCGCACTTCGCTGGCATTGCGGCGTGGCAAAATGGGCTCGGCCAGTCCAAAGATATTCATCATCGGAGCCTGGTCCATCCAAAACACACGCGATACTTGCGGCAGTTCCCGGATCGCCGCGACCGCATCGCGGATTGCGTCCGCGCCGTCGGGGCTAAAGAAATTTTCGCATTGCGCGACGACGATTACATTCCCCGCGTCCACTTGAATGGGTTGAACATTTGGCCGCTCCTTTCTGGGTTCTTCCTCCGTTTCCTCCTCTTGCGCCTCTTCGTCGTCGACTTCTTGCTCAACGGGAGCGTGCTGTGGTGCTGGCTCGCCCAGCAAAATTCGCGGGTCGTAGTGTCCGATCGCGGTTACCGCTGTTAGCGCAGCGACCAACAAAAACGATATCCAGCGGTGGTCGATAATCCAGTCGGCCAAGCGGCCGAATTGATTAAACACTTAAGACTTTCTGTGACAAGAATGCGGCAATTTTGAAAACAGGCGACTAACGAGGCACTTCATTAAAAAAACGATCAAACGCGGCCTGTTCGACTTCCTCGCGAGAAAACACTTCATCACCATTGCGATCAAACTGCCAGCGATACCACATGCGAATAATATCGGGCATTTCCGACTGTGTGATGAACCCATCCGAATTCTTGTCCATTTGTTGCATGTACTTGTCGACGAATGGTTTGCAGTACTCGGTCACCTTGGCGTTGTGCTGTTCTTGAAAAGCAATTTGCTCGGGTGTTTGGACCCATTGCCCGTCGATTACTTTGCCGAATGGATAATCTTCCTCGTCTGCATCGTCGACATCCGATTGTCGATTACGTTTCCGCGCGATCGAAACGAATGTCACCGCCATTTCTTGCCAAGTCTGATCGCCCCAAGTGACATACTCATCGGGATTTGGGTTGGTTGGGTTGTCGACCGAATTGTCGAACGTTGAATGAAAACGCAGCCCGTTGATGTTTCGCAGGTCCAACGGCTCAGCCAATACGTAATTGTGCTGCCAGTTAAAATCGTAGTGGGGAACACTCAATATTGTTTCGTCTCCTTTGCCAGATTCGACGACGAACTTGTAGGATTTACCTCTTAAGTGCATGTGGGGCGTAATCGAAAGTAGTTGACCGTCCTTTGGAAGACTTTGGATTTTCGCCGCGACGGTGTACTGCGAATCGCCTGGCGGAATCTCGAACTCTTGCTCCAGCCCGCCAGCGGCAAATACTTCGTGAGTGACATCTTTTTCGTCGGCAAACACCAAACCGATTCGCGTTTTGTCGGTCTGTTTGGTGCCGTTGGGCGTGTAGTGCATTTGAAAAACGATCCGTGAACCGGCAACCACTTTCTGTGCATACCCGTTTGGCAATTCGGTCGATGCCTGACCAGGCACATAGGCGGCCAGCATGCCGAAGTTGGCGATCAACTGGCCGTCGGGGGGACGAATGAACGCAATGCAATGATGAACGACCGCGCGGTTGCCGGGAATGATCTCCGCCGCGCTGACCCATTTGTCTTCGTCGAATTTTGGATCGACGACATAGTATTGATACTCGACCGTTCCTTCTGCGGGAACGCTGAACGCTTTGCGACTCATGTCCAACACCAGATCGGGCTGCTTGGGCAATCGCCAACCAGTCGCGTAAGTTGCTTTCTCTGGTAATTCTTTGGCGTTGCCGTATGGCATGCCGGCATCGACCCATTCTTTCAATACCGCTTTGTCATCATCCGGCATGTGTCGCGCGTTGGCAAAAGAACCATGATCGGGGCTTGCGTGCCACGGTGGCATTCGGTTTTGCTCAATCACTTCCAGCATCATGTCGCCCCATCCGACGACTTCATCGTAGTCCTGCAAAGCGAACGGCCCGATTTCGCCTTCGCGATGACACTCGATGCAGTTGCGTTGCAAAATGCGTGCGACTTGTTTGCAATAGGTCACGTCGCTGTTGGTTTTGACTGGCGTTTTTGGCAGCGCGATCAAGCAACCAACGGCCGTCGTGCTGGGCTTGGTGACTTTCTGTCCTTTGGTCAGTTGCGACAGAGCGTCAACCAGATCATGAACGGTCGGTTTGCTACGCGCGATTCCTGGTTGATATTGATCGTCGATGCGACCTTGGTAGCGAATCGTCGCGGCTGCGTCGACGACGATCACTTCGGGAGTCCGGGTCGCGCCAGCCTGCAAAGCAACAGAGCGATCAAAATCTTTTCCAATCGGAAAACGGATTCCATGTCGCGATGTGTAGTCCGAAAGGTCGTCCATCGAATCTTGGACGTTGCTGTTGATACCGACAAACTGCACGCCCTGGTCCGCAAAGTCGTCAGCGATCGATTGCAATCGAGGACCATAAACGCGAGCGAGTGGGCATTCGGTTCCGAGAAAACAAAGTACGTGAAACTGAGTTTCAGAATCGGTGGGAAACGTGACCGTGCTGTTGTTGACACCAGGAATCGAAAACTGGTCGACTGATTTCGGTTGCTGAGCAAACGAAGGCGTGATGAACAGGCAAGCGATTAGAAAAAGAATGCGACGCATCGGACCAAATCAGAAAAGAATGCGTTAATGAGCGGATACGATCTCCACCCAATAGGATACCTTCTGATCATGCGTTGATGATAGAGAATATGATCAGTGCAAGCCGGTTTCTGTGC
>CAZZDZ010000346.1:4569-6957 GCA_964652675.1 uncultured Pirellulaceae bacterium
TGCTTGAACGCTTCCAGTCACACTAAGCGACTTTGGTGCCATCCAAAAACTGGACCTTGCCGGTTTCCAATTCGTAGTACGCTGGGGCGACCAATAGTTTTCCGGCGTCGACAGCATCGCGAATGATCGCTGATCGCGAAATCAGTTCGTTGGCTGTCAACTGAGCATTGTGTTTGACAACGTCATTCACTTCGGCACCGTCACCGGCACACGCCATTGCTGGTGCGATGTGCGACAGTAGGTGATTCAAGTTGTATCCGTTGTCACCGCCAGCCATCGCGGCTGTTACCGCACCGCAACTTTCGTGGCCCATGACAACCAACAGTGGGCAGCCAATGTGCGCGACGGCGTATTCCATGCTGGCAATGGACGATGTGTTGGCGACGTTTCCGGCAACCCGCACAACAAACAATTCTCCAAGTCCCGTGTCGAATGCGAGCTCAGGGACGACACGACTGTCAGCACAGCTCAAAATGATCGCATAAGGCTCTTGACCACCCGTCAGTGACTGTCGCCGAGTGCTGTCCTGTAACTTGCCGTCCAATTTGTCGCTCACAAATCGTTCGTTACCGATTTTTAACCGCTCCAAAATCTCTTGACCGCTCATCCGTCTACTCTGCTCAGAAAGGAAGTAATCATTGTGTGACCTGACAAAAGTGTAGCAAATCGTCTAGCCCACAAAAACCGTTGTTGACCGCCAGCGGTTTGCGATTTTCTCTAACGCGACGCCCCAGCGACCAGAGCGAATGGACGTGAAGCGTAAATCATGCGGGTTTTTGTCTATTCATCGGTGATTCTAAATCTCGACATGCGTGACACCACCGACTTCGTCGAAGTGACCGATCTTCAATACAACCCCTTTTGATCCTGGCATTTCCGCTACAAACGCAGGGTCGCAAACCACAACGGGAGCCACCGTCGTCAACGTCAGCGTCGAAAGATATCCTGCTGTGATCGCAAGTGTCACAAACCAAGGCGCCGCACCGGCAGCTATCCGGATCAGGCGGTCGCGTTTTGCACGCGATAGGTTTTGCTCCACTCCGTATTGTTCAATCACGTCGGCTTGCACCAAGGGATTGGTCAGCGCCAACATCTCATCATAAGTACAACCGTCGGTGCGGAATTTTCCATGTGTTCTAGCCGCTCGCAGCGCTGTCTTGCGACGCTCGAATTCCAACTGCGCGTGCAAAGTGGCGATTTGCTTTTGCCGGCGCTCTACAAAATAGTTCACGACGCCGCGTGGCAGCGCCAACAAGGCGTTCACCGTAGACATCGCAGTTTCCTTGGGTAGCGAACGCAAGTACATCCAGAGATATTCCGAAAAAACCTCGTCCTGGATTTTCGTGATCGCGCCAAGCACGTCTTCTTTGGTGGTCAAGATCAGATCGTCGTCGACTTCGACGCACAGCGGTTTCAGATAAGAAACTTTGACTCCGTGCTTCTTTCCGGGGCCCGCCAAAAATTCGTCCAGCCGTGTTTGCACACAATCTGGGATCGTGTCTGTGATTTTGTCAAAGTCCTTTTGCTCGGTCACGCTGACAAAGAACTTTCCTTTTGGCAAACGAATCGATGCTTTGTGAAGATTGATTTCGCGCACTTGGGTAAAATTATCCCGGTGTTCGTCAACGATTGCTGACCAACGTTTTTCTTTCGCCGTGAATGGGCTGACCTTTTTGTTCAATAGCATCGATTCCGCCATCGCCTTGCTAGAATCGATCGGAGGAATCCAGAGGGGTTTGTCGACCCAGTTGCCAAACGGCTCCAGTTCCTGGTCAAGCGTAAATGGTTTGGCCGTCGAATTGACCTTCGACGGACTCACTCGCGTGGCGGCCTTTCGTTGCGAATTCTGTTGTGTGATTTGTTTATGGGAACGCGAAACGGTTTTCGGCATGACTCCAACTCCAAAATTTACGAGCAACAAACGACATCAATAGAAAAGTTCGATCGACTGAAACTCACTGGCACCGCTCCGAGAAGCTTGGGGCGCGCTGGTTTCAGATTTCTTTCAAAAGTCGCAGCTAACTTACCATGTCATTGAAATAATGAAAAGAAAAACCGAAGTGAAACGAATATTCGCCGCTTTTATGGCCATGACATTTCTGCTGCTGGTGTGCGAGCCAAACTCGATCCACGCGAAAACGATTCGTTTAAGCCCTGATGGCGATTGGTTCTCCGTACTCAGCGGTCCGTCGCTAAACGGCGGTGACGAAATTGTTCTTGCTCAAGGCGTCTATACAGATCCGCGTCGTTTGCAAATCAATCAACGCGGTCGTGCTGGCAAACCGATCGTGATCCGCGCGGCCGATGGTGCAAGAGTGACGTTAAAACGTCCTGATGCAAAACAAAACACAATCAATCTTTCGGGGCAGTACCTTGTGATTCGTGACA
>CAZZDZ010000347.1:0-1859 GCA_964652675.1 uncultured Pirellulaceae bacterium
ACACAGTCGATCGATCGAATCTGGATACATTTTTGCAAAAGCGCAACTCCAAAACGCGTAAGCGAGGGACTAATGCGTTTGTGTCCCTCGCTCACGCGTCGGGTTACCAAAAATTCACAGCCTGGCGCTGCGTGCTAGTAAGAAAAAGAATCCAGCGTCAGAACGCTTACCAATATTTTTCGAATCGGATTCTGCCTGGTCCTTCGTGATCCGAATCGTCGGTAAAGCCAGCTTCGCGCAGTAGCGGCAGCATCCCCGGTTGTTTGGGTGGGTCACCGCCGGGCGGGACGAAACCGATCATCGCTGGATTGCCGCACAAGAAAACGTGTGTGTTGGATGGGGCCAGCGGGTCGCCTGCAGCATCAGCCATTTGTCCGGAAGTGAATAATTGCTGAAGATATTGTTTGCCAATGAAATTGGGATGCGACTTGTCTAAGTTCTCGGGGTCACGCGTCGTGTAGGGCAAGTAAACATACTGCGAATGTTGCTTCATCAACTTTTGGTGCGCCTCCAAATACGCCAAGTCGGCGCGGTATCGCACACTGGTCGCATTGACGATCCTTCCGGTGTGACCGCTGTTGAGGAGTTTGGCCACCATCGCATTGTGGGGAGCTTCGCCAGTCCCCGTGCCCAACATCAAAACCGTGTCGGTCGGTTTCACTTCGTTGCCAAGCACATAATGCCCGGTGATTTTTTTGCCAATCATCACACGGTCATTTTCGCCAAGGCGAAACAATCGCGGCGTCAAGACAGGTGGCTTGTTCGCCGGATCGCTCGCTTCGCGGACAAGCGTGATATAGAACTCCATGTAGTCGACCGAATCAACCGTTGCGACTTTGCCATCCTCGCCAAGCAGTGGACACGAAATGCTGTAGGCCCGCTGAGTGACCCGACGCACCTTTTTCTCAGGCACCTCTTCGTCTTGGGTGCCAGCCAGGCGGGATTCCCAGTTGCCCATCCCAAGGGTCACATACTGGCCAGGCTCGAAGGATGGCACGCCAGAATCTGGGCGGATCCGAAAACGAGCTAAATCCTCGTTGTGGTCAATTCGCTTTGTGATCGTCGCGTTGTAAAATTTTTCTCGAAGCTTGGTGGCTTCGTCGCCGTCCAGCAAAGTGGGGCTAGGTTGTTCACTCAATGTGATATCTCCGCACAAATCCATGATCTCGCGTCCCCGATCATGAAATTACCCATGATCACGGGTCGCCAAAAAGCGAAATACCTCTAAGCGCCCGTGATGCAATCACAAGATACCCAGTTTTCGGGGCGGTATTTTTGACCAACAGTCAATATACTGGATTGACTGTAAAAAGTGTTGTTGGGTCGGGTCCGTTGTTGTCAGCTTTTTCTGTTGTCCAATCTACTCCGCCCCGATCGTTGATTGTCCCGCCACCCCATTATTCGTTTGATCGTCAATCAGATGCGAAACCAAACCCCTCTCTTAGTTCTCGTTCTTACCTCTCTGCTAGCAGTACCATTCTTTGGATCTCCCCTCCAAGCGGAATCGTGGACCGATCTGAGCGGGACACGAACGGTTGAAGCAGAAATGGTTGGCCTTTGGAACAATACTGTCGTCCTGCAAATGACCGACGGTCGACGCGTTGCGATGCCGATGGACAAACTCCAGGCCGCTAGTCGCATTCAAGCCCAGAGACTTGCTCGTGCTCAAGATCAACAAAGAGGAACGCTGGTCAAAGAAATGCAAGGTCAGGCAAAGGAGGCGGCCGCCCCCGCTCCAAGCCCCTTGCCACAGCCCCCGCCGGCTGATGCTTATGTGCCGCACACCAAAGGCGCATCGTGCCAAGAACAGGTCCAATGGTTAGAAGACCAAGCATTCGCTGGTCACGTGTTGCTGGCTG
>CAZZDZ010000347.1:1959-6951 GCA_964652675.1 uncultured Pirellulaceae bacterium
CGATGCCAACGCGCGATTGGATTGTAAAAGTCGACGCGGCGATCGCACCGCATCTCGCGATGGTTATTAAATTAGGACAAAAATCCCTCATCACGGTTGGTGAAGAAAAGGATGGCATTACCAAGGTCACCAAAACAGGTGGCGCAGGTTCAGCAGTGGAAGTGTTTTATAAGTCGGTCGATGGGTATTGGATTCCTCTGGGGGCAAAAGAACAACTCGCGCTGGCCAAAGAGCAATTTGCCAACGCAGATGCACTGCAGGTTTGGCAAACATTTTTTGATCAAATGATCACATCCAAGCTCCAGCCGTTGCTTGATGCCCAGACAGAGCAAGATTTCCATGCGTCGATGGAAAATATCATGATCGAGGTAGCTCCTGCCGTTGAGCAGTTGGCGTCAATGGCGGGTCAGTTCGGTGCGACAGGCGGAAGACAAGGATTCGGCAGAAACAATGGTTTTGATGAAATGAGCATGGATGATAAAATGAGCCCAGAAGATATGGGCATGGAATCGGAAAGGGAGCGGGAGCGAGAAATGGAGCGAGAGATGAAGGAAAAAGAAATGAAAAATAAGGAGATGTCGCGAATGAGAGAAGAACAGGAAGCCAGAAATTCGCAGCGAAATCAGTAGCTGGCAAACACGTTGAATCAACAGCGCAAACCCCGTGTCGCGATCATCGGGGGTGGACTTTCTGGATTGGCAACGGCCGTCCATTTGCATTTGTCCAAGACCAACATCGACATCACACTGTTGGAGTCCAGTGATGTTGTTGGCGGGGTTATCCAGACTCATCGCGTCGACGGATTCTTGGTAGACCACGGTGCCGACATGTTCGCGATGAATCCACCGGCCGCACACGATCTGTGCGTCCAAATCGGGGTCGCCGATCAACTGATCCAGCCCGAAGTGACAGGCCGAGGAGCCCGGATTGTGCATCGAGGCCAATTGGTGCCCATTCCCGATGGATTCGTGTTAATGAGGGCAACAAAACGGTTGCCCATGATCAAAACGCCATTACTGTCCGTCGCTGGAAAGCTGCGGTTGTTCGGCGAGAGATTCATTCAAAACAACGTCAGCGAAACCGATCAAAGCGTTGCCAAATTTGTCCGCACTCGAATGGGCAACGAAGTCCTGCAGCGGATCGTGGGTCCATTGGTCGCGGGCATCTACACCGCTGACATCGAAAAACTTAGTTTGCTGGCGACCATGAACCCGATTGCCGAAATGGTCCGCCAGCACGGATCACTTGCAAAGGCAACGTCCGCGAGAAAGAAAACCGGCCAAGATTCCTCAGAACGTAACAGCGCCGGTGCGCGGTACAACCAGTTTCGCGCGTTCAGGGGGGGAATGACACAATTGATCAGTTCGCTCGCCAACTTGCTACCCGATGGCACCATCCGAACCAACCAGTCCGTGTCGGCAATCCAACCAAATACAAATGGCGAATGGACTGTCGACACCAACGGCCAGAATTCAACAGACAAACCAAATCCAACTTTCGATCACGTCGTCGTCGCAACCCCAGCCCGTGTCGCGGCCAAGTTACTGCAACCGCACGCTTCGAAGGCGTCTGGACAATTGTCTGCGATCGAGTCCGCATCAACCGCGATCGTTGTTTTGGGCGTGCGCAAGTCGGATATCGCGAGACCGGTCGAGACGTTTGGTTTTGTTGTGCCAGCGATCGAAAGACGTCGCATCTTGGCCGGTAGCTTTGCGAGTGCAAAGTTTGCGGGGCGTGCACCCAAGGACCACGTTCTGATTCGCGTGTTCATCGGTGGGGCGATGCAGAGTCATTTGCTCCAACACAACGATCAAGAGTTGATCGATATTGCACGAGAAGAATTGTCGGACCTGATCGGCCTAAGCGGGCAACCGATCGTCCAGCAAGTGATCCGGTGGAACGATGCGATGCCACAATATCACGTTGGGCATCGCGATCGCGTTCGCGAAATTGAAGATGACCTCCAAGGCGTGGCTGGACTGTCCTTGATCAGCAACGCATTGCATGGAGTTGGAATTTCGCCGATCATCGCCAACGCCAAAAAAGTCGCCGACGAAATATTGACGAGTTTGTAGTGAGTCTTGGCTTACGCGATTTTCCGCGTTGACCGGCGTTTCTTTCCCGTGGACGCGGGTACTTGGATCACAGACCGATCGCTCAGAGGGTAGCGAATTTTCTTAAGTGCATTGCTCATCGCGATCCCATCACGAAACCTTTTTCGTGGGTCGGGATCAATCGCTTTGCAAACCAGCGCGACCAGATCATTGGAAAGTCCACGCCTAAGTTTGTTGTAACTGGGCAACGGACGTTGAAACGGAAACTCGGGTAGATCGCCCGACAGCATTCGGTAGATAACCAACCCCAGCGAGAAAACATCCGTCCGATAGCTCGGTTTGCCCATCGCCTGTTCGGGGGCCATGTATCCGACGGTCCCCGAAGCCGACAAATCGTGCGACCCTTTTTCAACACGGGCGAGACCGAAATCCGTCAGCCGGATTTCTTGATCAGGAAAGACAATGAAGTTGTCCGGCTTTATGTCGCGATGCAGAACTCGGTTTTCGTGTGCGTACGCCAACGCATCGACCATTTGCACGATGTAATCCACGATGGAAGCACGCGATGTTCGACGGCAAAGGCGATCTGACAAAGATTCCTGTCCAAGCGGGAATGTCATCACGAAAACATCGTCAATAAACCTCGCGTCTTTCAGTTGCAGCACGCCGGGATGAACCAAGTTTGCCATGATGCGAACTTCTCGCAGCAGTTCGTCCATCGTATCGCTATCAGAAACAAATCTCTGATTGGGTATCTTCAATGCAACCTTGCGGCCTTCGATGGTATCTGTCGCAGAATAGACGGTTGCAAAACCTCCTTCGCCTAATCTTCCCGTCAATTTGTACTTGTCCAAACGACTCCCGACCCGAATCGAACATCTTTCTGATCCACTTTCCGATCCACGATAAATTTTCAAATTTGCAGGCACAGCAGCTCTGGGGCTCGGTTGTTAGCGTTCGATACGTTGCCCAAACGTGTATGGGGACACCGCACTTGCATTGAATCGTCACAATCGTGCCCAGTGTTACAGCTAATTCGGTTGTTCAATTCGATTCAATTGGCCAACGTGCCGTTCGAATTCCACCAGCCGTCAAACTTTAACGTTCACAGTACCGCTGGCGTCTCAGTGCCGATCGATTCTTACAGTTTGCGAAACATCAGTAACCGCATTTCACAAACTTGACTACCAGGAACCTCGGTAGCCTTGAGCCGGAGAGTCTGGCGTCCTGGCGTCAATTTGATCTTGCCCAGCGTCATCGATTTCCAGTTTCGCACGTATCCTTCGACGCGTTTGTAGCGATCGTCTTCAGCGCCGATCAACGGCGAATCGTTTGCCTCCATGATCTTTGCCTCGACGGACGAATCGCCCATGGCCAGCCGAACGGTCGCACCGTTACTATCAGCTGGGCAGGCATAGTACATTTCGACTTCGTATTCTCCGCTACCCAGCACTTCAGCGTCCCAAGTGATTTCACTTTTGGTGTCTTTCCAGTTCTGCATGAACGTGCAGTTGGGGAATTTGTTGCTGCGTTTGATCGATCCGTGTGCGATCGCGTCTCGAGCGGGTAATTGGTTGTAGTCAGCATCGGGATGCCCCAAAGTGATTGGCCGCCGCGTGCCGTCACCTTTGCTTCTAACTGGTTTAACCTCCGCGACCCAATCGGCCAACTTTTCGCTCAGTCGTTTGGCCACATCCGGCATTTGCTTGGCCAAGTCTTTTCGCTCGCGACGGTCAGCCGTGATGTCGTACAGTTGCCCGGTATGATGCATGCGATAGCGTTGCGTCCGCACGGTCGTTTTGCCATTCCAGGCACCAAACAAAAATCGTTCGACGCGTTCAATTTTCACGCCACTCAATTCGGCAGCAAACGAAATTCCATCAAGCGGCTTGGGGCCATCTGTCGAGATACCAGCGAATTCAGCTAGCGTGGGCAGCAAGTCGATCGCCCCGGAAACCCCTTTGACTTTTGTGCCAGGCCGTATCTTCGCGGGATAACGAACCACCAAAGGCGAACGCAATCCGCCTTCGTTGGTCGACCCTTTGCGTCCTCGCATTCCTCCATTAAAACGCGATCCATTGGGCCCGTTGTCGCTAAAGTAGGCCACGATCGTGTTGTCGGCCAACTTGGTTTCGTCCAGATGTTTCAACAAGCGTCCAACATTCATGTCGATGTTTTCGCACATCGCCAAAGCCGCGCGGGTGTGAGTCAAGTTCTGGCGTTTTTGGTTGTCCGGCTCTGGATCTGGTGTGATGTCTTTGTCCTTGAACTTGTCCCAATATTCATCGGGAACCTGCATTGGCGAATGCGGAGTATTGAGCGGCAAGTAAACAAAGAACGGTTTGTCGCGATTGGCAGATATGAAATCAATAGCGTGCGTCGTCAAATCGTCCACCAAAAAACCATCACCTTGGACGATCTTGCCGTTGTGTTCCAACATTGGCGAAAAGTAGTTGCCCCAGTGCCCACTGCAAAACCCATAGTAATCATCAAAGCCGCGTGCATTGGGGTGATAGGGATATTGCATTCCGCTATGCCACTTGCCGTAGGCAGCAGTCGCGTAACCACCACGTTTAAATACCTGTGCGATGGTTTGTTCATCGGCATTGAATCGTTCGCCGCCAGCCGACGTGCTGTAAACGCCCATCCGACTGTGGTAGCGGCCAGTCAAAAATTCTGCTCGTGTAGGCGAGCAAACTGCACAGACATAAAAGTTCTCAACAGCGGCCCCATCGCGTGCGATCGAATCGATATTGGGCGTCGCAATGTCAACGTTGCCATTGATGCTCAAGTCGCCCCATCCTTGATCATCTGTCAAGATAACAATGACATTGGGTTGATCTGCACAAGAGCTGGTGGATGCGAACCCCAACAAAACCAGTGACAAAGAAAACAAAAATCGAATCATGTGGTTATTCCAAAAGTGAATTCGGTGACA
>CAZZDZ010000348.1:0-6896 GCA_964652675.1 uncultured Pirellulaceae bacterium
CCAAGGTTTTCGCTGGTCGCAACCAAGCCCGTCCCGAAAAATTGCTGCCAGATACGATTGACTGCGACGCGCGCGGTCAGCGGATTGCTGGGATGGGTCAACCATTTTGCCAGTCCCAGTCGGTCTGTCGGTGAATCCATTCCGCTAGCGTCCAATGCAGACGGAACGGCGGGCGAGAGCTTTTCAGTTTTGTCGGGGACTTGATATTGCCCTCGCACCAACACAAAGGTTTCGCGTGGTTTTTCCAGTTCGTGCATCACCATCACGGTTGACGGTGAACCGGCTTGCGGTCGCTTCAAGCCGTTGCCTTCGGTCTTTCTGGCGCTACTTAATTTGACCGGATCAGGATCGATCAATTGATCTTCGCCGGGCAACAAATAGGGCCAACTCTTGGGGACTTCGATAAACGGTGGGCTGTTTCCATTGTTCGGCCCCACTCCCCACTCGGCGATGTTATTGAAGTACGCAAAAAGCTGGTAGTATTCTTTCTGTGAAATGGGATCGTATTTGTGATCGTGACATCGCGAACACTCGATGGTTAACCCCAGGAAAACGGTTCCAAACGTATCGACGCGATCGACCACGTTGGCTGTCCGCCATTCTTCTGGGATCGAACCGTCTTCGCTGTTGATCCGATGGTTGCGTCCAAACCCAGTGGCGATCTGCTGTCGCAAGGTGGGATTGGGCAGCATGTCGCCCGCCAATTGTTCGATGATAAATTGGTCGTATGGCATGTTGTCGTTGTACGCTTGGATGACCCAGTCGCGCCAAACGTGTTGGTATCGATACCGATCGTTTTGATATCCGTCGGTGTCTGCGTACCGTGATGCTTCCAACCACGGCAACGCCATGTGTTCGCCATAGCTGGGCGAATTCATCAGTCGATCGACAAGCCTTTCGGTGGCCAGTGGCGAATTGTCAGCCAAGTAGGCGTCGATTTCACTCGGTTTGGGCGGCAGGCCCGTCAGGTCCAGGGTGATGCGTCGAATTAAAGTTTCGCGGTTCGCTGGTTTACTTGGCGCGAGATCGTGATTTTTCATTCGCGTTAACACGAACTGATCGACGGCGTTGGTGGGCCAAGTGTCACCGTCGTGAACCGGAGGCATTGACTTGGTCGGTGGGATAAACGCCCAGTGGTCTTGGTAGTCGGCGCCGTCTTGAACCCACTGCAACAGTAGCTTTCGTTGCGCGGGTGTGATTTCCTTGCCGCTATCAGGTGGCGGCATCTGTTCATCAGGGACTGTTGATAAGATTCTGCGAATCAATTCGCTTGAATCTGGATCTCCGGGTTTGATGACGGAGAAAGTCGATTCTTTTTCGTCCAATCGCAAGTCGGCTTTTCGCGTCGCCGCGTCTGGCCCGTGACAGTGAAAACAAGTTTCCGAAAGAATCGGGCGAACATCACGATTGAAAACCAATTCGTCCGCAGTCGCAGTAGTTCCCCATGCGAGCGCAAACACGAATGTGATGCTCGCAAGTAATACTCTTGGCAGGAACGTAGAGACGAACATGGCGGGGGAAGTTGGTGGCTACTGGAACTGCAGAACCTAGTGGTTGACACAGGTGGGGCTACAAAAAAAATGGCGGGACACGATTACGTGTTCCCACCATTCTAGTCGTTCTTTCACCTGCGTGGCGAAGCGGATTACTTCTTCTTTTTGGGCGGATTCACCGTCTTGGGCGAATTCGTGACTTTGATGCCGTCGATTTCTTTGGTCGTCAAAGTAATGTTGTCAAACATCGCATGCTTGAATTTGAATTTATCGCCGTCTTCGTCGTAGGTCATTCCGCAGACGCAACCGTTGATTGTTTTGAAATCCGTGGGAGCTTCGGCGCCTTCACCGCTACCGGTGTCCATCATCTTTATCGGAAAGTGGACTCGGTACCATTTTCCATCGGCAGGGATTTTTGATTGCGGAATAAATTTCTCCCAATACGCGTACCCTTCGCTGGTCTCAGTGGTCAACTGAAAATAGAAATTGGAATCATCCTCAACCGGCTGTCCTTTGGGGACCATCACATCGGCCTGATAAGTTTTGTACGCCGATACGTCCATCGTTTCTCCAGTCGATGGGATTCCGCTCCACTTCGTCGCCCAACTGACGGCGGCAAAGTCTCCGTCGTCGATGGCAGCGTTCTTGTTTCCCTTGTCGTCCTCGAAACTGTTTGACCAGTCGGCGACGCTAAATTTACCACCATTTTGGTAGTCCTCCAAAAGAATGTCTTGGGCGACAATTGGCGACACAAGAAAAACGAGAAGAGCAACGGTAACTAGTTTTCGCATGAAAAGTCCTAGAGAAGTTGGTGTGTGGAAACGAGAGGGAGGAAACCCAAATATCAGACGTGTCAGTATAACTCGTGCCCGCGTTTGACGGGGGCGGGAAAATCTGCAACCCATCTGGCGGAGACCGCTACGTCCAAATGGCGGACTATCGCAACTTGCCGGCCAGCAATTTACCGGCTTCTTGTTCGGCTGCCGCCATCACCGATTCAATACTCACGGGCGTTCCGCTTTGATTTTTGCTTTCTTGGGCTGCCTGCATGAACGCGTAAATTTCGATGGTTTCGGATGCATCGATTGGTACTTCTCGCGTGCGAAAGAACTTTGCGATTTGAACGACCAGCGGTTTGTAGCCATCGTATTTCCCAACGGGTCCGATTCCTTTTGACCCAAATGCTGTGCCGCCATAGCCAGACGCTCCCTTTCTGATTCCGCGAAAAGTTCCAATGCGTCCGTCGGACCACCGTCCGGTTGCCAATTCGAAATCGTTTGTCGAAACATGCGATACCGATTCGCAACCGCCCTTCATGCACGTGTACAACATTTCGACGCCATGGATGCCGTACCAGTAGAGATCCACATGGGTCTTTTCCAACGAGCAAGGGCTATGAGTTTGGCAACCCATGACATCACCCAGCTTGCCTGCGCGGATCTCTTGTGGACCATTGCTATATCGCAGCGAAGAACTGCTGAACATAGGGATGTCGTAGTGCTTGGCGGCTCGAAAGATCGCCACCACTTCGCTCAATTTTGATCCAGTTGGTTTGTCAATGAAAACTGGCTTGCCTGCCTGGAACACTTTCAATGCCTGATCCAAATGCGGCCGACCATCGTTCGTTTCTAGCAGCACACAGTCGACTTTGCTAAGCAATTCATCGATCGAGTCGACGACGTCCAACCCCAGCTCTTTGACCTCGGCCGTGTATTTGGGAATTCGGCTGGTGCTTGATTCGATGTCACGGCTGCCAAACGGATACGCTGCAATGACGCGGCAGTTTTGCATCGCGGGGTCGGCTGGTGTTTGGTTAAACGCTTTCGTAAACGCCGGAACGTGCGAGGTATCCAGTCCGATGATTCCGATGTTCAACGTTTCGCTCTCCTGTGTTTCAGTCTCCCGTGTTTTACTGTCCTGTGTTTCAGTATCTTGGGCGACAAGCCACGAAGCAGGTGCGATGCCGACAAACGACAAACAAAAGTAAACGCAAAACAGTCGCATGAAATTTCTCTTCAGGTGGTGCGGCGCGTGTAAAAACTCAAACTTTTGGCTGCCAACCATCCGCGTACTCGCGGCTCCACAGGGCGTCCGCAGCGGGATTGTCGATGATGTGTCCGTTGGCTGGGTTGGTGTTGACGATGGTGCCGGTGCGATAAGCGATGTTGCCCAGATGGCACAGTAACGTACTTTTGTGAGCGATTTCGATGTCTGCGTTTGGTCGACGACCGGTTCGCACTGCGTCTAGGAAATCGGCAAAGTGATCGCTGTCACCGCCCTCTGCTGTGTCGGTTTCGATCTCTTTGTTTTTCATGTCGTACTGAGTGTATCCCGATCCCCGAATCACGATTGAACCTTCAGTACCGTGGACACTGATTCCGAACGATTTGTCATGCGGTCCCAGCGGTGACCAGCTTAGTCCTTCCCAAGTAATCATTTTTTCATCGGGAAAATTCATCGTCACCATCATGGTGTCGGGTGTTTCTTGATCATCGTCGTGCCGATATCGGCCTCCCGTTGCCACCACTCGCTGTGGATAGTCGACTTGCAAGGCCCAACGCGCGACATCGATTCCGTGAACGCCGTTGTTGCCAAGTTCGCCGTTGCCCCAGTGCCAATGCCAGTGCCAGTTGTAGTGCAGCACATTGTCTTTGTATTCGCGCCGCGCGGCGGGGCCTTGCCACAGATCCCAATTCAACCAATCGGGTGGCGCCGATATCTTTCCCTTGCCAATTGGCCCGCGTCGGTTGTTGTACCAAGTTCGCGAATAGAGCACGTCGCCGATTTCGCCGTCGTGAATTTTTGCAATCGCTTTGACCAATGCCGGCCAACTGCGCCGCTGCGTCCCCATCTGGACAACACGATCATTTTTGCGAGCTGCTTGGACCGCCCATTCGCCTTCTTGGGCACTGTAGCTGCATGGTTTTTCGACGTAGACGTGTTTGCCCGCATTGCAAGCCAAGATGGTTGCCGGTGCGTGCCAGTGATTGGGTGCGGCGCAGACCAATACGTCGACATCTTTGTCTTTCAACAGGTCGCGAAAATCGGTAACGATTTTCGGGGTTTTGCCTTGGTCTTTGGAAACCAGCATAGCAGTCAGTTCTGCGGCGCGGCTGTCGACGTCACAGATGTATCCGATCTCGACATTCGGTTGCTGCATCATGCCGCGTGCGATTGCTTTGCCGCGACCGTTGACGCCCATGATCCCAAGAACAATTTTTTCTGCGTCTTGATCGTCAGTCGCTGAATTTTGTGCTGAGTCTTGACCCGGCGCGGATTTTGCGATCGTTGTTGCCGCTGCGATTGCGGCGCCGGCTTTTAAGAAATTTCTTCGGTCTTGCTCGCGATTCATACTCAGGCTCGTGTCGTGAATATCTTTTTAAAGGCGGGTGACAGAATGGGCATGCGTCATCACCGACAGGCAGCGTGAGGGAAGGACGCTATCAGCTTACCGTCTGGCACAGCGGCCTGCATTACTTTCAGGAAACAATGTCACCTGCACGCACGCGCCATGAGCGATTTTCTCCGCGTACAGAAACGCGGAGAATTCAGAGATTTGGTAAACGAAAAAAGTACCCTCGTCAGGAATCGAACCTGATCTTCGACCTTCGCAAAGTCGCGTGCGATCCGGCACACTCCAAGGATAGATTTAGAAGTAGCAGTAGCAGTAGCCCGACCAGGACTCGAACCTGGAACGTCTCATTCGAAGTGAGAAATGATGTCCATTTCACCATCGAGCCGTAGAAAAACTTTTGTAAGCGGAAGGCGAGAGATTCGAACTCTCATTCCCTTTTGGGGGAGCACTCATTAGCAGTGAGGCCCGGCAAGGCCGTATCCGGCTGCCTTCCGATTGATACCTATAAAGTGGACCGTCGGAGAATCGAACTCCAATCTCCTGCTTGCAAAACAGGTGTCTTACCGTTTGACGAACAGCCCGAGAAAGTAGCGGATCCGGGGGTCGCACCCGGCGTTCCAAGCTTATGAGGCTCGGCTGGGACCTGGCCCATCCGCATCGTTTTTGCGTTACAAAGGCTTCACGTTCGGAAACCTGATTGGTTGAGTGGGTCGAGTAGGATTCGAACCTACACAGTTGTAATAACCGCTGGTTTACAGCCAGCTTGGCTCGCCAATGCTCGCCGACCCGCAAGATCTTTTTCTCAAGTAGCGCGGAAAGGATTCGAACCTTCAACCACCATGTTTTGAATATGGCTGCTCTTCCGTTGGCGTACCGCGCCGGTGTGTGATGGAGTGGGGCAAGTGTCTTTTTCTTGCCCGCCGATTGTTTATGCCGATTGTTTTTAAGTAGCTCGAGTGGGATTTGAACCCACAGCATCTCTGAGTCTGAATCAAAGTGGTCTGCCAGTTGCCTACCGAGCCGAAATGTGAAGGAGTTAAGCGTCAGGTCGCTACGTGTTCGCCAGCGTTGACACTAGTACCCAGAGCAGGAGTCGAACCTGCAGCCTCTCGGGTTTAAGCCGAGCCGCTCTACCTTTGGCGCACCTGGGCGAGATTTGTTTTTTGCCATTTTGCGAAAGTAGTCCTGGATGGAATCGAACCATCGTTTTCTGTTTGTAAGACAGATGTCGTAGCCGTTGGACCACAGGACTTTTTTGAAGCACGTCCCCAAGGATTTGAACCCTGACAAACTGGTTTGGAATCAGTCGTGCTGCCGTTACACCAGAGACGTGAGTTTTTGGGAAACAGCGTCGTGCGTTTTCCCAAGCGGAAGCCGTGGGACTTGAACCCACAACGGGTTTCATCCCGCAGCCGTTTTCAAGACGGTGTCCTCATCCAGCCGGATGACTTCCGATGTACTTTCGTATTCAAGCTGCGAGAGTTGGAATCGAACCAACGGCCTCCCGGTTCAGAGCCGAGCGTTGCTACCAACAGCAACTATCTCGCAGTATTCTTTTTCAATCCAACATGGATATCTTCCTGCCCCCATTTTCCTGCCAAAACAAGCCACCTTTGTCTGGTCGGTTCTGGATATTCATTCAGGACTTTTGCATCGAATTGGATATTGTCGGCTGCGACGTGCCCTCAGCGGTCAGTCGACTATCACGCTATAGACAATTGAATTGGCGCGATCCATTTTGGCAGGAAAATAGGGGCAGGAAAATGAAAGGAAAAGAGAGCTCAGGGAGTAGGATTCGAACCCACACCGACTGCTTCAAAGGCAGGCGACCTACCATTAGTCGATCCCCAAATAAAACGATTCACAGTAAAACGTTTCACATCAGAGTGTCCTGCGGGAATCGAACCCGCCTATCTGAATTGGAAGTCCAGCACCTTTGCCGCTCGGCCAAGGACACGATTGTTTTCATAGCTGCGACGACAGGACTCGAACCTGCATTTGACTCATTAACAGTGAGCTGCCGTACCGTTTGGCTACATCGCAGTGTG
>CAZZDZ010000349.1:0-6885 GCA_964652675.1 uncultured Pirellulaceae bacterium
TGCTGCAAGTGATCGTTGCGATTGTGAAACCCGCGTTTGCCCATCGGCGGCAATGGGTGCGTCGCAACAACACGATAGCGTTTTGCGTTCTTGGTCACTGTCGTCGCGATCGACTTGATGGCTTCGATGTTCAAAGCGAATTTCGCAGTGTCCGATACCGGGTACCGCGAATAGATTCCGATCCCAAAATTACCAGAGTCTTGTGGATTGGTTATGCGATGGGGATAAGTCGCGGCGAGGTCCTTTTCCAAACGAGCATGCAGCGGCGTTCCCAGTTCCAAAATCGCGACAACATCAGCATCGGAGTCATTGACTTGCTGAACGACTGAATCATGATCGCGATTGGCGGTCAACACATTGGCGACCATGACAACTAAATCTGCCGGTTTGCCTGCTGAATCACTCGCACCAGTCCAAGCCGACAGAAACCATGGCACGTGGATCGCCAACAAGACCACCAGCAACGCCAACCATCGCCAATATCGAAACCCAGCGGTGACCAAGATGGCGACCAACAAACCGATCACCTGTTGAACTCGCAAGTTGGCGAACATGTCGGCCAGCCAGTGTGACCGCGAGAACAACCCAAACATGGTCGTTACGATCAAAATCCAGATAACCGCTGACGTCAATCCCCAGGCTCTTTCACTTAACCATGCCATTGGTTTGGGTGCTGTCGAATCAGGTGCTCGTTTGTCTAGTGCCGCGTCATCGCCTGACTCTTGGTCTATAGTGTCTCGAACGTTCATCAATCAGCAGCCTGAATCGCCGGTAACAGAATTGTAAATGGCGAAAAATTCTACACTTGCGGTACTCGCCAGCACCATTTTCGACTTCGCTGAATCAGTCACAGCGTTAACTGCAAGCTTCTCACTACGACCCTTTTCCATCTTTGCATTTCCAATGACAAAAGAAAAAACGAACCTCTTCGCGACTATTTCACTAGCGGTTTTCATCATCGCATCGTCGACGTCCACCATCGTACTCGGTCAGGGCGCCTCGCTGGAGGCCGCTTTACCAATGATTCGTCAAAGTGGTGACGCCAACGCCATTATCGGAGCCCTTTCTGGCGCGGCCTCGCAACATGTGCAGCTTGGAAACTTGGAAATGGCTTCCAAACGGATCGACGAAGCGATCGAGATGTGCCGCACGTCGAACAACACCAAGTCGCTGAGCACTGTTTTGATGATCTCATCGCAGGTCTTAAACAAGATGGATGACGAGGCGGCGAAAGAATTCTTGTTCGGATTACTCAAGGCAGAATCTGGCAACACGCAATTCGAGATCGAAGTCCTTCGAGCACTTAGCCCAGTTCTGGACCAATCGGGCGAAACCGTGATGCAAATCCAAGTGCTACACGACTACCACAAAAAGTTGGCTGAGACCCAACCGGGTAGTCAATTGGAAGCGCAAGCCTTGCAGATGTACGCTTCAGCCTGCATGTCCGGAAAGCTATATGACTTGGGTGTTCCCGCATTAAAAAAAGCCAAAGCATTAGCCATCAAAATTGGCGATCCCATCCTGTCGGGCACGTGCGACATGAGATTTGCGCAAGCCCAAATGCGAGACGGGCTATACAAAGAAGCCAAGCAAGTCTTTGAAACCCAATTGGCCCAAGCGAAAAAGTCCGGCAATCAAGTCGCGATCACGACGGCCCAACAAGGATTGATTACCGCCCTGGTCGCGATCGGCGATCAACAGCAAGCGAATTCGTTCTTGGATCAGTTGATCGCGACTGCAAAAACTGATCTCAATCGGGGCATTTACGAGAGTTACAAGGCCGTCGTGGCGACTCAAAGCGGCGACTTTGCCGGTGCTGCGACGCTTAGCTCCCAAGCCATCGCTTCCAAACAAAAACTATACCAAGCCTATCCCGCTGAGATTCGTGGCCAAATTGGCGGCAGCGTCATCATGATCGACGCACTTTCGCTTTCGCACTACCAGATGATGGCTGGTAATGCGAACGGCGCTGAACTTGCGGTAAAACAATGCGAACAGGCCTACCAAGGATATCTGGACAGCATCAAGAAAGCGGCCGCGGTGGGCGCCATGAATTTGGAAAAAGCCAAACTGGGAACCTCGTTCATTCCCGCCGACATCAGCTCCATTCGCCAACAAATTTTGGTCAACAAAAAACAGTTTGAATCCGCTTTGGTCGAAGCCGAACGCGGCCGCGGTCAGCTACAAGCCGAAGCCATGCGTCGAAACTTTGGCGCCCAAGTCAACGAAGCTTCCACGCCCCTTACTTTGGATACGATCCGACAAATAGCGGCCAAGCAGAACGTGACGTTTGTCGAATACTCTTTGGTCAACACACTGGACACTTACAGCCGCCAGCTTGTCCATCGTGACCATCCGCTGCGCCGCCCAACCAAACTGTACATCTGGGTTGTCCAGCCATCTGGGCAGATCACGTTTAAATCGGTCGAGCTAAAACAAGACCTGACAAAGATGATCGATGAATTCCGTGACGCGATCATCTCGCCACCAGACGGAGAACTAAACACCGAATTGATCGCCGAGACTGGCCAAGCGTTGCACGAGGTTTTGATCGCTCCGATCAAAACCGCCTTGCCCGCTGATCCCGATTCAGAAGTCGTGATCGTTCCGCAAGGTGGTTTGTATGCGATTCCGTTCGCGGCATTGCAAGATGCCGATGGCAAGCATTTGATTGACCACCACACGCTGACCACATCGGGATCCATTGATCTTTACCGATTGTCGGTCGCCGCGTTCAAACCATCCAAGTTCGACAAGCAAAAAGTATTGATTGTCGGCAACCCAGAGATGCCAGCTTTCCAGGCACGTCCGGACAAACCCGCAGCGCCGCTGAATCCGTTGCCAGGCAGTGAGGCCGAAGCCCGCGCGATCGCAGAGATGTTTGGGATCGAACCGGTCATCGGCAAAGACGCCACCGAGACCGCCGTCGCCAACCGAATGCAATCGGCGCAGCTGATCCACTTAGCATCCCATGGCTACTTGCAAGCCACCGACGCCTTTTCAAATGGTTTTCTGTCTGCGATTGCGTTGGCGCCAACGGAAACTGACAACGGATTTCTAACGGTCAATGAAGTCATGAAGATGAAACTGAAGGCAGAGTTGGTCGTGTTAAGCGCATGTGATTCAGGCCGAGGCACTGTCACAGGCGATGGCATCACCGGCCTTTCACGTGCTTACCTGACTGCGGGCGTACCCACAGCAATCGTGTCGCTATGGCCGGTATCGGATCGCGCAACCGCGATCCTGATGGTCAATTTCTACCGTGCAATTGGCGAAGGAAAATCGAAAGCCGCTGCACTGCGGGCAGCAACACTTGGCAATCGAGATCGATTCACAGACCCAAAGCTGTGGGCGCCATTTACGATGTATGGCACAGGTCGATAGGCGGGGCACAGGTCGATAGGCGGGGCACACATGGATCGTCTGCCGATCAACGCTGCAAGACATCTGACATATTTCGCGTTCCATGCCATTAGTTTGGGAGCTGTCGACTCAGGTGCTCGTTTGTCTACTACCGAGTCATCGTCTGGCTCTTGGTCTAAAGTGTCTCGATCATTCATCAATTGGCAGCTCGACTGCTCCTCACATGCTCACTCGTGTCCAACCACATCGTAACGCGCTGAAATGACTTCCACCAAGAACGGCCACCAGGTTTTCCCCAACATTCTTCGAAAGCTCATTTTGTGGGCTTTGCTGTTGTGTGCAATCGCGACTCACACGACCGCCCAAGACATAGAAAGCGCCTTACCTACGATTCGCGCGACCGGTAACACCTATGCGCTCATCGGCGCGCTTTCGGGGGTCGCATCCCAACACTTGCAAGCAGGACGCGACGCAGAGGCTGCCGAACGAATCAAAGAAGCAATCTCCCTTTGCCGCCAGACCAAAAACGCTAGCGCCTGGAACGGGACATTGATGATTGCGACCCAGGTCATTACCAAAACGGAGGGTGTTGAAGCGGCCGAAAAGTTCCTGGTCGAAATCCTTCATGAAGAATCTGAAAACGTCGACATCGAAATTCTAGTCCTGAAAGAGCTTGGCAGGTTTTTGGAGTACAACGGCCAACGAGTGCGTGCGATTCAAGTCATGCACGATCACCTTGTCCTTGTTGCAAAAAAAGCCCCAGGTTCTTCAAGCGAAGCTGACGTGTTGTTGTCGTACGGGCGCGCTTGCACACGCGTCGGACTGCATGACCTGGGAGTGCCTGCATTAAAAAAAGCCAAAGAGCTGTCGAAAAAGTTCGCTAACGCGATGATGGCCGTCCAGTGTGACGACGCGATCGCAGACGCTTGCTTGGAGACCGGGGAATTTGACATCGCCAAACAAATTTTGTTGAAACAATACGCCGACGCCAAAGCATCCAACGATCCGACAGCGAAATACTTAGTTGAACCGAGGGTAGCGATGGGATTGATCAGGATCGGTGATACCGAAAATGCAAATACCATCATCGACGCATCGATCCTTTCCGCCAACTCTGAAAACACACCCAGCTCCGCCATGTCGCGTGGTGCGATGGAAGGGCTCAAAGCCCTTGTATCAATCCACGATGGTGACGCGCCCCAAGCCGCTGCTCTTTGCAACAAAGGGATCGATTCCAAGCTATCGGTCATCCCAGCACCTTATCGCGAGCAAATGGGCGCATCGATGATTGCGACAGATCTGGTTTCATTAACTCACTATCTATTGATTGCTGGCGACCAAGCGGCTGCCCAAGCGGCTTTGCAACGATGCGAACAGTCCTATCGCGCGACCCTGGCGCAGCGACAAAAGATGGCCGACCTCGGAGTGGTAGCGTCGATGGATGCGATGCAGACGTCACTATCTTTCATGAGCGCGGGAATGAGCAACGTTCGCCAACAGATTCAAGTTAGCCAAGGGCAAGTAGACGCTGCGCTGGTCGAATCCGAAAAAGGACGTGGCTTGGCACAGGCGCTAGCGATGCGGGCTAGATTTGACCAGCAAGTCAACGAGGCCAACGCCCCTATTTCCATCGATTCAATTCGCCAAATCGCGGCTCAACGAAACGTCACGTTCCTTGAATATTCGTTGGTTGAACCACTCGATCTATACACACGAGGCCTGCTGCCGAAAAACCACAAACTTACTTCACCAACGCATTTGTACATTTGGGTCGTGCCACCCTCTGGCCAAGTCACTTTCAAATCCGTGCCGTTGGATCAAAGCGTTGCAAAGATGGTTGACGAATTTCGGGCAGCCATTTTGCCCGACGACCAACATGGTGGTGTCACTGCGTCCGATCCAACGCGAACCGATCAAACGAAACAGAGCGAACCGAAATCATTCACCCAATCGGGACGCGAACTTTATGATCTGCTGATTGCTCCAATCGAATCGGCGCTGCCCGATGACCCGGATGCCGAAGTCGTCGTGATTCCGCATGGCCCGCTGTTCGCTGTTCCATTCGCGGCGCTGCAAAATGCAGACGGCAAACAGTTGATCGACCTTCACACGCTGACGACCTCTGGCTCGATAGACCTTTATCGTCTCTGCGTCGCCTGCTCCAAACCGATGGCCAAATTACAAAAGGATCAAATTTTGATCGTCGGCAACCCCGACATGCCATCGTATTTGTCGCGCCCTGACAAACCAGCAACCCCGTTGAACCCGTTGCCAGGATCAGAGGCCGAAGCGATGGCGATTGGTGAAATGTTTGGCGTTAAGCCGCTAATTGGTGCTGCGGCAACGGAAACAGAAATCAAAAAGCGAATGGACCAAGCTCGGGTCATCCACCTTGCGTCTCATGGTCTTTTGGAATCACGGGACGTATTCAACGCCCCCTATTTGTCGGCTATCGCATTGGCACCCACTGCCGACGACAACGGTTTTTTAACCGTTAGAGAAGTCATGAAGAAAAAGCTGCAAGCCGATTTGGTCGTTCTAAGTGCTTGTGACAGTGGTCGCGGCCACATTACTGGCGATGGAGTGATCGGACTTTCACGAGGCTATTTGACCGCTGGCGTCCCAACAACCGTCGTGTCGCTGTGGCCTGTTTCGGACCGCGCGACCGCGATCCTAATGGTAAATTTCTACCGCGCCCTCGCAGAAGGAAAATCGAAGGCGAGCGCCCTTCGATCAGCGACTCTCAGCAACCGAGATCGATTCGAGGACCCAAAACTGTGGGCCCCCTTTGTGATGTACGGCACGGGTAGGTAACGATCGTGCCCCGTTTCGATGGAATCAGCTATTTCACGGTTTTCATTACAACCTAGTGGCAAACGTTGATTTATCGTGCCTATAATCCCCTTCATGCAAGAAACCATGGTGATTACATCGCAGTCTGGCGCTGCTGGTGTTTTGACACACTTAGAAAACTCAACCTGACATACATCTGAGACAAACTCCACATGGCAAAGAAAAAAACTTCATCCAGTACGACGCGTACCGCAAAGAAGAAAACTCCTACAACGAAAAAGAAAGCCGGTGCAAAGAAGCCAGCTTCTACAAAAAAGCCTGCTCAAACAGCCAACAGTGTCGACGCGGTCTTGAAGAAGTACGAGAAAGAACGCAACACAAAAGAAACTCTTTTGGTCAATTCTCGCAAACAGATCGAAGAACTTGGTGATAAAGTCACCAAACTCCAAGAGCAAATTGCCACCCTAACAGAGACGGTCGCGACCACCGAAGTGGACCTCGGAGAGATCGATGCTCGGCGCGCAAAGGAAGTCTCCGAAGTGTTGGCAAAACTTGGCGTCAACATCACCGATGCTGCAACTCCATCGACACCGTCACCTCAACCAGAACTAGAATTCGGATCTGGAATCAATGACGACGATGATGACCAAGATACCATCGATTGAGCCGAACGCGGCTAGCGACAAGCCTCTCTTTCATAAGGTTGCGCGAATGCGCTCGAACGTGTCA
>CAZZDZ010000350.1:0-6880 GCA_964652675.1 uncultured Pirellulaceae bacterium
TCCATGGGTGGGCAACTGCAAACTAGGTTTCGGTCGCCGTAGGTGTTGTCGATGCGACCGACGGTGGGCCAAAATTTTGCATCTCGCAACGACGGCATTGGCCAAGCGGCTTGCTCGCGCGTGTAAGGATGGCTCCAATCGTCCCTGCCGATTTCGCCGATCGTGTGCGGCGCGTTCTTCAGCGGGTTGTCTTCGCGATCCAACTTGCCGTCTTCGATGCTTTGGATTTCGGCGCGAATCGCGATCATCGCGTCGCAGAATCGATCCAGTTCGTCTTTACTTTCGCTTTCGGTTGGCTCGATCATCAGTGTTCCCGGCACAGGCCACGACATGGTTGGTCCGTGAAATCCGTAATCCATTAACCGCTTGGCGATGTCTTCGATTTTGATGTCGGCGGACTTTTCGAACTTGCGACAATCGACGATGAACTCGTGAGCGACGTAGCCGTTGGTGTCCGTGTACAGAATGTCATATTGATCGCTCAACCGTTTGGCCATGTAGTTGGCGTTCAAGATGGCAGCTTGCGTGGCACGCTTTAATCCGGATGCTCCCATCAGGGCGATGTAGACGTAGCTGATCGTCAAAATGCTGGAGCTACCATAGGGAGCTGCGGACACGGGACCGATAGCGAATTCGCCGGCCGTGTCGGGACGTTCGACGGGGTGTTCGGGCAAGAACGGTGCAAGCTGCGCGGCTACACCGATCGGTCCCATGCCGGGGCCACCGCCGCCGTGCGGAATGCAGAATGTTTTGTGCAAATTCAAGTGACAAACGTCCGCGCCACATTTACCCGGACTGGTCAAACCGACTTGCGCGTTCATGTTCGCGCCGTCCATGTAAACTTGGCCGCCGTGGTCGTGGATCAAATCACAGACTTCGCGGATCGTTGTCTCGAACACACCGTGAGTGGACGGGTACGTGATCATCAAACAGGAAAGTTTGTCGCTGTGCTCTTTGGCTTTGGCACGCAGGTCATCCATGTCGATGTCGCCGCGATCGTTGCATTTAATGGCGACGACTCGCATGCCAGCCATGACCGCCGATGCGGGATTGGTTCCGTGGGCGGACGTGGGGATCAAGCAAACGTCTCGCTCGTTTTCTTTGCCTGCTTTTGCGGCCATGTGTTCGTGATAGGCGCGGATGACCAGCAAGCCAGCGTATTCGCCCTGAGCGCCCGCGTTGGGTTGCAAGCTGACCGCTGCGAATCCAGTCACACTGCACAACCAGGCTTCCAATTCGCGAAACATGTGTGTGTAGCCGCGCCATTGTGTGTCGGGCGCGAACGGATGGATGTCCGAAAATTCAGGCCAAGTCACCGGGATCATTTCGCTGGTCCCGTTCAATTTCATCGTGCACGAACCAAGTGCGATCATGCTGTGGGCGAGCGAAAGATCACGGCCCATCAATTTGAAAATGTAACGTAGCAGTTTGGTTTCGCTGCGGTGTTCGTGAAAAACACGATGCGTCAAGTATTCGCTGGTGCGAGCAAATCCGGTGATGTCACACAACTTGTCCTCTTCCGCTTCGCTTAGCAGTTCGTCGATGTCAAATCCGGTGTAGTGACCAAAATTGAACGCGGCCAGTAGGTCAGCAACCAAAGCGCGGTCGGTCGTTTCGTCCAGCGTGACTCCCAGGGTTCCGTCATCGTATTCACGCAAGTTGATTTGGCGTTCGCGTGCCGCGTCGGCGACTTGTCGGGCCGCGTGCCGTCGGCCTTTGCCAAGTTGGATACGGATGGTGTCAAAAACCGGGCCATCGTGAAGATTACTGTGTCCAAGTCGCGCCAAGCCTTTGACAAGAGCCCCGGTGAAACCTTGCACGCGGCGGGCGATATTCAACAAGCCGTCCGGGCCGTGGTAAACCGCGTAGAACGAATTGATGATCGCAAGAAGTGCTTGCGCGGTACAGATATTACTGGTGGCTTTGTCGCGACGAATGTGTTGCTCGCGCGTTTGCATCGCCATTCGCAGCGCCGGGTTTCCATGTGCGTCTTTGCTGACGCCGATGATGCGGCCGGGTAGTTTGCGAGCGTGTTGATCGTGCGTGGAAATGAATGCAGCGTGTGGTCCACCCAAACCCATTGGCACACCGAATCGCTGGGCGCTACCGATGCAAATGTCGGCGCCCCATTCTCCTGGTGGCTTGATCATCGTCAGAGCCAACAAGTCAGCGGCGGCGACCGTGAGACACTTTTTGGAATTGGCCTGGGCGGCCAATTCACTGTAGTCGTTGATGCGGCCGTCCGTGGTCGGATACTGAACCAACACACCGCACAATCCGCCTTCGCCATGGTCAAAATCGATTTCGTCGATCGGTCCGACTTTCAAATCGATGCCCAATCCCGCGGCGCGCGTTTGCAGCAAGGCCAATGTTTGCGGGTGGCAATCATCGGATGCCCAAAACCCCGTTTGCTTATGTCGCGCGATCGAGACGCACATTCCCATTGCTTCGGCCGCCGCGGTGGCTTCGTCCAACAAGCTTGCACCGGCCAGCGGCAATCCGGTCAAATCGGCAATCATGGTTTGGAAATTCAACAGTGCTTCCAAACGTCCCTGCGCAATCTCGGCTTGATAGGGTGTGTATTGGGTGTACCAACCTGGATTTTCCAAAACGTTTCGCAGGATGACAGGCGGTGTTACGGTTCCGGTGTAACCCATGCCGATGCACGAACGGTAGACCTTGTTTTTGCTGGCGATGGTTTTCAAACCCTGCAGCATTTCGCGTTCGCCGCGCGGGTTGGGGATGTCCAGCGGCGCGTCCAAACGAATGTCCGATGGCACGGTTGCATCCGAAAGCGATTCTAGCGAATCAAACCCGAGTACCGACAGCATTTCGGCGATCTCGTTTTCGCTGGGTCCGATATGCCGACGAGCGAACCCGTCAACAAAATCGATGGCGTTCTTGGGAGAAGGGGTCGAACCGATTTTGGGTTCATTGATGCTTGCAGTCATGACTTTGATCCGGGCACTGAAACGCGCAATTTCAAACAGACCTGTCAATCTAGTTGCGATCGCAAAGGCATGATATCCCTCTGGCAACGGAGGGTAAAAAACCGCCCTTTTACCCCATTTGAGTGTCCGAAATGATACGAAAGGCCATCACAGAATCAATTACACTTGAGACCACGACAGGACCCTGGCCCGGCTAGCACCTTGCCGCTCACACGCCTATTTGAAAACGGCTGGACGCTGATGAAACGTATTGGAATCTTGATTTGCTGGGGCGTTGTGCTGACTGGCTTTTGCGCAACCTCCGTCGCGGACGAAGAATCCGCCAACTTGTCGTTGTTGATCGAAGTGATTGGTCAAAGCGATGCGGTGGTTCAAGAGAGTCTATTACAAGGCATCGTCAAAGGCATGGAAGGCCGACGCAACGTAACGGCACCAGATAGTTGGTCAGAGGTAAGCAAGAAACTGCTGAAAAGCGAATCCAGGAAAGTGCGGATTCTGTCCGAAGAACTGGCGCAGATTTTTGGCGACAAAGAAGCTGCCGCGCGAGCTTTCAAAACCGTCCAAGATCCAAGCGCACCGACCGCTGATCGTAAACGGGCACTTTGGGCGCTCGTGACTCAGAAAGACGATCGTTTGCAGAGTGAAATACCAAAACTGTTGTCCGACGACGAACTTCGTCGCGACGCGATTCGTGCGTTCGGCGCGTTTGAATCGAAAGACGCGCCGAAGATTTTATTAGATCGATTCGGCAAGTTTGCTGCCGAGGACAAACGCGCGGTTGTGGAAGTTCTGGCGACACGCAAGTCTTACGCAATGGCGCTGGTTGGTGGACTTAAATCCGATCAGCTCAGCCGCGAAGACATCCCCGCACACGTGGCCCGAGCATTAAAAGATCTATTGGGCAAATCGTTCACTGATGTTTACGGACCGATTCGCGAATTGACAAAGGATCGACAGAAGGTGATGGCGAAGTACAAACGACGTTTGTCGCCGGAAGCTTTGGCTCAGGCCGATGCGTCGGCCGGAAGAGCTGTCTTTCAGAAAACCTGTGCGTCGTGCCATCTCATGTATGGCGTTGGCGGAAAAATCGGCCCGGATCTAACCGGATCGAACCGCGCGAACTTAGACTACTTGCTGCTAAACAGCGTTGATCCCAGTTACGATGTGCCGGACGGCTATCGAATGGTCGTCATCCAAACAGACGATGGTCGCGTGTTGTCAGGCGTGATCGCAGAAGAAAACGATCGGCGAGTGATTTTGAAGACGGTTGATCAACCCCAAGTCGTGATCTTGAAAGACGACATCGAAAATCGAAGAGTATCCCCCAAGTCGATCATGCCTGACGGACAACTGGATCAGTTGAAAAACCAGGAAGTGCTGAACTTGGTCAAATACATGCAAACAAAACAACAAGTGGAGTTGCCTCAGTGAAAATTCGACAAACAAAATTACAACGAGCAAAATTCACACGCATACCGCTCGCAGCTCTGATCGTGACCGTTTGCACGCTTTCGGCACCGTCCAATGCGACCGCGCAAAATAAATTGCCCAAGAAGCAGCATCGCACCAGCAACGCGCCATTTTTGAAACCGACCGAAGCTGTCAAGAAGATGTCGATTCCCGATGGATTCGACGTCAGTATCTACGCCAGCGAACCCGATATCGCCGAACCGATTGCCTTTTGCTTTGACCCGCGTGGACGCGTTTGGGTATTGGAGAATTTCAATTACCGGACCCGTAAAAACCACACCGACGAAAAGGTGACGCGCATCCAAATACTGGAGGACACCGATAGCGACGGCATCTTTGACAAAAAGAAAACGTTTACCGACAAGTTAACTTTTTCTTCGGGGATCGCGGTCGGGTTCGGTGGCGTTTACGTCGGGTCGCCCCCGAACTTGACGTTCATTCCGGATGCCGATGGCGATGATGTACCCGATGGGGAACCTGAGATTTTGTTGGACGGTTGGGGGATCAATGATCGTCACGAAACGTTGAACAGTTTTATTTGGGGACCTGACGGTTGGCTGTACGGTTGCCACGGGGTATTTACTAAATCTCGTGTCGGCAAACCCGGTGATGACGATTCGGTGCGTCAGTTCATTGACGGTGGGATTTGGCGATTTCATCCAGAACGAAAGAAGTTCGAGATCTTTGCGCGGGGACTTTCTAATCCCTGGGGTTTTGATTTTGACGATACTGGTCAATCGTTCGCGACGTGTTGCGTGATTCCACATTTGTTCCACGTGATCCAAGGGGGCGTGTATCACAAACAGAGTTTGCCGCATGTCAATCCACACATTTACGACGACATCAAAACCATTCGCGACCACAGCCACTTGTCGGCTCATGGTGGCGCACGGTTCTATTTGGCTGATGCGTTTCCGGTTGAATATCACGACCGATTGTTTATGTGCAACATTCACGAACACGCCGTGCTGACGGACGTCATGGTGCGTCGCGGCAGCGGGTTTGTTGGCAAGCACGGCGACGATTTCCTACCCACCAACGATTTGGCGTGGGTCGGATTCAGTGTCGAAATCGGTCCCGAAGGCGGCGTGTACATTTTGGATTGGCACGACACAGATATCTGCGGCAACCAAATCAATTTTGCCAATAGCGGCCGTATTTATCGAATCATGCCAAAAGAGGCCAAACCAATTAAACGTCCGAATTTGGAAAAGATGTCGGATATGGAATTGGTCGGCTTGCAGGATCACGCCAACGATTGGTACGTCCGCCATGCCCGAGTTTTATTGCACAGTCGTACGTTGGCGGGAAAACTGAACAAGTCGGATGTGCACGCGGGCTTGAACAAAATGATGTCTAACGCGTCGACCAGCGGCAAAAAGCTGCGGGCATTGTGGGCGTTGCATGTGACGGGTGCATTGGACACCAAGCGACTTAGTGGACTGCTTGATCACGCCGACGAGAACATTCGTGCTTGGGCGATCCAATTGTTGACAGACAAAAGTTCGATGGACGCGTTTAACCACGTCACGCGCAACAAAGACGCATCGCCGTTGAGCCCCGAGACTCAACAGCGGTTTGTCGCGATGTCCAAGAACGATGGGTCACCGATTGTGCGTTTGTATTTGGCTGCGGCGACACAGCGATTGCCGTTTGCTGATCGCTGGCCGATTTTGAGCGAACTGGCCAAGCATGAAGAAGACGTCAACGATCATAATTTGTCACGCATGATTTGGTTTTCGCTTGAGCCGATGGTACCGGGAAACAAGAAACAGGCATTGCTGCTTGCTTCGGCTGGCAAGATGCCGATGTTGCAAAAACATGTGGCTCGCCGAATGACCAGCGGCGACGTTGTGGTCGACATGAGCAAACGCAAAAAGAAGAACGCCCAGCAGGATCCTGCGAAATGGCCTGCGATCATCGCAAAGGCGGCACCGGATTTTTCGGTGAAGAACGTTGGCGAAGGAGGAGTCGTGTATCACACCACGTTCCGCAATCGGACGGCGGTCCAAACGCACCCTCTGGACCGCAAAACACCGTGTCGTCTTTCACAAAAAGTGAACGTGCCCAGTAACAAGAAAACGAACTTGCAGATGAAGGTCAGCCATCATCCACACGGTGATTGGCAATTGCGAGTCTTGGTCGATGGCCAAGTCGTCAAGGATCAAATCGTCAGCAGCAAAACCGTCACAAAAGAATGGCTGGACGTGGACGTCGATCTTTCATCGTACGCCGGCAAGTCGATTGAATTGGCTTTGGAGAATCGTGCAAACAATTGGAATTGCGAATGGGCGTATTGGCACGAGGTGAAGGTGGTTAGCAAATAGGGCTGCGCCCTGGTGCTTCATCATTTGGGTAGCGGAAGTCGTCAAGACTTTCGGCAATTCACGATCCGGCCGAAACTCATGACGGTTTGTTGATTTAGTCGTTTAACCGTTTTAAATCACTCTCCCTTCGGG
>CAZZDZ010000351.1:0-6856 GCA_964652675.1 uncultured Pirellulaceae bacterium
AATACGATTGGTTGCCGTTTCGGTCGGGCTGCGTCGCTCGGAGATCGACGGCCACATTTAAGTAGCCATCTCTGTCCCCAGAGATGTAGCCCGACTATGTGTCGTCCAGTTTCTAGAAATCCGGATCGTAAGATCGATCATGACAATGGCGGGCAGTCCTGGCGGAAAGCAGGCGTAAATGCCAATATCTTCAAGTCGACTTTCCGCAGGCCAAGAAGGCCTGCCATTGAGTCGTTTTTTAATCCGATGCCACCGTCTCTCGTTTACTTGAGATCGGCGTCGTCGTCTTCTTCTTTCGCAGCACTGCTGATTCTTTCCTGATTGGCTTCCAGTTCGCCAATGCGTTGGCGTAAATCCGTCACGTCGACGGACAGCCGAATCACCAATTGACGCAAATCACTGTTGTTCATGGTAGCCAGTGTTTCGCGAGTCTTTTCCTCTGCATCGTCCTCCTCGTCAGCCTCTTGGTCACTTACGATTTCTGTTGAAACGGGCATCCAAGCTTTTAGTTCTTGCTTAATACTGACGATTTGTTCACGAACACTTTCCATTGATGGATGCTTTGCGCCCAAGGTCGATTCGGCATATCGCAGACTTTTCAAACGTGCGGCAAGTTCAGTTCCGCGATTAGTTAACAGCGCGGCATCGGGAACTTTATCTTCAAAGACCTTCGGAGCCTCAGCGCGTTGCGACGAAACCGAACTGGAACTGCGCGTCGGGGTTGAAAGTTGGCTTGGGACGAACTGCGTTGTGGTTGGGCGAACGATTGTTCGGCTTTGTAAAGATCGTTGTTGTGCGGCGCGTATTTGAGCTGCGCGTTGCTGGGCTGCGCGTGCTTGCGCGGCACGATACTGTGACAACGTCAATCGCGTTTGTGCGTTTGCTCGTTCACAAAGAACCATGCCGACCAACAGCACACACGAAACCGTCGCGACCATGCGAATAGAATTCATGATGTAATACCTTTCTTGCGGGAGGCGGTTCATCTTAGTTAGAAACACCGCAAAAGTGTCAAAACGACCAACAATCCAAGAAAAACCTTTCCCTACAGAGTAACACCAAGTCAGCTCACGCATCAATTCGATTACAGCCATGACAGCAAAAAAGGCCAGGTGTTTCCACCTGGCCTTTCCATCAATCAGTGCATTTTGTTGTATAGCGAAAGTTATAGGTATTCGCTCAAACGGGCACACAAGTCAGCAGTTCGGCTGCTGTAGCCCCATTCGTTGTCATACCAGCTGACCACTTTCGCCATGTTTCCTGTTCCACCCAGGACTTGGGTGAAATCTGAAGCGAAGATGCTCGAATGTGGATCGTGGATGATGTCGCTGCTGACAAGCGGGTCTTCTGTGTAGCAAAGAACGCCTTTCATTGGTCCATCCGCAGCCGCTTTGATCGCTGCATTGATGCCAGCCGCGTCGGTTGATTTGCCCAGGTTTACGGTCAAGTCAACCACACTTCCAGTTGGCACGGGGACACGCATGGCGATACCAGTCAGCTTACCCTGCAATTCAGGGATGACCAAACCAACCGCTTTGGCTGCACCGGTGCTGGTTGGGATGATGTTCTGAGCGGCACCGCGACAACGATACAAATCTTTGTGCGGTTGGTCTTGGACGTTTTGATCGTTCGTATAAGCGTGAACGGTCGTCATCAATCCGGATTCGATACCGAATGTATCGTTCAGGACTTTGGCGACAGGTGCCAAGCAGTTCGTGGTACAGCTGGCGTTACTAATGCACTTCAAGTCGCCGTTTAGCTGGTCGTCGTTGACGCCCAACACGCAAGTCAAATCTGCACCGTCTTTGGCTGGTGCGCTCAAGACAACTTTCTTTGCACCGGCTTGCAAGTGAGTATCGTAACCAGCTCGGTCGCCATCGGCGCGAGCGGTAAAGATACCGGTTGATTCGATGACGATATCGATGTTGTTGTCGCCCCAAGGCAACGCAGAAGGATTACGCTCTGACAGGCAGAGAATTTTTTTGCCTTCGACGGTCAACGATGTGTCATCGTATTGGACGGTGCCGGGGTAGCGACCGTGAATACTGTCGTACTTCAGCAAAGTTGCCAAAGTGCGATTGTCAGTCAGGTCGTTGACGGCAACCACGTCAAACTCGTCACTGCGTTCCATCAGGTTACGAAAAGTCAGTCGTCCAATTCGACCGAAACCGTTAATTGCAACTCGAATTGCCACTGTAGTTGATACTCCTGAAGGTTCGCTCGCGATCATCCAAACTCAAATGCACCAGAAATCGAACGTTGAAATCTGGTTGTGTGTTGGACGCTGAAACGAGGGAAAGATAATTAATTGGGATGTGGATTCGAGTATCATCTCGAGTCCAGTGAAGTCAGATTATAGGAATGAAACTAGAAAATGAACCAGCCCCCAGCAAACCAGCCGCCGCCTGATTGGCGCCGACCTCAAGGCGTTGCTCCGGGGACCTGGGCTTACGTGAATCAGCGGTCAATCGCGGACCATTACGACGACTTTGTGGCGGATACGCCGTTGTGTCAGTTGGACGACCAGATCATGCGTCGGACTTTTCCAGGCTTTCCCAAAGAGCCTAGCAAGCAAAGTGCCAACACCACCGAAGTGATCATGGATTTGGGATGTGGCACCGGGCGATCCGTGATTCCGCTAGCCCAGCGTGGTTACGAAGTGATCGGCGTCGATCTGAGCCACACGATGCTAGAAAAGCTGTTAGCAAAAACCCGTTCGTCAGACCCGCAGCTTCAAAACCGCGTGCATGGCGTTCAAGCCAACTTGGTTCAATTGGAGTGTTTTTGCGACAACAGTATTGATCATGCCGTTTGCATGTTCAGCACTTTGGGAATGATCTCGGGGCGAAAAAACCGTCAGATGATGTTGCAACATGTTTCGCGAATGGTGCGACCAACTGGCAAGCTGGTGTTGCATGTTCACAATCGTTGGGCCGCACTGCATGAATCCGGCGGCACGACAAAGTTGTTTCTTTCATGGTGGCGATCGCTACGAGACAGCGAACATGAGTTCGGAGATGCGACCTATGCGTACCGAGGTCTGGAAAAGATGTTCATGCATCGCTACTCGCGCAGAGAGCTGATGCAAGATCTAACGACGTGCGGATGGCACGTGAAAGAAATGAATTTGGTATCGATCGACGCAACCTCAACGACCAAGTCAATTGGCAAAGCTGGCGGGTTCATTGTTGTGGCACAAAAACGATGAAGCCAATTTGCCTTGCCTCCTGCGGGTTTAGTAGCCGCAGGGCAATGGCTGGTGACGGCCCCGGTTGTTAGGTGACTTCACCCAATTCGAACATCGGTGTTGCGATGCCGTCTTTGTCAACTTGCCAAGGCGTCCAGACGATGATCACATCTTCGGCTTTCAAGTCGCTCTTTCGTGGCGGAATTTCGGTGTCGTCAAGCTCCAAGTTACTCGCTTCGTACTTTTCGCCAAGCTCATCGATTTCGTCGCGAAGCTCGCGTTCCAATTCGCCATAGTCCTCTTGCAGAAGTTCCAACGCATCTTCGGCGCGACGAATGTCATCTTTTTGTTGTGACGCTCGGCCGAACCCACGGGCTGCCGTTCCAAGACTTGATCGACGTCCGCCCAGAAATGAACCCAGGATCGTGCTGCCAACGTTAATCCAAGATGAACTTCTCGCCTGTTTGTACTGGCCTTCTTCACGCTCGACACGATCTTCGGCAGTGTGGATCTTCTTTTCGAGCGTTTTCATTTTGGATTCGTACTTGTCCCGCAATTTTTCTGTTGCTTCATCACGCTGTTCGCGCAAGCTCTGTTGGAAAAACACCTTTGCTTCTGCCTCGGTGGCTCCTCCAGGGGCGTACTCTCCCAACAACGGGCTTTTGTAAAGCGTCATATAGCAGTGTCGGTACAGATAATCTTTAAATCGAGCGCGGTAGGTTCGATACTTTCCTTTGCTGCGCAATTCGTCTGGCAGATCGCTAAACCCAAAGTCATCTTCTGGTTCACTAAGAAGCTCAAAATCATCGCCCAACGGATCGCTGGAATCCCACATATCGTCCGGAAAACCGCTGCCACATCGCATCAAACGCTTGGCGTCTATCCAAGAATCCAAATCGGCCGTTGATTTGACAAAGTGCATGGAAGCTTGAGCAAGCAGTGCGGGACGGTAGACAAGTTTCGCATCGTCCTCGGCACGCGCGGTGCTGGCCAAGAACATTTCTTCGATGCCTGCTGGCGGGACCGGACGCGTTGCCGCTGCAACTTCCTCTGCGATCGATTGTTTCCGCTCGCCAAGTTTTGCTGCCGAAGCTTCCCGGCGTGGTGCCATCAGCTTGCTAATTTGCCCGCGGGCCAGTGGACCAGCCAAGAACGACATGGCCCATCGTGTTTGGAATGTTGTCGGGTATCCGTCGTGAACGTTGTTCATCAGAAAAACACGATTGCCCAGTCCAGCCAATGTCTGTTCCATTGCCGCGCGATCGAATTCTTGGCCAGCCTGACCAGCCGCTCCTTCAAGCCCTTCCAACACACGTGCTTTGTCGCGTTCGGTTTGCAATCGGCCCAAGAACCACGTTCCGATATTGGACAGACCTTTGTAGTCCAAGTCGACGGGGTTTTGCGTTGCCAGGGTGATACCAAGTCCAAAAGCACGTGCTTGTTTCAGCAGCGTCAGCATCGGTGGCTTGGAGGGCGGTTTTGAAACCGGCGGAAAATACCCGGCCACTTCGTCCATGTAGAACATCGCGCGCAGCGAACTGGTACCGGTTTGCGTTCGCATCCAAGCCAGCAATTCGTTCAGCAAAATGGTGACAAAGAACATTCGTTCGCTGTCGTTAAGGTGCGCGATCGACAAAATGGTCAAACGCGGTTTGCCTTCGGGTGTGTGCAACAGTTTTTTGATATTCAGGCCTTCGCCCTCCAACCAAGACGCAAACGCCGGCGACGCCAACAAATTATTCAGCTTCATCGCTAACTTGCCGCGCGCACTGGCGCTCATGAATGAATCCACGTCCACGACACCGATCCGCGAAATGGGCGGTTCTTGGATCAGCCGAATCAATTGTCCGATGCCAACATTGCGACCTTCTTTCCACTCGTGCGCCATGATCGACGAAAGCAAAATGTGCTCGGTCGAAGTCATGGGGTCCGCGTCGATCCCCATCAGAGTGAGTAGGCCGGATACCGAACCGGTGACTTTGTCGCCAATCAGTTCGGCGTTATCGCGTGCTTCTGGCGGCGGTGCGTCAAAACTTTTCAGCACGGTCAGCGGCAAACCGATGTTGCTGCCCGGTGTGTAGACGGCAACGTCAACACTTTCTTTGAATTTTTTAACACGCTCAGGTGTTTGCCCCCATGACGCCAAGCCTTCTTTCCAGGTGGTCGCCGTTTTGGCAGCAAGTTCGTCCAGTGAGACGCCCTTTCGCGTGGCCTCTTCTTCTTCCAACCAAGGTTTGAAGTCGTTGGGGTCCATATCGGGAAACGCCAACAACAGGTTGGCCAAATCGCCCTTGGGGTCCACACAAATTGCGGGAATCCCGTCGATCGCGGCTTCTTCCAGCAAAGAAAGACACAATCCGGTTTTTCCGCTACCAGTCATTCCCACACACATCGCGTGCGTACAAAGATCTTTTGCGTCGTACATCAACAGGTCGTCAAGCAATTCGTCGGCGCCCATGTCGTAGTGGCGACCAAGATAGAACGACGCGAGTTTTTCAAAGACTTCTGGTTTCGGTGTAGCCATTTCGATTCGATAAAACTTTACAAGTCTTGTTGGTGGGTTAGCCCTCTGCGATGATCTTACCAAATCGTGGTGATTGGCGGACACCGGTCAAAATAGGTATTTCGCGATGCGATTTAACGCTGAAAAAGTCGATTCGTCGCCCGTAGGATGCAACCCCAATCGCAATAGCGCAGTCAAAGCGCTATCATGTTGAACATTCGCGAAAAGCAACCGGATTAAACGACGCCCCAAAAGAAGTAATGTGATGCTGGATCTGTACGACAAAATTCAAGACTCTACAAAAAAAATTCAAAAAGAGTTTGGCGCCACGCCACGTGTCGGTATCATCTTGGGCACCGGTCTTGGAGGACTGGTTGACGAGATCGAAATCGAAGCTGCAATCGATTACGGCGACATCCCACATTTTCCGACTTCGACGGCGACGAGCCATCGAGGGCGACTGGTGTGCGGCAGTCTTGCTGGCGTACCCGTCGTGGCCATGGAGGGCCGTTTTCATATGTACGAAGGTTATCCGCTTAAGCAGATAACCCTTCCCGTCCGCGTCTTCAAATCTCTTGGCGCGGAAACGATGATCGTCAGCAATGCTTGCGGCGGTCTGAATCCTTATTTCACCGCTGGCGACATCATGGTGATCGAGGATCAAATCAACTTGATGGGAGATAACCCTCTCATTGGCATCAACGATGATCGCTTGGGCGAACGTTTCCCCGATATGTGCGAACCGTACGACCAGCAGTGGATCGATCGCACGATCAAGATCGCTCAGGACCAAGGCATCCGTATTCACAAAGGCGTGTTTGTCGCGGTCGCGGGTCCCAATTTAGAAACACGTGCGGAGTACCGTTTCTTGCGAACGATCGGTGCCGATGTGGTCGGAATGAGTACCGTGCCGGAGACAATCGTCGCGATTCACAGTGGATTAAAAGTGATTGGCCTTAGCGTGATCACCGACATGTGTTTGGCCGACGCGTTAAAGCCATCCAACACAGAAGAAATCATCAAGACCGCAGGCGAAGCGGCACCCAAGTTGCAAGCGATCGTGCGCGGGATTGTCGCCGAAGCAGACAAGACTCGCCTCGCGTAGAACGTCTAAAGATTCGTTTTTAGCGTTGCAATACAGCCGATGAAATCACTCTCCCATTGGG
>CAZZDZ010000352.1:0-6839 GCA_964652675.1 uncultured Pirellulaceae bacterium
GCGTTTTTCAATAACACCGAAGACTCTGATCAACGCAATGAACGACCGACGCTCCAAATTTGGTCGCAAGAACAGGAACAGCGCAAAGTCGAATTGAATCAAAAGATTGCCGACTTGGAATCAGAATTGGTAAAGCCCAGCGACGAACTAGCTGCTGCTCAAAACCGATGGCTTGCAAAAGTATCGCAACGACCCAGTTGGCAAAACATGAAACCGGTAACCGCCAAAGGTAAAAAGCGTAATCTGAAAATCGACGACGATGGTTGGATCATTGGACAAGGCGAAAAACCGGCGACAGACTCCTACGTTTTACGTTTCAAAACAGAGGATGCGAATGTTGAAAAACTGACCGCACTCAAACTGGATGTGCCGGCAGAGCAGAAAGACAACTTCGTTATTTCCCAAATCCAAGCGAGCTGGATTCCCGCAGACGGCACGACCAATAGCCAGAGTGCTCGGTTTGTTCGCGTCGAATTGCCGGGAAAAGGCAAGATGATTCACTTGGCAGAGATCCAAGTCTTTAGCGAAGGTGAAAATGTGGCGCTCGCTGGCAAGGCATCGCAAAGTTCAACGGGATTTGGTGGCGAAGCGAAACGCGTTAACGATGGCAATACAAACGGTGATTATCAAAAGAACTCCGTCAACCACACCGATACCGGCAAAAACGACCCTTGGGTTGAAATCGACTTGGGGGCTACAAAACCAATCGATCGGATCGCGATTTGGAATCGCACCGATGGGGGCGGATCAATCAGCGATCGACTCAAAGGCTACAAGGTTCAATTGCTTGACGAATCACGCGACGTCATTTGGGAAAGGCAACCTGCAAAAGTTCCGGCGCCCAGCGAGACAATCGATCTAACCGGGCAGCGCAGCATCAAGTTCTCTGCAGTGTTTGCCGACCACGAACAAAAAGGATTCCCAGCTTCAAAAGTTCTCGCCGCAAAGATCGACAAAAAATCTGGCTGGGCCGTTGCCCCGAAAACTGGCAAGCCGCATCAACTGACTTTGGTCGCTGCGAAACCGGTGGAGTTGGCCGATGGAGTTTTGACGATTCGGATTCACCAGAATTCGGTTCATTCGAATCATCTTTTGGATAAATTTCGTATCAGCAGCACAACCGACACATCCGTTGTTCAGTGGGCAAAGATGCCAGCGGATGTCCAGGGATTAGTCACGAAAGACTCCAAAGATTGGAACAAAGCACAGCAAGACAAAGTCACCAAACACTACCGCAGTATTTCGCCGTTACTGGCAAGTGTACGTGGACAGCTTGCCAAGAAACAAAAAGAACTCACGTCGATGAAACCGTCTACGTCAGTGCCGATTATGCGAGATTTGCCCGAAGACAAACATCGCAAAACAAACATTCAGATTCGCGGCAACTATCTAAGCACAGGCGATGAAGTGACCGTCGGCACTCCGAGTGCTTTTCATCCGTTGGCGACTACCAAAAAGCCCAATCGAATGGATTTGGCAAAGTGGTTGATTGACGAAAACAATCCGTTGACGACGCGAGTGATCGCGAACCGACATTGGGAGCAGTTGTTTGGCACCGGTATCGTCGAAACTAGCGAAGAGTTTGGCTCCCAAGGAGAGTTACCATCGCACCCACAACTATTGGACTGGCTGGCTGTTGAACTTCGCGAAACCAATTGGGATATCAAGCGGTTTATCAAGTTGATTGTGATGTCGTCAACCTACCGACAAAGTAGCGTGACATCGGCCCAAGCGATCGAAAAAGACCCGTTTAATCGGATGCTGGCTCGTGGACCGCGGTTTCGTATTTCCGCCGAAATGGTTCGCGATCAAGCTTTGTTTGTCAGTGGATTATTGAGTGACAAAATGTTTGGCAAACCGGTCAATCCGCCACAACCAAACTTGGGTCTTAAAGCGGCATTCGGTGGCGCGACCGATTGGAAAACCAGCGCGGGAGACGACAAATACCGTCGCGGGTTGTATACATCCTGGCGGCGATCAAGTCCGTATCCGTCGATGGCGCAATTCGACGCGCCCAATCGCGAAGTTTGCACCGTTCGACGAATTCGTACCAACACGCCGCTGCAAGCCCTCGTGACGCTGAACGACCCCGTCTATGTCGAAGCGGCCCAGTCATTGGGACGTCGCATGATCGCGGCAAGTGGTTCGTCGGCAGATAGAATTCAGTTCGCGTTTCGTAATTGCCTGATCCGCGACGCGAAAGATGCAGAAGTAAAACGGCTAACCAAACTGGCCGACGAAGCGCAAAAATACTTTGCCAGCGAAACGGAAAAGGCCAAGCAGATGGCGACCGATCCGTTGGGCGATTTGCCGAAAGACTCCGATGTCGCCGAGCATGCCGCTTGGACCGTTGTCGGCAACGTGATTTTGAATTTGGACGAAGTGTTTATGAAACGTTAGTGGATAGCTTTCCCAACTGAATCCTATCTTCGACGAAGATTTTGAAACGAAAAGAACGATGAACCCAATCCTCCAGCGACTACAGCTAAGAACCCGTCGTCACTTTCTGCGGCAATCCACCGCAGGATTGGGAGGCATCGCGCTGAGTGCGCTGATGGCTGATGAAAATTCTGCCGCCGAACGTTCCGCAGCCAATCCGCTGGCTCCGCAGAAACCGCATCATGTTGCCAAAGCCAAGCGAGTGATCTATTTGCACATGACTGGTTCTCCACCGAACTTGGACATGTTCGACTACAAACCTGAACTGGTAGATCGCAGCGACCAAGATTGTCCGGACGCTTTCTTGGCCGGTCGCACGTTCGCGTTTACCTCGGGTGTCCCGAAGTTGATGGGTTCGCCACGTAAGTGGGATCGATATGGCAAAGGAGGTCTGTGGATGTCCGATGCGATTCCGAATTTTCACAAAACCGCTGACGACATGTGTCTGGTTCATTCGATGTACACCGATCAATTCAATCATGCCCCTGCGGAGTTGTTGGTCTACACCGGTTCGCCGCGTAGCGGTCGGCCGTCGATGGGATCGTGGGTCACCTATGGATTGGGCAGCGAGAACGAAAACTTGCCAGGTTTTGTGGTTTTGATTTCCAGCGGCGTGCAACCAAACGGCGGCAAGAATTCATTTGGCAGCGGGTTCCTACCGTCGGTCTATCAAGGCGTGCAGTGTCGTTCCAAAGGCGACCCGGTTTTGTATTCGTCTGATCCCAACGGAATGAACCGCCAGATGCGTCGCAAAACGCTCGATGCGCTACGAGATTTGAACGAGATTCAAGCCGCAGAAATGGGACACCCCGAAACGCTGACGCGAATTTCGCAATACGAACTTGCATTTCGAATGCAAACGGCGGTCCCCGAAGTCATGGACATCAGCCAAGAATCCAAAAAGACACTCGACCAGTACGGCGCAAAACCAGGCGAATCCAGTTTGGCCAACAATTGCCTGCTCGCGCGCCGCTTGGTCGAATCAGGTGTGCGTTTTGTACAACTGTTTGACTGGGGATGGGATTTTCACGGCACCAACGCTGGCACGGGATTGACCCAAGGCCTGACTGATAAGTGCGCAACGATGGACAAGCCGATTGCCGCGTTAATTCAAGATTTAAAACAACGCGGACTGTTCGAGGATACTCTGATTGTCTGGGGCGGCGAGTTCGGACGCACGCCGTTTCGCGAAGGCCGAACGGCCAAGAGTAAAGTGCTGGGGCGCGACCACTACCCCGACGCTTTCACAATGTGGATGGCGGGTGGGGGAACCAAAGGCGGATTCGAATACGGTCAAAGCGACGAATTAGGATTCAGCGTCTCCGAAAAACCAGTCCACGTTCACGATCTGCAGGCGACAATCATGCACCTGCTTGGGTTCGATCACGAAAAACTAACGTATCGATTCCAAGGCCGCGACTATCGTCTGACCGACGTCCACGGCGAAGTGATTCATGATTTGATTGCGTAGAGTTATCGCGACCGTGGTCATTTGGGCACAGCGCTGTTTGCGGCGCTGTTTGCGGCGCTGCTTGCCGCGTTGATGTTGGCGTAGTCATGTCCGTTGACACTGCGGACCACCGAACGCATCCATGAATCCAGTTCTTTCTGCATGCGACCAATTCGAACTTGTTGTTTCGGATCGTCAGAAAGATCATTTGTCTCCATCGGATCGTCGATCAAGTTGTAAAGTTCGTAATTCTTGCCGTTGATACGATGCAGTTTCCATGGCCAGTTGTTCCAGGCGGCATGGCCATTGGTCGTGTCTTCGGCGAACTGGGGAAATTCATCAACATCTTTGCGGATTCGTTGTTCGTCGTGCGGCCGCGGCGATCCGTCTTGCTGCTTTTCCATAATCGCTTTCTGAATCCGGTCGCTCCAAGTTGCCTGGCCCTTTTGAAACGGGTGCCAGAAACCCATCGGCCTAGTGCGTTTTTCCGACTTGCCAGTGATCATGTCGCTGATGTCGATACCATCCAGCGGGTGAGGGGCATACAGAGGGACACCGGCCATCGCCAAAACGGTTGGATAGATATCGAAAGTACAAGTCGGCACGGATGTCCTGCCTTTGAGATTCCGCGCGGGCCATTCGATGATCCCTGGGACTCTCAAGCCGCCTTCGTAAATGCTTCCTTTGCGTTTACGGCCACCAGAAGTCGCTTCGTTCAGCCCTCCGTTGTCACTGCAGTACCAAAGGATCGTGTTGTCGGCGATGTTCATCTCGCGCAGTCCGCGACGGAGCCTTCCCACCTGTTGGTCAAGCAACGTGATCTCGCGATAGTATCCCGCATGTTTCTCGCCGTCATAAAGCGACGGGCCGTCGGGGACTTCCTTATGAGGGTCGTGTGGCGCGGGAAACCAAACAACGGCAAACATCGGGCTGTTGTCGTCTTTGTGCTTTTTCAGAAACGCAAGCGCATCGTCCATCGCCAGGACGGAACCCTTGCCGTTTCGGTGTTCGATCTTTCCGTTGCGACTTAGGTAGGGATCGTTGTCGAAGAAATTCAATCCAATAACCCAATCGTCGAACCCCATACCGCTTGGATTGCATGGCGAATTGGGCTGGCCGGAACCCAAGTGGACTTTGCCGAAGATGCCTGTTGTGTATCCAACAGCCTTCAGCGTCTCGGCGATCGTTTGTTCATGAGGTCGCATGTAACGACCGTGGTTGGTGACCTTGGTGCGGATCGGGTTTCGCCCCGTCATCACACTGGCACGTGTCGGCGAACAAACAGGAGCCGCCGCATAGAAGCGATCAAGAACAAAACCATCGCCAGCCATCGCGTCAAGCTCCGGCGTTTGCACAAACGGATGTCCGTTGTAGCCCGTGTCGCCCCAGCCCTGATCATCCGCCATGACAAGAATGACGTTTGGCTTGGCCGGGTCTTTGGCGGATGATTGTTCTGTCGCGTTGACTGCGAGAGCCATCAAAAATGCAAACACAAACAGAATTTGAGTGAGTTTCATATCGGTCTTTCAACGGTAGGTATCAGCTCCACCAACGACATGAATGGCTGGTGGTCAGAGTGCCTAACTTATAAACCATTTTTCTTGCCCGCGCGATTTGCAACGCGGCTGTGAATCCAGCGAATCTACTTTTTCCAAAGTTTGCCGACCAAGTTTCTTGCCCATTGTTCGGCAGAGACACCGCTGTTGATGATGTGACTGGCCGCATCGGGAGTCGCATCGGCAAGGCTGGAGATTTGATTAAAACTGTCGCCGGCAATTTTTAAGAAACCGCCAACTTTACTGGTTCCCGCGAACTGCCCCAGCCCTTCGGCGATCGTTCCGAGTAAATCGAATGAGGACGTGATCGGAAAGGTGGCCCAATCAATCGCTTCGGTCGCAGTGGCAGAATTCAGGTGCCGATTGATACTCAGTTCCAACTGGTGTGCCTTTCCAGTCAAGTTGCGGCCGATCGCATCAAAGGTCTGCTGGGCTTCTGTTTGGCGTGCAGAATCATCCAACAACATGATTCGCTTTTCGATTTGCTTTAAAGTCTCCGCTGAGTCGCTGTTGCTAAGCAGCCCGAGAGCCAATGCGGCGTGAGCCACGACGGCCGCGGTTGCTTCGGATGCCCCACAAAGCGTCAGCCCTTCGATTTGTCGGCTATTGGCCAAGAACAAGGCAAATATTCGAGCGTCCAATTTCGACACCAGCCTCGCGTGGACTTGTGCGTCAAAGTCAGCATGCGCCAATACGGATCGAAAACGGGACAGTTTTAGAAAATCGAATACGATGTCGGGGCGAAACGCTGCTCGCTGCGTTGGTTCGCCCACTTGGCCAAGTTGCCCATCCAGAGCGCGAACGATTTTGTCCAAACGACTATCCAGTTCCGCACTCATTTCCATCTGGTCAATCATGAAACTTGCAGATTCAAGATCGCTCATTTCACTGAAATCCACTGCGGCCGATTCCCAAGCCATTTCCAAGAACAAGATGGATGCAGCGATACCTGCTGTTGCCACCGTCAGCTTGTTCACCGTTCGGTCGATCAATCCGATGCGCGTGATGTACTGAACCGAATCGGCAAGCGGAACGGCGTAATCAATGACCGCACTGAGCCCTTTTTGCGATGACGTCAACCAAGCGAGACTGAACGATCGCAATGTTCGCAAATGGTCTTCGGCGACACGCTCGCCGCGATGGACGGCACGAATCGCTTGGATCAACGGTTCGGTTTCGCTGAACGTTCCCTCGTAGTATTCACGAAAGCCCAATGAGCCCCAGAGGCTGGGGTCGCGCAAAAACTTTCCCGTCACATCCGCCAGTGGAAAGCGGAATGTAACAGGATCAAGCGGCTTTTCGGAATTTTGGTGGGGCATGTTGAATCAGGCCAGTGCTGCGGACCAAGCTGACCTTGATTGAAAGGTCGTAGCGGAAGTCGTCAAGACTTTCGG
>CAZZDZ010000353.1:0-6820 GCA_964652675.1 uncultured Pirellulaceae bacterium
TCGAGAGAAGACCAATTCGTTGTCATGTTCACTGACGACCAGGGGAAACGGTCAAGCAAAGGTGGCTCGTATTTGGCAGGAAAATGGGGCAGGAAAATCTCTTGTCTGTCATTTTCCTGCCCCCATCTTCCTGCCAACTCCTTCTTGTGTGGTGATGATCCCTTCAGTCATAGGAACACCGACGTGAGTGGATTCGTATGCTCTTTGGCCTGAGCTACTTTTCTATCGGGTTTTGGGCTTCGTTGCGATCGTATCCGTAGATGGGTAGTAGCCGGTAGTAGACTTCCAGGTTGAGAATGCCGAGGCCTGTTGATACGACGCGACCGCCGGCTTGCACGAAAGTTCCTTTGGTATCCCAACTGCCTTTGTTTGGACCAGTTGTTTTTTGCAACGCTAGGTAGACTTCTTTTAAGTTCTCGTTCCACTGTTTCCAAATCGGTCCTTGGTGCTGATAAAGGGCGAGCGTTGCGTAGTAGTCAAAATAGAAATCAACCGTGTCCGCTTGAAGCATTTTTGACTTGATCACACGCGCGCTCTCTTGCATCCGCGGCTCCGTGGGCGCGGCACGATCAAGCTGCCTGAGGAACATGCCCGTCGCAGTCATTGTTGGCTTGGTTTTCTCGGGCACCATGTAGCCGTAATAACCACCGTGGACACCGCCAGAAACCGAGTCGAGAAACTTGCCCATTCGGGTGAAAGCTTCATCGGGGATTTCAATGCTTGCCAGCCGCGCTGAGTGCATCGCCAGGTATTGCCATCCGCTCACAGACAAGTCGCCCGGTTCGCCAGGGCTGTAGCGCCAGCCGCCTGCTGAGTGTTGCGATTTAAGAATGTAGTCGATCGCCTTCGTCGCGGGCCCTTTCAGCTTGGGGTCTTTGGTCAGCCCGTATCCTTCGCAAAGTGCAACGGTTGCGATTCCGTGACAGTACATTCCGTGACTGGTCTTGCTGCCCAGTAGACTGCCATCATCGTCTTGTTGTTTCAGCAACCAGTCGAGCGCCTTGGTGGCTGCTTGGGAATGGCGATCGTGCTTGGGATCGTCGGTGTATTTGCCGTGTTTGATGCCCCAACCGTAGTAACACAGCAGCGCTAAGCCCGCGCCGGCAATATTGTCCTGTGATTTACCTTGGTGCTTGGACATTTCCCATCGTCCGTCTGGCTCTTGGTGATCGGTAAACCAATCAAGCCCAAGTCCGATCGCCCGCTCGGTGCCCGTGGATCCACCAAGTTCCTTGACCATCTCATTGGAAAGTTTGCCGCGTTGCTGTTTGATGTGTTCGCCAATCGCGCCGACGTCAAGCTCTTGGGGTGCCTCCAGTGATTCTGTGCCAAAGATATCCGACATGTCGCTACCAGGAAGATTGGCGGCAAGGTCCCCGATCGCTTCGCTCACCGCAAGTTCGGTAGGTTCGCCCGTCGCTTCTAGGCCGGTGGTTGGTTGAATCGTGTCACTTTGAGCATCGGCTGTTCCGGTCGCCGCGGCGCTGCTTGCGACGGACCCGCTTTCGGTCTGGACATCCATCTGGCGAGTGGCGATGTTTGCGACGTCGGCTTTTCCGCTTTCGACTTTCTGAATGCTCGATCCGTTTGGTTGAAAATCGTCTTTGGTCGAATCCACGGGATTGGCTGCGTTGTCACTGGGCACCTCGGCTGTTCCCATTGATTCGATTGCGACGACGGATAACTGGACGGGCGCAATGCTGCCTCCCATTTCGAGTGTCGGGTCAACCGCTTCGAATCCAGAGTTGGGTTGAATCAGGTCGTTTGAAGCATCCGTTGTATTGTTTGCCGCGTTGCTGCTGGCCACCGAATCCGACTCGGCTTGTACATCCAGTTCACCGCTGGTTGCTTGGGCGACTTCGGTTTTTTGGCTTTCGACTTTCTGAATGCTCGCGCCGTCTGGTTGAAATTCGCCTTCGGTTGGGTCGACGGGATTTGCTGCGCTGTCTGTGGGCACCTCCGCTGTTTCCATCGTCTCCATGGCGACGACTGATAACTCGATCGGGGCGATGCTGCCAGCGAGTTCAGGTGGTGGGCCGATTGCTTCCAATCCAGTCATTGGTTCGACGAGGTCCGCTTCGGTTTCAAGACTTTCGAGCAATTCATCGCTGCGCGCGACGGAATCGGTATCTGCTTGCGCGTCGATTTGCTCGCTTGTTGCTTGTTGGACGTTCGCTTTCTGAGTCTCCACCTGTTGAATCGCTACTTCGTCGTGTTGGAAATCGTCTTTCGTTGGGTCAACCGGTTTGGTCTGGTTGTCGTTGGGGACCTCTGCCAGTTCCATCATTTCGGCTGCCGAAACGGGCAGTTCGATGGGCAGTTCGGCCATTTTCGCGGACGGGTCAACCGGCGTAATGGGCTCACTTACGTTTGATTCACTTGCGGCTGCTTGTTTGACATCGTTCACCAGTGACTGCTGAGGCGTCTCGGCGGCAACTGGAACGGGGTTATCCACGATCTCCTGTGGTTCAAAATTTGCGTCGGGCAACTCTTGGTCACTTTTTGTGACGACCATTTGCGTCGTATCCATCACCTCTGCCAGTTCTTGTTCGGACTCCATCGCCAACTCTTCTTGCGCCAATGCGTCGACTGATATCGCGACCTCCGGCGCTGGTTGATTGTCTTCTTCGTCGATCGCCTGGGAGATCAACCAGAACGCCATGAATAACAGCCCCAACAAATGCACGCTGGCAGAAGCGGCTAGGCATTTGTGAAACAGGCTTGTGATGTCGCGCCACTTTTCCAATAGATAGATCAAGGCAATCAAGGAAGCGACCGCGAACAAAATCAGCCATTGGATTTTGTGCATCAACTCTTTGAACAATTCCCATCGCGACAGGTCGGTGTAACCGATCACCTCTCGTGTCGTGGATCGGTAAAGTCGATAAGCCGGTTCCGATTCGTCGGTGGTTCCTGTGCCAGCGGCTAGGTCTCGGTCGGCGCTGAACAGCAAATCAAATCCTTGCATTCGCACAGCCGGAGCGGTTGCGTTTCCTTGTTCGATGTAAACGTCGACTTTTTGCGGAGGCTGAATGCGATCATTGATCACGCGGGACAAGTAGAGATTGAATCCAGAGCGGCTATTGCGATCACGATCAGAAGCGAGAAAGACATAGCTGCCGTGACTGGTCAGTGCGGCTTCGACGTCGTCGGCGGGAGAGTTTAGATCGCGAACCAATTCTGCTTTTGCAAACCGTGGAACGGAAGACCTGTTGCCCGTGAGCATCTTGGCCACAAAAATGTCTTGCGAGGATCCGGAGTCGCGATCAGAGGAAAAGTAAAGACGATCGCCGTCGGCCGAAGGTGCGGGGCCGGATTCGTTTTTAGCAGAATTGATGGATGGTCCCAGGCGTGTCGCTGCCGTCCATTTGCTGCCGTTGTTTCGGGCAACAAACAGGTCGTAACCTCCCGGGCCGCCAGCGCGATCGGAACTGAAGTAAAGGTACTTTCCATCACGAGAAAACGCAGCCTCCCGTTCGTTGCTTCGCGTGTTTAAATTGGCGATCGCTTTGGGCCGGCTCCATGTGCGTCCATCCCAGTTTGATAAGTAAAGGTCAGCGTTCATGTTGTTGCCGCTGGCGGAATTTCCTTTCCACCGCGTCAGCACCATCGTCGCGCCGTCGGGCGAAAACGCAGCTTCGATACGCTGCCGAGACGATTGGTCTTTCGGTTCGCGTGACGCAAGCCGGTTGTCCGATGACGATTGATCGAAAACGTGTTGCTGAGGATCTTCCCAGAGCACCATTCGTTCTTTTTTTTCGTCGGCGGCGACCTGTAAACCTTCGCCATCGGTGTAATATCCCCAAACATCGTTGCGAAGTTTCTGCTGCAAAATGAACCCAAACACAATGACCGCCGCCAACGCGATCAGTGGCCAAAGCCATCGCTGCAAAGTTTGCCCGTTGAACGAGACTTGTTGGGGGGAATCGCTCATCGTTGCGAATTCCCAAACGACGACCGAGGCAAGCCCGCAGAATGATCGGTCTTGGATGGCGCGCCCGCGATGGCTCGGCGCGTGCTGAATACCAATGCGAACAACGCTAGCGCCATACCCAATAGCCAAAGAAAATTGTCGCTCAGCCAAGCAGCACTGGGCAGCTTTAGCAAGTTGTGTCGTCGTTCAACACGTCGGCTGTTCGCTACGAATAATTCTCCCAGGTTGTTGCCGCGATCGGAACTGAACAGCAGTTGAAAGCCAGCCAGGCGCGGCGCCGGAGCCAGTTCGTTGGCTGCTGAATTGATCTCGGATCCAACGTTGGTTGGTTCGCCTGCGACAAGCCGTTCTTCGTCGTCGACCAGTCGGTGTTCAAATCGCGAACGGTAAATATCGGTTCCCCCATAGCCTCCTTCGCGGCCCGAGGCAAAGTACAGAAAGTCGCCATGATCGGTGATGACGGGGTCGCTTTCATCTGCTGGCGAAGAAAACGTTTCGATGTGTTGTGCGTGCCGAAACAGAGGCGCGTCGGGGATCTGATCTGCATCCAACAAACCGCTATCGGCTGACATCGGGCCGGCTGGATCGGGTTCAAAGCCAAGCCCGTAGAGTGGCGTGTAACGGTAGTGTGCTTCAAGCGAAAGGGCGACGAGCGATGTGGCGACAATGGTTCCCATTTGTTTGCCCGTCCAACCGGTGGCAACCCAAGAACCGTCGCGTCGTTGTGCCCTGACAAACTTTTTTTTCATCTCGGCCATCCATCGCCGCCAAGCTGGTCCCTGATGTTGGTAAGACGCAAGCGTCCCGTAGTACGCGTAGTAAAGATCCCCCGCGTCAAAGCCACTTCGGTCAATCAACGATGAAGCTTCCCATGCCAGTTCGCTATTGTTGGAAAGGCCAAGCAGTTGGCGACAGAAAAAACCGACCGCGTTCATCGAAGCCGAATGTCCGCGGTTACCACGCGGGTCGGTGTAACCGAAAGCGCCACCATGTCGGCCGCTGCTGACGTGGTCCAGGAACTTGCGTGCACCGTCAAGTGTTTCTGGTTTGACTTCCAATCCCGACATCTGGGCGCTTGCCAAAACCATGATCATCCAACCGGAAACGGAAAGGTCACCCCGCTCACCGGGAGAGTAACGCCATCCTCCTTCGCGATGCTGTGCGGCTTCGATGAATTCGATCGCCGATTGAGCGCGAGGGCGCAGCTTGAGGTCTTTGGTAACGCCATAGGCTTCGACCATCGCCAGAGATGCAATCCCGTGGTTGTACATGCGAGCGCGAGGTTTGATCCCACGAAGGTCGCCGCTGATTTTATCTTGTTGGTCGACCAACCACGTGATCCCTTTTTGAACCACCTCTTGGTATTTGCAAGGTTCATCATGACGCTGGCCACGACCATAAAAGGCCAGCAATGCCGCTCCGGTGCCAGCCATGTCGGAGTCACTTTTTCCGTTGTGCTCGCTCATGTCCCAGCGTCCATCGGCGGATTGGATGGACGCCAAATAGGCCAACGCTTTATCAACCGCGGCTTCGGTCTGTCGGGATCCGCCAAGCTTGGACATCACACGCGAATCACCGAGCGCGTTTTCGCGCAGAGAATACAGCATGCTTAGTTGCCGTTCGACGATCAGGTCATAGGGCGTGTCTGCTGCGATATCTGCCGAGTAAATATCAAAGTCTGTTTTAAGGTCTTCGATTTCGGTTTGCGACAACGCCTTGTCTGTTTCATCCACTCTCAGTCGCGGTCGATTGGACGTAAAGTACAACTCGAAATTGTCTGGCGAAATCGCGGGGCCTTTTTCATCGAATGGTGTGTTGACGCGATTGGTCAGCGGGAGTGGCCATGCGTATTCGGCGCCGTCCCATCGCGCCACCCAGATATCAAATCCGCCTCGCCCACCCGGACGATTACTGGAAAAAAACAAGAGTTTGCCATCACCGCTCAAACTGGGCGACGTCTCTTGGAAATTACTGTTCAGAGCGCGTAGCGCACGCGGTTTGGACCACGTCGTGCCATTCCATCGCCGTAAAAACAAGTCGTCGCTGTGGTCCTTGCTCTGCTTTGCATACAGAAGCCGCGTTCCGTCCGACGAAACGCATGGCTCCGAGACAATGTCGTTAGGTAGCACACCGTCGCCGAGCTGTTTTGCGTCTTCCCACAACACATAACCGACTTGGACATCGTGGGCCGACTGTTTAAACGATACAACATCGGTATAGGTGTACCAACGGTGTGGCGTGAGGTACGTGTACATCCAGATTCCGAACACCACCACCAAGCTTGCGGCCAAATAGCGATAGATTTTGAATCGACGCGCACGGGTCAGACCCATGATCGTCGAATCATTCTCGTCCGCTGGCGACGCGCCGGAAGTGTTCTTTTGCATACAATTTATTCCAGCGTCTTGACCATGATATGCGTGTCCTTGACCCCCACGAACTTGCAAATCGATAGCACGTTGGCCAGATAAAGATGTTTGGATTCTTTGTCGGCTCGCACCAGCACTTTCACGTCGGGGCGATTGGTAACGGCTTCCTTCATCGTTGTTTCGATCATTTCTTCGGTGACGGCTTTGTCCATTAAGACATAAGCCCCCGACTTGCGAATGTTGATCTTGACGACATCGCCGGCCTTGTTGGACATCGCTTGGTTGCGTTGGTCCACTGGCAGGTCAACGCGATGGTCGTCTTCCTGGTTTTTGAACGTGGTCGTTACCAAGAAGAAGATGATCAGAATGAACAACACATCCAATAGCGAGGACATGTTGATGACGTCGGCTGATTCCGTTTCGCTGGATCGTATTCGCATGATCAGGTCCCTGCTTCTGTCGCGATCGGTGGCGGCTCTGGTGGTTGCGGTGGCGAATCTGGCGGTGGGGGCGGGGG
>CAZZDZ010000354.1:0-6815 GCA_964652675.1 uncultured Pirellulaceae bacterium
GGCTGACGCCACCAGCTAGGATTATGTCGGCCTCTGGCCTAGTTGACTATTCGTTTGATTTCAGTTTCAGACAAACCAGATTTTCGTCGCCGCGAATCAGCACTTTGTCGCCAACGATGACCGGAGCCGCCCAGCAAGGATAATTCAGCGCGGGTCGTTTTCCGTCGGCCAGTTGAAGATTCCACTCGGCGATGACTTCCATCTTTTGCGTGTTGGGCTTCATGACTTGCGTGAAACCGCGTTCTTCCAAGACGATCATGTGGTCGCCTGCTTGGGTTACGGCGGATCGTATTCGCCGCGGGTCAGTCCATTTTAATTTTCCGGTCGCAAATTCAATGCACCGAAAATCGCTGTCCGGCGCATTGCGACCACTGCAACCAAACAAATGGCCGTCAATGAACGCGGGGTTAGACCAATGAATTCGCATCGCTTGAGCGCGTCGGTTTCGGTCCGGGTCCTGCCAGACGACTTCGCAATCCGTCTCGGTTGCCTTTAACAGCACGCTGCCAACTTGGTAGCACTCGCTGATAAAAATTAGGTTGCCGTCGACGATGGGAACCATCGCATTGACACTCTCTTGGATTTCCGCGCGATGGTGAAATTTCCAGTTCACATTTCCGGTGTCGGAATCGATCGCGAGCAAATGATCGCGTGCGAAAATCAATACGAGTGTCTTGTTGCCGATTTGGATCGTTCGTGGACTGGAGTAGCTGGCCAAATCGTCACCAGCTTTCCAGAGTTCTTTTCCGCTTTTGCGGTCCAACGCAACCAATGCGGAACCATTGGGCGACACTCGACTCAATCGACCGGGAGCGATTTTTTGATCTTCGGGTGGGCTGCCACCGATCATCACGATCAGTTTTTCGCCGACAACCAAGGGCGCGCCGCCGACACCAAAGAAGTTCTGGACGACACCGTATTGTTCATTTGTGTCTAAACTCCATACTTCTGCGCCGTCGCTGATCAGTCGGCACGTCAGTCGGCCAGCCACTCCCATCGCGTAGATGTGATCGTCGGCGATCGTTGGGCAACTACGCGCTCCGGTTTCGTAGCCCAGCAGGTCTCGGTAAACCACATCGGTCAGCTTGGCCCATTTTGTTTCACCGGTGGTCATGTCGATGCATCGCAAACGCTCTTTGGTTCCCGATTCGACGGCGTCCAAATGAAAGTAGTTGCCGCCCACGACGGGCCCTAAACCGTAGCCATCCCCCAGTTTTTTAGACCAAGCCAGGTCGGGTTGTGCGGTCCAGTCGATATCGGGGACGCTTGCGGCGTTTTGGAAATCATTTCCCAGGAATCGCGGCCAAGAATCGCGAACGGGACCGCCACTTTGCGTGTCCTGATTGGATTGGGAATCAGGTTTTTTTTGAAGATCGGCCTGTGAACTTTGTTTTTCTTGGCCGACCGTGATGGAGCCGGGCAAGATGACCGATAAAGTAAACAAACAAACAGATAGCAGCAAAACTGGTTTTGGCATCGCGAACGTCGGTGTGAAAAAGGAGTCAAACTGCGGAAACGCAACTCATAGAGTAGACAGATGGCAGACTTGTTTATCAACGCGCGGCTGACGATCCCGTCCAGCGAGATCGAGATTTTGACGGCGCGCAGCAGCGGTCCTGGTGGCCAGAACGTCAACAAAGTCAATTCCAAAGTGACTTTGCGATGGTCGCCTGCGCGTTGTACCGGTCTGAGTGATCCATGGCGCAAACGGCTCGTTGCCCTGTACGGCAACCGCATCAATCGTAACGGTCAGCTCGTTTTGCACAGCGAAAAGTACCGAGACCAACCCCGTAATCTGAACGATGTGCGTCAAAAGCTGGCAGCGATGTTGCGGGAAACGCAATCGGCGCCAAAGAAGCGACGGCCAACCAAGCCGTCAAAAGGCAGCCAACGCCGACGTTTGGAGAATAAAGCAAAGCAATCCGCAAAAAAGCAGGGTCGGCGAAAAGACGTGCGCTACGATTAGCGCCGCCGCCAGAAGATGGGCGACTTTGTCAAGCGTTGCTGCCATTGTTTTTTTATGAAACGCAATTTGTGCTGTGGCTTCGTTTCGCCCTTTGGCGGTATTCCAGGGGCTAGCGTTTTCAAGACGAACCTTCTCTCGGAAAAGCTGGGTGTCTATAATCTTCCATTCGCCCAACCTGGACTCGAGTGTTCAGATGACGAAAACATGACGATCACGCACGTAAAATCAATGTGCCGCTGTTCGTACGATAATCCCTTGATCCTTTTCTGTGATGGATTGATGAAGCGACAAATGCACCTGGATGACTTACTGAGCAAGTGGGAATTCAATCCGTCTATCTTGAACGTCCGATTGATCAAAGGAAAAGATGGACGCGACGTAATCCAAATGCGCGTCGACATGGGGATTCTGCAATTGGAAACGACCGGCCGCCCCGACGGCGAGCAGATCGAAGAGTGCGAGACTTACTTGGAGTACTTGCAGAATAAGTGCTTGAAGGATTCGGAACATCGTCTGACCGATAAAGAATCTAACGAAGTCGACCGTGAGTTCATGCAGTTTTACCACCGTCGGATCTGTTGGCTGCGGCTGCAGTATTACAACCGCGCCGTGATGGATGCAGATCACACTTTGTTGCTGATGGATCTGTGCGAAAAGGCGAGCAATGACGAAGAGTGGAATGGCAGCCACGAGCAGTATCGCCCTTTCGTATTGTTTCACCGTACGCAAGCGGCAGCGCTGGGAGCATTGGAAGAAAACTCAGCCGAAGACGCAGTTCAGGCGATCAATATGGGCTTGAAGACAATGGAAAAGTTCTTCATCAAACACGAAGCGGAAGAGCATTTTGAGTCGGATGAATTGGTCGTGCGGTTGACTGACTTACGCGAATCTCTGCGAGACGAATACGAGGTTGGGCAGACGCTGAAAGAGCGATTGTACGCCGCGGTAGAACAAGAGCAGTATGAATTAGCCGCCCGTTTGCGAGATGAGCTAAGCCGACGCGAGTTGAATTAGAATCAAAAACTGATTTGCCCTGCAGCAAGGTTCGCGATCGCTTGGTCCAGAACGTGAACCGTCTGCTCTGCTCTGAAATTTTCGATGGAGTCTTTCGCTTTTTTGGCGGCGGCCATTCGTTGTGATCGTTCCGTGAACTTCTGCACCATCTCCGCGGCTTGCTCGATCGTCTCAAATCGTTCGTTGTTTGGCACAAGTTCTCGATAGCTTAGTCGGTCGGGCAGCACGGGCGCCGCGCCAGAGGCAATGGCTTCGCATATCGCGATTCCAAAGAACTCGTGATCAGCCGTTGAAACGACGACGTCCATATGACGTAACGATTTGACATACGCTGTTTGGGTCTCGGCGTAATCGGCAACCATGATGCGATCTTCAAAACGTCGATGAATCTCGGCAAGCGGCTTGGATTTGCCTTTCCGCTCGCCCAGCAGAATCAACTGGAAATCAACGTCTCGCGAATCGATCAAGCACAGCAACCGAAGGAATTCGTCCGGCCGTTTGTCGAATTCCCATCGCGATACCCAGCCGATTTTCAAAGGACGGTCAACTTCGCTTGACTCGTCGTTCCTGGGATTGTTGCTGTTGAGTTCACGGTCATTTGTTTCGGCTGGAAGGTCAAAACCTGGATACAGCACACTTGATTTTTTGCGGAGCGCACCGAGCGCATGATCGTCTTGAGAGTCGGGCATTCTGCCGATGAAATCAGTACATGCCTGCAAGAAGTCGTCTTGGTGAAACGCAGAGTTAAACCAACACGTGTCCGCGGCAATCGCACTGGTTAGATTTGTGTAGCCAAAGTGATGGTCGATTTTTGCGGATGGCGATTCGGGGTACGTCCATTGATTTTCGTGCAAGTAGAATGCCAGTGGAGCTTTTAAAATCGCGTTAGCCCCCGGCGAATTAATGCGAGACAAAAGGCCCAGCCAGCAAGTGACGTCCAACATGTCGGTGCAAAGCACTACGTCGGGGCTAACTGATTGCTCGATCGTCGCCACGGCTTTGGTTGCGAGTGACAGCGGCGCACTGCGCATTCGCCATTTCCAGCGTCTGGCTGGCGCGGTCACCAGTGTCCAGCGGTGCCGGCTGTGTTTAATGACCGAATCGAGAAAGGCGCGATGGCTGCCGCCATAAAACGGTTCGACAACCAAAACGTGCAGTTTTTCGGACACGTGTAGATTCTAAGTCTTGCGGATCTTGTCGCGATTTTTGGTGACGTTTGCCGTTGCGTTTCGCGTGTCGATCACCAGCGGGGCATGCTCAACGATCGCGTCGTAATCAAACGCGGTGTGGTCCGTGGAAATCAACACTGCATCAAGAGACGACAGGAACTCGGGAGTCAACTCTTGGCTCTCCATCGCGGGCAAGTCGTAGTGGCGCAATTTGGGGATGCGCGGCACATGCGGATCACTGAATGTCAGTTCTGCGCCCAGATCCAACAATAATTCCATCAGTTCAAACGACGGGCTTTCGCGAGGATCATCGACGTCTTTTTTGTAGGCAGCTCCCAGTAAACAAATCTTACTGCCACGGATTGGTTTTTTAAACTCGTTTAAAAATTCTGCCGAACGCGAGATAACGTATTTCGGCATCGCCCGATTGACTTCACCGGCGAGTTCAATGAACCGTGCGTTGAGCCCCTGCTTTCTGGCCAGCCACGAAAGGTAGAACGGGTCGATCGGAATACAGTGTCCGCCCAGGCCGGGGCCTGGATAGAAGGCGTGGAATCCAAAGGGTTTTGTTTTGGCCGCATTGATGACTTCCCAGACATCGATGTCCATCGCATCAAAAATTGTTTTCAGTTCATTGACCAACGCGATGTTGACGGCACGATAAATGTTTTCAAGAACTTTGGCAGCCTCGGCTACTTCGCAATTGCTAACCGGCACAACGCCAGCGACTGCTGATTCGTATAAAACGGTTGCAATCGACAAACTGTCTTCGTTGATCGCGCCGACGACTTTGGGGATGCCTGCGGCAGAGAAATCGGGATTCCCTGGATCTTCGCGTTCGGGACTGTACGCGACAAAGAAATCATCGCCGGCTTTCAAACCGCCCTTTTCCAAAATTGGAATCATGACGTCGCGGGTTGTTGTTGGATAAGTTGTGCTTTCCAAAACAACCAACTGATCATTGCGAAGCGTTTCAGCGATGACTTCGCAAGTTCCCGTCACGTACTTTAGGTCTGGATCACGAGCATCATCCAGGGGAGTTGGTACACAGATCAACAACGCATCCGCTTCGCTCATCCGCGCCATGTCCGCAGTCGCTTCGAATAGGTTTTTCTCTAGCCAGTTTGCGATTTTCGAGTCATCGATGTGCTTGATGTAGCTTTTGCCCTTCGTCAAAGAATCGACTTTCGCGGGATCGACGTCGAACCCGAGGCAGCGAAATCCTACGGAGGTGAATGCATCGATCAGAGGCAATCCAACGTACCCCAGGCCGATGATTCCGATGGTGCAATCACGATCTTGGATGCGTTTGATGAGTTCTTGAGCAGACTTGCTGGGCATAATGGGTCATCCCACGTAAGTTGCGTGTGGGCCTTGAATAGTCGCGTGTTAGCTGTTGATCCGCAGATCCTGTGCGCCTCAACAGAGAAGGAAACGCACAGTTTAGTCATTGATTGGATGAATCAAATGGCGCAACTAGCATTCAGACGCAAAAGTCGCTCAATATCGGCGAACTCGGGCGATCAGAATCAATCCAATTCCCCCAACCACTAGATTCCCTATCCAAACGCCATAGGGGGGAATCACGCCGTCTTTTGCCTGCTCCAGGCCCAAAATGAACAGCGGATAGTACAAGATAAGTGTGGGCAAAAAGCACAAGCCAAATGTCGTCCAGTAGTCGCTGGACTTCAGAATCATCGCCAACGGTGCCCCGATCAATACGAAGAAAAAGCAACTGAACCCTTCTGCCCATCTTCGCCACGGTTCGATTTGCAGCTTTCGCAATCGCTTTCTGCTGCTTTTCAGCGAATTCGCAACGGCCTGGCCCGTCGACCCAGCGATGTCTTCGTGCCTGGCTGTCAAAATCGAAAACCCAGTGTGCGCCGCCAGTTCGCCGACGACTGCGTGCGTCCGCGTGTCTTGACGAAGACGTTCGTTTTTGATTTGCCTCAACGGCAGTTCGCGGGGCCGTTGATCTTTGATGTCTTTGGTGTGAATTGTTTTCGACAGCGGAATGCTGAAACTGTCTTCACCCGGCAGGATGCCTTCAAGAGATCCGCCGCCTTCTACCTGACTATCGACAACACGCAGAACCAATGTTTGCGTTTCTGGATCTAGCGACAAGCTGCCGCTGGCAGCCGACAGTTTCATCGGTCCTTTGTCACCATCGTTGTGAACCGAGACGGTCGGATAGATCAGAACGTTGCCTTGGACATCGCGGACGTGGATCGAAAAACCATGATCGGTGTAAGAGTGTTGCGCTCGTAAGACTCGATACACGATGTCTTCGATCGAATGCAGGACAACGCGGTTGACACCGGGTTGCCCCCACGAAACGGCGACATCGGAAAGCCATACGGCGACCGGGCTCAGCAACAGCGCAAAGACCAATGCTGGTTGAAGCAATTTCAGTGGCGAGATGCCGGTTGCTTTTACGGTGGCGACTTCTCCATCCGAGGCCATTCGCCCGTAGACGCCCGACACGGCAAACAATGCGGTCGCCGGGAATGCGAACTGCAACGAGATCGGCAGCACATACGGCAGCAATTGCATGACCGCGACGGGACCAAGCCCCTCGCGCATGAGCGTCCGCCCCACACCGATCAACAAGATCATCATGGTTAATGCAATCAGCGCGACAACGAAGATCTTCATGATCTCCGCCA
>CAZZDZ010000355.1:0-6811 GCA_964652675.1 uncultured Pirellulaceae bacterium
CTACGGTAACGTATCTACGGCAAACGAAAAGAGCCTAGCGCCACGACAAAGAGTTGTCTTGTACGGTGCATTTTTTTGTGAATGAGAGAGCATTCAGACGCCAGAAGCAATTTCCCTGGCGTGATTTACGGCGTGATTTTGAAAGAAACCCCGGTCCGGGCAAGTGAGGCGGTCACCTACCCGAACCATATGGGGAATCTTCTGGCCCAGGCAAGAGCCAAGAAGTCGTCTAACTACAAAAACAAACCCACCAGGTGCTCCGTCATCGGTTCCGAAGGCGGCTCGGAAAGACAACGGAGCATCGGTAGGTAGGTCTGTTCCTCGTATGTTTTTTTTGAGCCTGAAACGACAACTCGTTCATCAGACCGTTGGTTCGTTCGGCGTCATCCGCGTCGACCGCCAAAGCACTATCCGTGCGCTAAATTCTCATCGTGAGAGAAGACAACCGACGCGAATGACAAACCGTTCCCCAACATCCCCACGAGGAGAGTCCACGTAATGTTGAAAGTGGGTTTAGGATTTTCATTTGCTTCTGGATGCCTGGGCCATTTGCCACGAATTGGATTGCCTGCCATCGACGTGAACGACAATTCAAGACTTGGACTGTGATGTACTTCTCTAAGCAAGCATGATGCCAATGCCAAAAAGACGCCGCCCACAAACACCCTAAATCGTTTGCCAGAAGGACTTTAAAAACTTTTCTTTCTTCTCAGCGACACTCTCAGGGGAGACCGGAATGCAAAAGGTGCTCACACAATGCGCAGATTTGGACCCAGCCCGCTCAGAAACTAAGCATGCGATTGTTTGTTTGACGTAAACCACTGGGGGGCAAGCAAACCGCACAACGAACATCTTGCCAGTCAGCTGCTAGAATTAGCTCTCACGCAAGCCAGTCATTCATCGAATCGAAACGCCGAACCGCGATCAAACGTGACAAAAACACCGAACGATTCATGGGTCGAATGATGAGATTGACTCTGTTTTTTGCGATCTCGATCGTCATTGCAGATTCTGGGTTTTCCCAAACGAATCCTGCAAAAATCGATCTGTCCCAGCTAAGCCTTTCGCAGTTGGAGACGAAACTTTCGCAATTGGACTTGGAACTGCCTGGGCTAGCCAAGCCCAGCATGCGTACAGGTGTGGGCGCGATTGGCTATCGGTCGAAAGTTCAACCAAGCGATCAGACGGGTCAATGGGTACAAATTGACTTGTCTCAAGAAACCTCCATCGATCAGATCGTTCTTGTACCAACGATATGGCGGGACACACAAACCGGGTTCCGCGCGGACGGGTTTCCTTTGAAATTCCGTATTTTGGTAGGTTCTCGCGACGACGACGATGGCCGCGAGGTCGCGTTGTTTGATCTGGATCCACATCGCTTGCCGCGCGTTGCGCCATTTGTTGTGCCATGCAAGGAAAACAAGGTTTCCTGGGTGCGTCTGGAAACACTGATCATGTCAGAGCGCGCCTGGGACGGAAAACGAACGCTTCAATTGTCCGAAATCGCTGTCTTTCGCGGACGCGACAATGTCGCTTTGGGACAATCCGTCACAGCTTCGTCAGACGATACAAATAGCGCCGGAACGCGGAGCAAAAATTACCTGGTCGACGGCTTTGTGCCCTACTTGATGGACGCTGGCAACGGTGAGCAGAGCATTGCGTACGTCGGCAACGTCCTACCCGATTCCCAGCCTATCCTGACCATCGATCTGGAGGCAGTTCATTGCATTGACCGAGTTCATCTGCATTCGACCGACATCAGCGACACCGTTCCTCAAAGCTTGCCAAGTAATTTTGGGATCCCCAGTCGATTCGTGATTTTGGGTGCGAAGGAACCAGATTTTTCGGACGCTGTGGAGCTTGCAGATTTCGAGGTAAAGCGGATTCGAGATGCTGGTCCGATGATTATGCGCGGCTTTGCACCTACTTTTTGTCGGTACGTTCGACTGCGAGTGTTGGAACCCTATAGAGATCCTGAAACACCAAGTATCTCATTGATTGGTTTCGCTGAAATCGAGTTATTCGCTGACGGAATGAACGTCGCGAAACACAAGTCGGTCACTTCCAACACGCCCTCAACCGATCGGTCACGTTCGCTGGCCGCGATAACCGATGGCAACAATTTCTATGGCAGTATTCTGCCCTGTCGTGAATGGTTTGCACAACTTGCCAAACGGCATGATTTGGAAACCTTGCGTCCCCTCGTGGTTGCCGAACTGAACTTTCGCTATCAGCGTCAAAAGACCAATCTGCAGCGAGCAATCATTTTGGCGTCCTTGCTGGCGGCGGCCAGTCTGTTTGCGGTGTTGATTGGCTGGGTGATGCGACAGCGTGCCGTGCTTAGAACGAGGGAGCAGATCGCGGCTGACCTTCATGACGAATTGGGAGCAAATTTGCACGCGATTGGGTTGTTGAGCGACCTGGCTCAAACATCGGCACAATCGCCAAGCAAGTTGGAACCGTTGATGGAGAGAATTCGCGAGTTGACCGAGCGCACTGGGACAGCGGCTGCTTACTGCGCGAATCTCCTCGAGTCTCGTGGCCTGTACGAAGATCTACCGGCAGAGATGCGTCGAAGTTCAATGAGAATCATGACTGATTTGCAGCACAAGATCTCATTCGAAGGCGAAGACCTTTTGGGGCGACTGAGCGCGCGAAAGAAAATCGACCTGTATTTGTTTCATAAAGAATGCTTGGTCAACATTATTCGCCATTCCGACGCGACAAAGGCAACGTCCCATGTGTACGCTGACGCACGGCAAATCCGATTGACGATCACTGACAACGGTTGCGGTCTGATGCAGTCCGATGGATCGGGTAAACTCCGTAATGGAATTCCACCGTCATTGAAACGTCGTTCGCGTTTGTTAGGCGCGAACGTTTTTGTTGACAAAAGCGATGACGGTGGCACTCGGGTCACGCTACAAATGAAAACAAGCCGATCGAAGATCAAACCAACGAAGAAAGCCTCTCTATGAACCAAGTCATGCGAGTTACGTTGATCGAAGACAATTCGGATTATCGAACTGCGGTCCAATTAGCACTGGAAGATTTCGCAGATTTGGATTTGATCAGTCAATTCGGCACATCCGAAATCGCCGTGCGTACCTTAAAAGAATCGAATGAAGAGAAACTGCCCGACATCATCTTGCTGGACTTGAGACTTCCAGGAATGGACGGGCTTGATTCGATTCCGATTCTGCGTAGCCACGCCCCTGACGCAAAAATCATTGTGCTCACTCAATCCAACCAAGAGAAAGACGTTTTGCGTGCGATCTCTCTGGGAGCGTCCGGCTATCTGCTCAAGTCGGCCACGGTGGATGAATTGACCGCGGGCATACGAACGGTCGCCAACGGCGGGGCTGCTTTGGAATCGGGGGTCGCCAAGCTGATACTCGATTCGCTGCAGACACGTCTTCCGTCGGAAAACGACGAAAGTCTTTTGTCCAAGCGTGAGATTGAGATTCTGAATTTGCTGGCTGACGGAAAGGTCAAAAAGCAGATCGCCAAGGAACTTGGAATCGGCTACTCAACGGTCGACACACATGTGGGACGCATCTATTCAAAACTGAACGTGAACAACGCTCCGTCGGCGATCAACAAGGCGCACCAGATGCGGATTCTGCCGCCAAGTAGGGAAGAATAAAAAAACGGCCGTCCTTCTGGTTAAGAAGAACGGCCGCGATGAAATCGTTACGCTTTAAAGATTGCGTTTGATTCTTAGAACAAGAAGATCGAGTCAATTCCGAATGTGAATTGGTCGTCGTCAGCGTCTTCCAAACCTGCGATCAAGTCATCATCCCAATCCCAACGGATTTCGGGACGAACAATCACGTTGGCGTGAGGCTTGTGGTTGATTCCCAATGTCAGAGCAAACACGTCTCCATCGACAGTGTTTCCATTGACGTCTGTGGCTGAATCAGCACTCCACCACTCGAAACGTCCGCCAACAGCCCAGCAGTCGCTGATCGTTTTGACCAAGTATTGGTTGATACCGAATGTGTCACGAACGGTTGCACCACCAGCATCTTCGGTGTCCAACAAATCGCTTTGAAAGACATATTGAAGGCTGTCAGTCAGGGCAACATCCGCAACGATTGAGTGCATGTAGCCGCGTTCTGCCACATCGTTGAAACGGGCTTCACCAAAACGGCCGATCGTTGTCGTGTACGTCAACGTTAGGTTATCCGTCAGAGAAGCCGACGCACCACCCAAAAACGCATCACCATTGTCGTTGAAACCGCTGTCCCAACCGAATGTGTAACCACCCCAAAGAGTCAAGTCATCACTTGCATTGTAGGTTGACAAAAAACCAGTGTGAGTGAATGGCTCGCTGTTGAAAAACGTGTAAGCGTGTGAGTAGAAAAAGTTGTCCGGAGCGGTAACGACTTCCCATCCAATGATGGTGTAGAAGTGACCAGCTTTGACACTCCAGTCACCATAAGCGGCTTCCAAGTAGGCTTGTGGAAGAGCAAAACCGTAGTCAGCTCCATTGTCAAACCCGTTGTCAAACCCACGGCCGGCACCGAATGCTTGCGTGTCCTGAGAGTCAGTACCGTAGATCGCGTCGAAACGACCACCGATTCCAAGTCCGTTGCTGCCATCTGCTTCTTTTTCGAGGTACAACCAAGCTTGTTGAACCTGGACTTCATCTGGACGTGAGTTGAAAAGGCTGTTTGCCGCGGTGTGGTAGCCAAGTTGCAACCAACCGCCAGCGGTAAATCCGTTGTGTTCACCGAACAGCGACCATTGTTCGCCCAGATCGCAACTGAAACCTAGTGGACAGCCGCCCTTTGAACCGCAGCCTGGCGAATCGCAGCCCGCCGAATCACACCCACCACCAAGTCCACAAGTGGGACCCATGTCACAGCCACCAATCGCGCACCCGAGTGGTCCGCCGCCGCAGCCACAACCTGGATCGACGCCACAACTTGGCTCGATGCCACATCCTGGATCGACACAACCGAGATCGGCGCCACATCCGGGCTCTGCACAGCCAACCGTCTCGCAGCCGCATACTGGGCCTTCGCAACGACAAGCAACTTGCTGGACAGCACCTTGTTGTTGGGCTAAGCCGCTTTGCATGCCAGCGTGTTGATATAAAGCCTGTTGGCTATAAGTTTGAGCATTGGCAGCGGAAACGCCACCGAGGAGTATCGCAATCATTGCGACTAATTTGATTTTCATTATCGTGGACCCCCATCCATGACGACGCACTTGGTCAATTACTGACAAAGATTTTTGCTATCGAAGGTTAATTTTAGGATTGAGAATCGATCCGTGCCGCCTGCACTCAACCTTGAAACTACGTTCAAGAATCGATTCGCAACAAACACGAATCGATCGACTCAACAGTGCTATCGGAAAGAACTTTCGCTAATATCCAGACGGTCTGCATTATCGGGACCACCGAAATGACGAGAACAACCGATATTTGTTAAGCCATGACGGTTGCGTAGAAATGAGAGCGAAACAAATGGGCGAAACGAAAAAATCCCGACTGCCACCATTTGGTAGCAATCGGGATTTCGATGAATTTGAGTCGTCTAATACAGCGTACTTTCACGGGAGTAACGGGACGTCAGTATCGTTGACGACTCATGTTCCCAGCTAACTTCGGCTGATCTTAGAACAGGAAGATCGAATCAATTCCGAATGTGAACTGATCATCATCACCATCTTCCAAACCAGCGATCAAGTCATCATCCCAATCCCAACGGATTTCGGGACGAATAGTAACGTTGGCGTGAGGCTTGTGGTTGACACCCAATGTCAAAGCAAACACGTCTCCATCGACAGTGTTTCCATTGACGTCTGTGGCTGAATCAGAGCTCCACCACTCGAAACGTCCGCCAACAGCCCAGCAATCGTTGATCGTTTTGATCAAGTACTGATTGATGCCGAATGTGTCACGAACGGTTGCACCAGTTGCATCTTCGCTGTCCAACAAATCGCTTTGGAAGATGTATTGCAGGTCGTCACTTAACGCGATGTCTGCAACGATCGAGTGCATGTAGCCACGTTCTGCCACATCGTTGAAACGGGCTTCGCCAAAACGTCCAATCGTTGTTGCATAAGTCAACGTCAGGGTATCGCTCAACGCGGCTGAAGCACCACCCAAGAACGAGTCACCATTGTCGTTGAAACCGCTGTCCCAACCGAATGTGTAACCACCCCAAAGAGTCAAGTCATCACTTGCATTGTAGGTTGACAAAAAACCAGTGTGAGTGAATGGCTCGCTGTTGAAAAACGTGTAAGCGTGTGAGTAGAAAAAGTTGTCCGGAGCGGTAACGACTTCCCATCCAATGATGGTGTAGAAGTGACCAGCTTTGACACTCCAGTCACCATAAGCGGCTTCCAAGTAGGCTTGTGGAAGAGCAAAACCGTAGTCAGCTCCATTGTCAAACCCGTTGTCAAACCCACGGCCGGCACCGAATGCTTGCGTGTCCTGAGAGTCAGTACCGTAGATCGCGTCGAAACGACCACCGATTCCAAGTCCGTTGCTGCCATCAGCTTCTTTTTCGATGTACAACCAACCTTGGTGCAGTTGAACTTCGTCTGGACGCGAGTTGAACAGGCTGTTGGCTGCGGTGTGATAACCACTTTGAACCCAACCACCAACGTTCCAACCCTCTGGTGGCGAGAACAGCGACCATGGATCACCCAAGTTGCAACCGCCACCGAGACATCCGCAACCAGCCGAATCGCATCCGCTGCCGCTGTCACATCCACCACCTAGGCAACTGCCAGTTAAACAACTGCCACCATCAAGAAAACCGCCGCTTGCACAGCCGTCAGTCGCGCATCCGCC
>CAZZDZ010000356.1:0-6762 GCA_964652675.1 uncultured Pirellulaceae bacterium
CGCCGCCTCCGACGCGATTGAACGTGTCGGAACCGAATGGTGGATCGGTGATCAACCTGAACGGGATGTTGTTGTTGATTATGATTGGATCGCCAGCTTCTAAATCAAACGATAGGTAATACAGCGTTGGTTGCGGGTCGGTGAGGAATCCGGTCGAACGGTCTTCGCCGGCCCCCAAGCTGACAGGGGCTCCTTGGCCGGTTGGGTCGAATGGATTACGTGATAGCCAAGCCGTGTCCAGTTCGTATCCTTCTGGCGCAGTTACCGAGATAATGTACGTTCCGCTGAACGGTGCGATGCCAAAGAACTGGTACGATCCGTCTGCACCTGCATCGATCAAGTTCACGCTGCCTGGCCCGGGGCCGGTCACGCTGATCGAACCGCCTTGTAGAATTCGGCCGGTGTCGCGGTCGTAAAGGTAGCCAGCTGGGTCAAAGTCTTCTGCATCGCTGATGCCGTCGCCGTCGCGGTCTTCGGTGAGCGATTCTTCTTGGTCGCTGACGAAGTCACCGTCTAGGTCGACGATCAATGGGGTTGGGTCGCTGCTGGTTCCACGATCGCCCGGTGCGCCCGGGTTATTCGTGCGTGGGTCGACACCACTGTCGCTGGTGTCGGCAGCGATGCCGCCGTTGGCCAATGCGTTGCCACTGATGTCCAGCCCCTGAGCGGTGGCAGTGGCCGAGTTGGCCAAGTCGGACGTCAAGTTCGCGGAATTGATCAAGACGCTGAAGTCGACGACGAAAGAGTCGCCAGGATTCAGTACGACGTCGCCAAGCAAGATATCCAACGATGTGTTGGTTTCCCAATCGGGGTTGGCGGTCGGTGGTGTGCCGCTGCCGGTAAATTCACTGATCGTCAACGACCCGGCATCAATTCGCACGAACGCGTCGCCAAAGGTCAGCGCGACGTCGTCGATGATGTCGATGTTGCTCAACGCGGTGGTGCCGGTGTTTTCGACAACGAAGTGATAGTCGACTAGCCAGTTGAGCGTGGCACGATCCAGTGTGACGTCGCCCTGTTCTTTGGCCACCGAAATGTCTGGAATGTACACGTTCGTTACGTCATCGACGCCTTCGTCACCGATCACATTGGGGTCGTCGTTGTTACCGGCCGGGTCGTCGCCTTCATCGGACAAGTCGACGATGACAATCGATGGTGTCGTGGCGTCCGTTCCTTGTACCGAAGCCTGATTGGTCAACGGTGTGGAGCTGCCACCGGCGTTCGGATCGATGGTTGTTGTGAACGTGATCGTAAAGGAGTCACCGGCGGCCAAACTACTGCCGTCGACAATCAGGTTAGCGGATGGGTTGTTCAACCAATCGACGTTTACGGTTGGTGGTGCGATTCCGCTAACGATTCCGCTGGTATCCAGTGTTGGTGTGGTTACTGATTGCAACGTCACACCGAATCGGTCCGCGATATCGTCCAAGATAATGATGTCGTCGATTTGCGTTGCGCCTGTGTTGGCGACGGTGATTCGCATGGTGACATCAAAATTATCGCCATTAGGTACCACGCTGATTTGCTCTTTGGCCGTGGCGATATCGGCGATTGGAATTTCAAGGACTCCAGTGTCACAGTTTCCACCTTCGTCGCAAACTTCGTACTCGATGAACGCTTCGCCACGGAAACCTGGCTCAGGCGTGAACGTGAAGTCGCCAGTGGCTGGATCAATCACGATCTCGCCGACCAAGATAGTTGGATCGTCGACATCGAAGATATTGATCGGTGTACCTGCGACCGGCGTGACGCCGTTGACACTGGTTACCGTAATGTCGTCGTCGGTGTCTGGATCAGAATCGTTCTCCAGAACATTGCCGTCGACCGGCGTGTCCGCTGTTGTGACAAATTCTTCACCTTGGACGGTTGGTGGTGCGTCAAAGACGACCACGTTCAAGACGGCTGTGTCGGTGTCGGTGCCATCGGTCAATGTGTATGGCACTTGGACCGCACCGGTGAAGTCATCGGCCGGTTCAAACGTGGTTTCGCCGGTGGATGGATCGTACGTCAGCGTGCCTTCTGGCAACGTGACGGTGGTCGGATTGACCGGATCGATCGGTGTGCCAGCGATTTCGCTGATTGTGATCGGGTCGCCGTTTGGATCCGTGTCGTTGGCCAGCAAGTTGACGGTCGCTGGATCGTTCTTGGTTCCGACCAGGGTGTCGTCGCCAGCAACCGGCGCGTCGTTGGTGTTCGGATCTGGATCTGGTCCGACGTCAATACTGACGGTGGCCGTATCAGTAACGCCCTCGCTATCGACGATCGTGTAGTCGAACGTATCGGTACCGATGAAGCCCGGGGTTGGTGGAACGTACTGGATCGTGCCGTTGGGGTTGATTGTGACCGTACCGCCCGCCGTTGTCGTGATGACTTGTGGCTCGGTGGCCGGGTTGCCTGACGGATCCGCAATCATGATCGGATTTTCGTCTGGATCACCGTCGTTGCTGATCACGCTGACGTTGGCCAGGATCGGCGTGCCCGCAGGTGCGGCCGAATTGCTGAACACTTCGAAGTTGTCGTTGTTAGCGATCGGAGTCGTATTGCCGGCTTCTTGTGCCGGGTCGCGAACTTCTAGCGTCAACGTGGTTTCTTCGCAGTTGCCGTTTTCGTCGCAGATTTCTACCGTCACCGTGTCTTCACCGACAAAGTCCGTTGGTGGTGTGTAGGTGTACGTTCCATCTGGATTGATTTCCAAAGTTCCACCACTGTCGGTTGGGAACTCGGTTGGCCCGGTGATTGGATCGCCGTTGCCGTTACCGATGACAAGGTCGTCCATTGGGTCGGACAAATCGTTGGTCAAGACGTTTCCGTCGACCGGCGTGTTCATCTCGGTTACGTTCGTGTCGTCTTGTGGTTGCGGTGCATGGTCGACCACGTTAACCACAAGCGTCGCCGTGTCGGTACCGCCGTTGCCGTCGTCGATCGTGTACTGGATATTTTCCGTACCGACGAAGTCGTCCGCTGGCGTGTACTGGTAAGTGCCATCGGGATTGATCGTTAGCATGCCGCCGTTTGGTGTCGTGACCGTGGTTGGGCCAGCGACTGGCGTGCCGTTGATTTCAGAAACGGTCAAGTCGTCGCCGTTGGGATCATTGTCGTTGGTCAGGACAGCGCCAGTCGATGGCGTGTTCAAGGCCGTTGTCAGCAGGTCATCGTTTGCATCTGGCGAGTTATTGGCATTCGGATCGGGATCAGGTTGTACGCTGATCGTCACCACCGCCGTGTCACACTCGCCGCTTGGATCACACACTTCGTAAGTGAACGTGTCGTCACCGATGAATCCTGCGTCCGGCGTGTATTCAAACGTACCGTCAGGGTTGATCGTCAGCGTGCCGTTGGTTGGCGGCACGAGCGGTGTCGTGTCGATCGTCAACAAGTCGCCATTGGGGTCGGCGTCGTTGTTCAGCAATTCGCCTTCAAGCGTGACCGGGTTGGTCGGGTCGCTGAACGTTTCGAAGTTGTCGTCGCTGGCGACCGGAGTCGAATTGTCAGGGTTGCTGATTGAATCACGGACTTCGATGGAAAGTTCGCTCTGTTGGCAGTTGCCGTTTTCGTCGCAGACCTCAATCGTAACGGTGTCTTCGCCTACAAAGTCGGTTGGCGGCGTGTAGGTGTAGCTACCGTCTGGATTGATTTGCAAAGTTCCACCGTTGTCGGTTGGAATCTCCGTTGGCCCTGTGATTGGATTGCCACTGCCATCGCCGATGACAAGGTCGTCGTCTGGGTCGCTGGTGTCATTGGTCAAGACGTTGCCATCAACCGGTGTATTGATCAACGTGTCGTTGATGTCGTCTTCGAGCTGTGGGGCTTGGTCGGCCACGGTCAAGACAAGTGTTGCCGTGTCGGTTCCACCGTCGCCATCGTCGATCGTATAGACAATGTTTTCCGTGCCAACGAAATCTTCTGCAGGCGTGTACTCGTACGTGCCGTCCGGGTTGATGGTCAGTGTTCCGCCAGCTGGCGTGTCGATCGTGGTCGGCCCGGCAACCGGCGTGCCGTTGATTGACGCTACCGTCAGCGGATCGTTGTTCGGATCAGTATCGTTGCTTAGCGTGTTGCCCGTGACCGGAGTGTTCGGGCCGGTAATGACAACATCGTCGTTCGCGTCCGGCGTGTCGTTGGCATTCGGATCGGGATCAGGCTGAACGTTAATCGTCACCGTAGCTGTGTCGCACACGCCGCTCGGATCGCACACTTCGTAGACGAAGGTGTCTTCGCCGATAAAGCCTGGATCTGGTGTGTAGTCAAACGTGCCGTCAGGGTTGATCACCAAAGTACCATTAGCCGGTTCGGCGACGGGCGTTGTGTTGATCGTCAGAACGTCGGTATCTGGATCAGCGTCGTTGCCCAGCAAGTCGGCGGACAAGGTGCCTGGTGACGTTGGGTCACTGAACGTCTCGAACGAGTCGTCCAAAGCAATCGGCGGCGTGTTGACCGGGTCATCTGATGCGTCGATGACTTCCAGTTCCAAGACGCTCTCGACGCAGTTGCCGTTTTCGTCGCAGACTTCCAAAGTGATCGAGTCTTCGCCAACGAAGTCGGTCGGCGGGTTGTACAAGTACGAACCGTCTGGATTGATGATCAGCGTGCCGCCGCTTTCGGTGGTCAGCAAGACTTCTGTTGTGATCGGGTTGCCGCTGCCATCGCCGATGACAAGATCGTCGCCCGAGTCGCTGGTGTCGTTCGTCAGCACGTTGCCTTCGACGGATTCGTTGACGGAAGTGACGTTGATGTCGTCTTCTGTGATTGGCGGTGCATCAAATACGCTCAAGTAAATCGTGGCGGTGTCGGTTCCCCCGTTGCCGTCGTCGATCGAATATTCGATGGATTCCGTGCCCACGAAGCCATCCCCTGGCGTGTAGGTATAACTGCCGTCAGGATTGACATCCAAGCTGCCGCCGCTTGGCGTCGTGATGCTGGTTGGGCCCGTGACAGGCGTTCCGTTAACGCTGGTGACAACGATGTTTGGTGTGTCGCCAGGGTTCAAGTCGATATCGTTATCCAGGATGTTGCCACCGGTTGGCGTATTCAACTGAGTGATCGCTGCATCGTCGTTGGCGTCTGGATCATCGTTGACGTCTGGATCGCTGTCCGGTTGAACGTTGATGGTTGCCGTAGCCGTATCAGTCGCACCACTTGGATCAACGATCGTGTAGTCGAAGCTGTCTTGCCCGATGAAGTCCGTTGGTGGCGTGTAGGTGAATGTGCCATCGGGGTTGATTTCGACGGTTCCACCTTGATCGGTTGGCAGCGTGATCGGACCGGTCGCCGCAGTTCCCGTAGCCGGATCCAACGGAGCGATGACGTCGCCATCAGGGTCGGCATCGTTGGCACCGATCGAAGAGGTAATCGGCGTGTTTGGCAGGGCTTCGAAGTGATCATCTTGAGCGATCGGTGGCGTGTTGTTGACGTCGGCAGTTGGGTCAACCACGTCGATCGTTAATTCACTTTCAACACAATTCCCCTGTTCGTCGCAAACTTCAACCGTCACCGTGTCTTCGCCCACGAAATCAGTTGGCGGCGTGTAAGTGTACGTGCCGTCCGGGTTGATCTCTAAAGTCCCGCCGTTGTCGGTTGGGATTGTGATTGGGCTGGTGATCGGATTGCCTGTGCCATCGCCGATGGTCAAGTCATCGTCCAGATCACTTTGGTCGTTGGTAAGAACGTTTCCGTCGACCGGTTGGTTGATCGAAGTGTTGTTAATGTCATCTTCGACCTGTGGCGGTGAATCAAAGACACTCAAGTAGATCGTGGCTTCTTCAGTCGCTCCGTTTTCGTCTGTGATCGTGTAGGTCAACGTTTCGGTGCCAACAAAGTCGTCGGCCGGCGTGTAAAGGAACGATCCGTCGTCATTGATCGCCAATGTTCCACCGTTTGGCGTGCTTGCGATAGTTGTCGTGCCCGGAACAACTGGAATACCATCAATCTCAGTTAGCACGATATCGTCATCATTGATGTCGCTATCGTTGGTCAGTGCGTTGCCAGTGGCTGGTGTATTCAGTTGCGTGATCGCGACGTCATCGTTGGCGTCTGGATCGTCGTTGATGCCGTCGCTGTCGGGCTGGACGGTGATGGTGACGGTGGCATCGTCGGTCGCGCCGCTTGGATCAATGATCGTGTAGTCGAAACTGTCTTCGCCGATGAAATCAGATGGCGGCGTGTAAGTGAACGTTCCATCCGAAGCAATCTCGACGGATCCGCCTTGATCGGTCTCAATGACAATCGAATCGGCAACTGCTTCGCCGGTCGTTGGGTCGACGATGTCGATCACGTCACCGTCGGGGTCGCCGTCGTTGCCCAGCAAGTTGCCCACTACGTCTTGATCGACGAACGTTGCCACGTTGTCATCACTGGCGATCGGTGGCGTGTTGTTTGGATCGGCCGCGGGATCGACCACGTCAACGGTCAGCGTGCTTTCGACGCAGTTGCCCGCTTCATCACAGACTTCGATCGTCACGGTGTCTTCGCCAACGAAGTCGGTCGGTGGCGTGTAGGTGTACGATCCATCTGGGTTCAATTCGACCGTGCCGCCGTTGTCGGTCGGCAATGTCAGTGATCCGCTGATTGGATTGCCGCTGCCGTCGCCGATAGTCAGGCTGTCGCCAGGTGCCGTGGTGTCATTCGTCAAGACATTGCCATCGACCGGCGTGTTAACGGTCGTGTTGTTGATGTCGTCTTCGACCACTGGTGCGTCGTCAAAGATCGACAGTGTGATCGTCGCCGTGTCCGTCTCTCCGGATGGATCGGTGACGGTGTAAGGAA
>CAZZDZ010000357.1:0-6761 GCA_964652675.1 uncultured Pirellulaceae bacterium
CCGCGTGCGTGGTCTATGAAGATGGTGACCCCGGGGTTGAAGCGGCTCGCCGAGCAGGCATGCAATGCGTCGATATTCGCGAAATGGGATTGGCGTAAAGACCTGTTGTTTCAATCAGCCGCTATGCGTTTGTGAGTGTCCGGTCCAAAACGACTCGTGTTTGAACTGCGCGATGCGGCGTCTTGGTGTAGGATCTTATCTCTCGCGATGAATCGTACGTACACATTTGGTTTGCAATGCCGGGATTTGAAGAAGCGTATACACAGTTGACCAGCATGACGGGTTTGATCCTGGTCGTGCTTGGGACGATTCTGGGTATCTTTGTTGGCGCGATTCCCGGTTTAACTGGCACGATGACGATCGCGCTGGTCTTGCCGCTGACGTATGGTGCGGATCCTCTGTTGTCGATGGCGTTCTTGATCAGCATTTATGTTGGTGCGGTCAGTGGCGGCATGATCACGGCCACGTTGTTGCGTATGCCCGGCACGCCAGCGTCGATCATTACGACGCTGGACGGATACCCCATGGCACAACAAGGCAAACCCGCGCGAGCGTTGGGTCTTGGCGTCATGTCGTCTTTTGTCGGTGGGCTGATCTCGTGGACGTTCTTGGTGCTGCTGACTGCACCGATCGCACGACTATCATCCAAGTTCGGTGACTTCGAGTATTTTTCGCTGGTCATGATGGCGCTGGTACTAATTGCAACGATCGGCGGTAAGTCTCTTTCGCGTTCATTGTTAAGCGGATTTTTGGGGATTTTGCTGTCGATGCCAGGCATCAACAACGCTACCGGTGAAGCTCGACTGACTTTCGGGTTCACAGCGATGAACGGTGGATTCAAGCTTTTACCAGTCTTGATCGGCTTGTTCGCTGTGAACCAGATTTTGCAAGACATCGCCAACATCGAACGTAAGCAAAACCCCGTGGAACTTGGGCGAACCGGCGTAACAATTGGCCTGAAGGACGTGATCAAATATCGCTGGAATTTAGTTCGGTCCAGCGTGATTGGAACTTGGATTGGAATCCTGCCTGGTATTGGAGCCAATATCGGAAGCGTTACCGCCTATTCTGCGGCCAAGAGTTTGTCCAAAGAGCCCGAGAAATTCGGCACCGGTCACGAAGACGGTGTCGTGGCGGCCGAGGCGGCCAATAATGCGACGATTGGCGGTGCGCTGATCCCCCTGATCGCAATGGGTTTGCCCGGCAGTGTTGCAGAAGCCGTTTTGCTCGGTGGGCTGATTTTGCATGGGCTGCAGCCGGGCCCAATGTTGTTCGACAAAAGCCCGGACATGGTCTACACGATCATGGGTGCGTTGTTTATTGCCAACGTAGTGATGGCGGTGGTGATGCTGTTCTCTATGAAATTCTTGGCGCGTGTTGCCAATGTGCCGCGTGCGTATTTGCTGCCGGTGATCTTAGCGTTTTGTGTCATTGGTTCGTTCGCGCTCGCCAATGAACTGTTTGATGTTTGGGTCATGCTTGGCTTTGGACTGCTGGGCTTGTTTTTGGAATCACGCAAAATTCCGCTCGCCCCGTTCATCATTGGATTTGTGCTTGGGCGAATTGCAGAGAAGTACTTGACGCAAGGACTTCAATCATCCGATGGGAGTTTTTGGCCCATTATCACACGTCCGATGTCACTCACGTTCATAGTGATCGCAATCGTAATGCTGTTTCTACCACTGATTAAATCGACTTGGAAATCGATGCGATCAGGCAACTCAGGCACGTCCGGTGACGGTGACTCCGGTTCCGGCTCTGTGCGTGATCCCGCTTCAGGCAGTGCTGGAGGCCAGTCATGACAAATGTGAGTCGTCTCTGGCATCGTTTCGCGGGCGCTGTAATTTTGGTACTGCTGTTTTGGTGGATCAACTACCTCATGTCGAATGGTGGATCGGATTATCCAAGCAGACCCATTCAAGTTGTCGTGCCTTATGGCGCAGGTGGCGGCAGCGATACGTTTGTTCGAACGATTCAAAAGGGAATCGTGCAAGACGATTTGCTTCCACAACCGTTGGTGATCATGAACGTGCCCGGCGGCGGCGCAACTAGTGGGTCGCGGAAAGTCAAGGATGCTTCACTCGACGGCTATAAAATTTTGTGTTTACACAATGCCATTATCACAGCCAAATTGGCTAAAACGGTCGATTATGGTGTCGAAGCGTTCGAGCCGATTGCGATGACAGGCGAACTTTCTTTGGTGATCATGGTTCGCGATGACGCCCCATACGATGACTTGCGTGACCTTTTAAACGAAGCGAAGAGACGTCCGAAACAAATCAAGTTCGGCGCCAATAAAGGTGCGCCCGCCTATTTCGCAACGCTACATATGCAGCGCGTTTGGGAAGGTGCTGCTTTTAATATCGTTTCAGGTGATGGTGGCGCCGAACGCTACTCCAAGTTATTGGGTGGACATCTGGATGCAGGAATTTTTTCGCTATCAGAGTACTTCGACTACCGTCTTTCGAATGTTCCTTCGGATCAAAATATACGTGCAATCGCCGTGATGGCGACCGATCGCCATCCGTCCATTCCGGATGTACCCTGTTCGATGGAGCAAGGCGTACCAGTTTTGCTCAGCAACGCACACTACTGGTGGGCGCCGAAAGGAACACCAAAAGAAATAGTGGACCGTTTAGCAGATGTGTTTCAAAAAGCAATGAAAAACGAAATGGTCGCCGGCGAACTAAAGCGGTTGCGAGTTGATCCAGTTTTCTTGCGGGGCGACGCGCTGGACCAACGATTGGATGAAACGGTTGAGCGGTTCAAAGCGAGTGCAGTGGGAGAACAATCCAATGTGCCCGACTTTACGATCTACACGATCGCGATCGTCGTTGCACTGTGTTTGTGGGTCGTTGTCGAGTCTTTGATCAAAGCACCAAAGTCGTCCACTGGCGAGCATGATTTGGGTGAGTCCTATATCCGCAGGCCAGGTATCGCAATGACCTGTTTCGCGGTAGTCCTTGTGTATGTCTACGTTCTTGGACGAAGCTGGTTACCTTACGTTGTCGCAACAACCGCCATGGTGTGGATCGTTGGCACTCTAATGACACGCTTTCGCAAGGAAGATCGTTTCATGCTGATTGAACTCGCATTGCTAACAGGGCTTGGTACGCAGTTCGTATTTACAGCGATTTTTGAGACGATCTTGCCTTAATACGCACGCTATCGTCTAACACATGATGCGCCAAATTTGACTTTGTAGTTCAGGTTCAAACATCATCAGGGATTTTGCCAATCAGCATAGGCTTGCCACACTCTGTCACCCCAGTCTGTGTCTCCGTCGAACGCGGATTCTTGAATCCACGCGAGTCCCGACCTGACCGCCTCGATGGTTTCTAAAGAGGGGGAATCTGATTCCATTAAAAAGATCAGAATAGAAGCAGTTTCTGAGCCGTTGATCGACGGGGTTTTTTCAAGTTTTGCCTCAGCCGGTGCAAGAGTCTCAACGTATTCACTCCAACCAGTTCGCTCGCCTTTCACCACAAGCTGGGAATTTATAATGCAGTCGATACCCTTTTGTATTGCAGTTTCGACAGACGATCGGTGGCTGGCATCCAAGAAGGTAAGGTCATCATCCTTGAGGTCACGAAGTAGCTGAATGATCGGGATCATGCATCGAAAAGTTGCTTTTTCATCGGACTCTTTTTTGGTTGGAAAATGCTGTGGCCAGCCTCCGTTTTTGAGTTGCGTGGCAAGAATGTGATCGATGCCCTTGGTCAAAGCTTTCTTGTAGCGATTGTCACCTGTTAAACGTGCGGCGCGGGCCAATAAACGAAGTTCACCAGTTGTCGCGCCATCGCTAAATGTGCCGCGCAGCTTTTCCCTGTCGCCACTAAACGGTTTTGTTGTCGTGTCCTTTTGCGGCCAGCCGCCGTGATCATTCTGCCAAGACAAAATGCAATCCAGCGTATGAGTTGCTTCTTTGCCCTGGAACCATTCAGCAGATTTCTGGGCGAGTCGTTGGGCCGGTGTTTCCGCAAGCAGCGGTAAAGCGATAAGTGCGGAGAATGTAGCGGCGAAAAATACTCGATTTGACATTGTGATGAAGGGAAAAAGTGGCGGGGGATTGCTGACCGTCATTTCGAATGACCGGCACTTTGCGTTTCTGTAGAGGTTTCTTTTGGTAGGTGATCGACTGGTAATTCTGGTGCAAGCACTGATAGTTGCTGCAGGATCGCTTTGCCTTCTTGCTCTTTGTCCGTGTCATTTTCCTCACTCGCCTGAGCGAGAAGCGATTTTGCCAGCTGAAGTTGCATCTGGTGGCTATTGGTCCCGTCATAGATCGCGGAGCGAAGTAGTTTTTCGGACTTCGCGGCTTTGCCTTGTTTTCGCAGTACTTTTGCGATCATCGCAATCGCCTCCACCTCGTTCTTGTTTTTCTTAACCAGTGCTTGAAACGTCTTTAGCGCCAAACCAAGTTCGTTTGTAGAGGTGTATGTGTGGCCAAGTTGCATCTGCAGCCGCGTGTTTTGTGGATCCAATTCCAGCGAACGCTTCAAAATCTGGATGGACTCTTTGACCTTTCCTTCGTTTTGATAAAGTTCGACCAGCCGAGAGTTGTACTGCGAAAGTCGCGTTCGGTACGCCACACCACTAGGCTGCAGTTCCAATGCACGTTCCATCAGCTCAATTGCTTTTTCAACTTGCCCATTAAGCTGGTAAATCTCAGCTGCTTGTGCGTGAGCGCTGTGATCATTTGGTTCCAGTTCGATGGCTTTCAACTTGTCGGCAAGTGCAGCATCTAGGTTTTCCAGACGCTGATGAATCTCTCCGCGGGTGAGAAACGTAAAAGCGTTTTGATTTTCGCGAAACGTGAGAGCTTTGTCGCAGTGCTGCAGCGCGAGTTCTTGATCGCCAAGTCGCATGTTTGCAATGGCAAGGTTGAGATGAATGAATGGCAGCTTAGGCGTGATTTGTGTCAGCCGTTGAAGAATTTCTATCGCCATTTTGTGTTTGCCATCCATGATGTACGTCCCCGAAATTCCTATCATTACGTTGACGTGGTTTGGCTGAAGTGAATAGCAAACCAGATTGTGTTGAATCGGAAGATGTCGCAACTTTCTGTCATGGTCGCTCATCGGACCGGCAATATTTGCGATTGACCAGTTGACGAAAAAGTCCATTGGATATTCTTGGTGGGCTCGAAGCGTCCAAGCCAGTTGTGCTTCGAGATTGTTGACAAAGCACAGCGCGTCCAAGCATGTTCGCACTGTTGCCAGCGAATCGGTGGAGTCGTCCGATTCAATCAGCTTGCGAAGTCGTGTCCGGTCGGCCTCCAACAATGCATCGCGAACTTGTTGTCGAAACGGATCATGATCTACTTTGGCGATCAAATCACGAATCCACTGGATCGTCGCGTTTTCTGTCTTTTTTCGTGCCCAGATCGACTCTCGATAGCCAAAGGCCTGCAGCGTCAGTTCCGTCCCCCATGTCTGCAGCCCAAATAAGAGATCTGCCTGATACTTTGAATTCTGCAAACGGCGCACAACGTCATCTGACAGATCGTTTTGTGCGATGCCGATGGATTCAAAGGCGGTTTTCAATCTCTCTGGCACACGGTAGTCAATGTAGGCGCGCACCGCAGGATTATTGGTCGCCTTGATGCAGCAAGACTTTACTTCTTCGTAACAGGCCTGCTCGCGTTGCAGATAAGTTTTGATCTTGGATGACTCGGCGGCGCTAACTCGGATGTCGTTCTGCAAAGAACGAAAGGACTTTTTCAAGTCGTCGTTAGTCAGGTTGGCCAAGAGTGGTTCCGCTTTGTCTATTTCGTTAACCGCCTGAATCCACTTGTCCGTTTCACCTTGTTCGGATTCTAATTTTGCCAATAACTGCAACTGGCTTGCGTTGGCAATGCCCTTGCGGACTTCCGTTTCCAGTCTTGTTTGTTCTTGCAACTGATCGCGATCCAGTTGGAGCTGATCAGCGATTCTTGCATTCTTTTCATTGAAATACATAGACGACGCTACGGCTGCCGCCAAAAGCACAGATATGATGACGGCGCTGTACACGATCGTTTGACGATTGCGTTTCTGTTGTGAAAGTAACCTTTCAGTTGCACGGACTTTTTCTAATCGCGCGTCGTGGAGCTCTTGTTCACGACCAGCTAAGTAATTCGCGAATTGTGTACTGATTGCCTGCGCGTCCGATGGACGATCGTCGGGGTCCGCGGCGAGGCAACTTTTCACCAGCGCGATCAACGTGTTGTCAGCTTCTGATGCGTCCAATCGTTGGAAAGCTGCCGCAAGGTCGTTGTCAGCAGACTTGGTCAGCGCGACAGAGGCAGTCGGCGCATCGAAAGGAGGCTGCCCGCAAAGAATTTCGTACAGAATGCCACCGATCGCAAAGACATCGGTACGTTTGTCTGCATGATCTCCGCGAGCCTGTTCGGGGGCCATGTACGCGGGTGTACCGAAAACTTCGCCTGGACGAGTGGTTCCCGCAGGAACGGGTTCTTTCGTTGTGTCGAATGCCGATGCAGTGTCGAGTGCCGATGCTGATACTGTGTCGCGTTTTGGTAATTTCGCTTCGGTTGCAATATCGGATTTGCCCTCCAGCTTTCGGGCAAGCCCCCAATCCATGATTTGTACTTCACCGAACATCCCGACCATCACATTGTCGGGTTTCAAATCGCGATGAATGATCTCTCGTGAATGAGCAAACGCCATCGTATTACAGATGTCGTTGAATACTTGGAAATAATGTGCTGCCTGTTGTGACTCCTCGCGATCCTTGATCACAGCCGAGAGCGTCTTGCC
>CAZZDZ010000358.1:0-6750 GCA_964652675.1 uncultured Pirellulaceae bacterium
CATTGTCGTAAAGTTACGTACGATTTGAATCTCAGCGACTAGATGCCTGTTCGGTCGGGCTACGTCGCTCGGAGATCGACGGCCACTTTGAACCATCTGTATCACTGCTGTCGATGAGCTTCACTTTGGAACGCGATTGATGGTCCAGTAGATTTCTTCGGTGAATGGATCCCCCGAATCGCTCTTGAGATTCAGCAGTAGGTGGATCTGGTGAACGGGTGCGATGTTGGGAACGTTCAGCTTCACACTTTTGCGATCATCGCTCAGTTTTGCTGAAACGATTTTCAGCTTGTCGGCTCCCTTCTGGCCAGTCGATGGCGAATATTGATCGGAGCCATAGCTTTTCTGCCACTTGTAGTTCCAATGATTGGCGACATACGACGCAAGGTCTTCGGCCGTTTCTTTGTCCAATTCAAAATTGAAGCTCAAACGTAAACCGTCCGCTTCGACTTGGCAATCGCTGACGATCGATACTGGCTTGCCCGTGTATCGCAAGCGTTGAACACCGTGTCCTAGCAAACCAGCGCGACCTCCGCCGTTCCAGCCTTGCAATCCCGTCGCGTAAACCTGACCATCAGCTGGATTGACTCGCGCACGCATGATGCCTGTTTGAAAATCAAAAGGTAATTTGATGATCGCTGCTTGAGCCACATCGCCGAAATCCTGCATCATCAGGTACGACATCCAGCCTTTGCCAAAACTGGTGTGCAACAGTCTGCCCGACAGTGGTCCCCATCGTGGGTCATCGACAAACAACTGTCCGCCGCTGGAATTGTCAAACTCTTGCGGCATCCAAACCAATGGTGGATCGAATGAATCCGGCGGAACGACCTTGTCTAAATCTATCGTGCCTTCGCCGGGTTCCCACATTCCGGGGATCGAGTAGTTGTTGACCCATCCGTAAAAGCCACCGGGTTTCAATAAGCTGATTTTTCCTGCCGGAGTCCATTGGCCCTGGTTGTCACTGGCTGTCACGCGACCATCGGGTAACGCTCCCATCCCGTTGGGAGTACGAAATCCGGTGCAGTAAACGCTTCGCTGCTGGCCGTCGGCTGTCACTTGCACCACACAACCGGGTATGAACGAATCGCCGCCATGTCCGCTTTTGGCGTAGTAAAAATTGCCTTCGGTGTCGGTCTGTAAATCAAAGTTAAACGCGTGAAAATTGACGCTGACATCCGGATCCGCATGAAAGCTCTCGTAAAAATCTGCTTCGCCATCGCCATTGGTGTCGTGCAATCGCGTCAAACGGTCTTTGCACGTCACGTAGATTTTGTTGTCAACGACCTTTAACCCAAATGGTTCGTACAGGCCGCCAGCGAAACGTTTCCATTTCAATTCCAACAATTCATCATCGATGCCTGACACGATCCAAACGTCGCCACCATAAGTCGCCAACGCCATTCGACCATCGGGAAAAAAGTCTAATGCAGACGTGCGAAACCAAGTGTTCCAAGGCGTCGACTGGGGAATCGTGATTGTGTCCAAGGCATAACCGCCCGATTCCAAACCGCGGTAGCCAACGGTGGTCAATACCTGTGGCCAGAGTTGTTCACCGCCGCCGATCAACTGCCGTGGGTTACGTGGTGTCGGCTGTTTTTCGCGCGCGGCAAGCTCGTTGGCAGCAAACCGCAAAAGTTCCTTGTGTGTTTCGCCAACACCACGTGCGATTTTCAGCACATGAGTTTTTTCGCTTTGCGGTATCGTCAGCAGGATGCGTTTCTTGTCATCTATCTTCCACTTCAATGTGAGTGAGTTTGATTGCACAGTTGTTGCAACAAATCCGCCATCTTTGTCGATCAAAGCTGCCATCGTTTCAGATGCATCGGCATTTTCTATTTTGCCGTCGTCCGAAGTGATCGTTTTGATCTGATGAATTCGCGGTGTTAATTCGTCTTGATTGGAGGGCGAAGCAACACACAGCAAAATTTCATCGCCAGGACCGATCTCCATTTCGTGGACTACGGAGTTTTGGGCGGCACCTTTGGAGGGCGTTTCCAGGACACTGCGGCCGTCGACGCTGTAGTCCAGAATGACTTGGTTGTCGTGAAGATGATGTCCGCGATACTGCATCCAGTTGGCTGGCAGTGGCCCGCGTTTTAGCAAACCTTGGCGCGGATAATCCATTGTCGATTCGTGTCCCCAGCCCCAGCCGGCCAAAGCGCCAAGCATTTTTCCTTTGGGATTCGCAGTGCCTTCGCCTCGATTGCGCGCGTGTTGAGTTTCACTCAGATCCAAGAACCCGTCGCGCCAAATGCCAGCTTGGTCCATCGAATTTAAGTTGTAAGAAATCGTCATGCCGTCTAAGTCAATCGACAGCACGCTTGAGAATTTGCGTTGCAATTGGGATGCCAGCGCGGGCCCGTAGTCTCGCTGAACGACTTTGACGTAGGTTCCGTTTTGTGTTCCCTTGGGCAGCCCGGCCAGATAGTCTTTGCTTACTTTCACATAATCCGAATTCGCATCCTTCATGAACGCTTCGCGAATGTAGTGGACGACTTGGTAGCGTTCTTTGGGGGTCAGATGCGACATCGGAGCCATCAAGCCGTTGCCCCGCGTCAGAGTCATGAACATTGCGTAGGGATCGCTGCCGAATTTTAACTTTTGTGTTCCAAACGCACGTGCGGTCGGTAGTGACGGTGTGTTGCCGTCATTACCGTGACAATTGAAGCAGTATCCGTGATAAATCTGCTTTCCAGTATCGAAGTCGCGTGACCTGAGTTTTTTGATGATCCCGGCGTGATCCAAGTCGACTGAATCATCCACAACGATCAAGTCCTCTGGCGACGGTTTCAACTGTGCTGCCCGTTCGGGGCCACCCCGCGCGACTTCGGTGACGTATTTGATCAAGTCATAAAAATCACGTTGGTTTGGTAGTGTCGCAACGAGCCCTTCGGGCATCATTGATGATTTCGAGACACGTTGGGCTTCGATGTCGTCTTTGTCAATCGCGATTTCCTTGGCCAAGTTGTTGGCTTCGCGTAATACGATTTCATCCTTGCGATCTTCGACCAGCATTCCGCTGATCATGCCGTCGTCGGTCAAAACGTTGATCGTTTCGTACCCGCTACGGATCGAGCGAGATGGATACAACAGCGATTCGATCAGATGCTGGTCGGTGACGGGTTTGCCCGAGGCGTCTTTGCCGACAGTTGCCAAGTCGGGCCCAAGTGGATTGGACGCGTCACCGGTGCCGTGGCATTTCACGCAACTGGCTGCAGATTTGTAGAAAACAAGAGCACCACGTTGTGCGTCACCGCGCCGTTGCGCTTCTTGAGCCAAGTGGTCTATCGAAACCGACTTTAACAGTGACTCGAGTGTCTCGGGATGTCGAAGCGTTTCCGCGTTTGCGCCGGAGAGGAGACAGAGAACAAGGGTAGCAGCGGTGATGACGCAGAGTCGCATGGAGACGCTTCACGACGAAGTGATTTTGTGGGAAGTTCTACGATTGAGAGTGTATTCTATCCCGAGCTACTTTGAAAAAGTGAGTTGCCTCGTCCCAGAGAAATCGACAAGAAGCCATCAATTCGGGCTACAGCTCTTGGAGCGAGACGGTTACGTTAGTCGTGTTCGACCGTTCGCAGGGAGCCCAAAACATGGAAGACACCGAAACAACTTCTTTTGACAACGAAGGTTCGTATGTGTGCGACAGTTGTGGTGAAGAGATCGTGGTCCCGCTGGATCCAACTGGCGGTCGCAGCCAATCATACGTCGAGGATTGCCCTGTTTGCTGCAACCCAAGCTTGATTCATGTCGAGTGGCTGGATGAAGAAGCCAGGGTGTGGGCGGAACCGGAACAAGATCGCTATTAAGCGATCAAGGCTCTCGGCGATTCCACGTAAGCCAATACCCCAACGGCTAAAGCCTGGACTCCAACGACAAGCAGCCGAAAGTCTTGACGACTTCCGTGACGAGGTTTAGGGGATCGAGCGTTGACAAAGCAACAGCTCATTTGAAATTCAACTTTCGATTAGAAGCGAAAGTGGATTCCACCGCTTGATCGTCCGCGGCCCTTTGATCGGTAGTGGTACGATGGTTTCGCGATCCGTGGCGACACGATCACCGATGCCGGTACCGCTCGACGAACGATGGGTTGTTGCACAACCACCGGCTGTTGAACGACGACAGGACGTTGCACTGGTGCATTGGCGATTGAGCTCCCTGCGTTGACTTGGCGGGGGCTGGGCGCATTTTGGAGCGACGTGATCACGTGCTCGCTGACACCTTGCTGATGCAACGCGATGATGTCTTGGACTTCCAATCGCGTGCCGAACCCGCGCTGTTGGATTTGGTTGATGATGACCGTATCACTCAATCCACTACGTGTCATCGTTACCACTTCGCCGAGGTTCACTGCCGATTGTTGCAGAACGACACGTTGATGTTGTTGCTGCTGTTGAATGTGTTGTTGGTGGAGGTAGTGCTGCTGACGCGCCAAGGCAGCGTCTTTGTCTGCAGCATTGCCAAGGATTCCGCCAGCGACGGCGCCTACTACCGTACCGATCACGGCTCCCGCTCCGGCTTCGTCGTTATTGTCACCGATCACAGCCCCAGCAACGGCGCCGGCCAGTCCGCCGTATGTGGCGCCTCGCTGTTGTCCGGTTTGAGCAAATGAAGTCGTGCTGATGAGGCAAAGCAACGCAACGATGGTGCTTTGTAGTGCAGTGTGACGCATTGATTCGATCCTTGAACTTGCGTGCTGTGAATTTGCGATTCAGCTAATAAGCTGAATTTGTCTGTTTAGAGCCAATTGCTACCAAGCAGCGATGGCTCCACAAACATGTATCGTCAGAAAGACTGTTAGTTGGACTGCCGTTTATGAATCAATCCCATTTTGGCAGTCATGTTCAAAAAGCAGCGTGAAAAGACCCCGTAAAACTTATCGCAAGGGCTGCGATTCGGTTGGAATTTCACTCAAATCGACTCGACCCGCTCAGGTTCTTTGATATTGGAAATTACCTGAATGAAATCGCTGGCACTGTGGAATTCGTGATAAACGCTTGCAAAGCGAATGTAAGCAACCTCGTCCAATTTGCTGAGGTGTTTCATCACGATCTTGCCAACGGCACTAGAGGGGACTTCTGATTCGAACTCGCGATAGATGTCCGCTTCGATTTCTTGTACGACACGTTCGATGGCGGAACTATCGATGGAGCGTTTGGAGCACGAGCGTTCGATTCCGCGTCGTATTTTTTCGCGGTCAAGCGGTTCGCGCGTTTCGTCGCGTTTGACGATGCGAAGCAACAACTGCTCGATTTTTTCCAGGGTTCCAAACTTGCGATTGCACGAACTGCAAACGCGCCGTCGTCGCACCATGTAGCCTTCCTCGGCCGCACGGGTGTCCAGAACGCGGTCGTTGTCGACGTGGCAGTAAGGACATCGCATGGTGGTACCTAAATGACGGGCCGCGAATAACTGGATATATTATCGAGCGCTGGTGGGCGGTTACACAAGTGGGCAGGTACACAAGGCCCACCCCCAGCGAAGTTTCAATCTCAGAACTTGATTCACGTATCGCAATCCCCCGTTTGGCAATGACGAAACCAAAGAAAGATCTGCACGAGATCTCAGATGAACAGCGCCAACGTGACTTGGAAACCAAGGGCACACCGCTGGATGCTGACGAGACTCCAGCAACAAAATTCCGCCAAGAAGTAGCATCAAAGCAGGCGGGGCTGGATGATTATGAGCCAGAAGAAAATCTGTGGTCGGGCGGATATAGCCCCCGTGCGATGATTGGCACCTGGATCTTGTTTGGGATTGTTAGCATCGCACTGTTGGTCGCAGCAGGTTTGGTTGCAGCTTTTTCGATGAAGATCGCTCTGGTCTTGGTTGCGGTGATCTGGGTGTTAGGCGGCCTGCTTTATGGTTGGCGGCGACTTGGGTTTCACTACCAGCTAACGACTCAACGGTTTATTCATCAGGCAGGTGTCTTTACCCGACAGACGGACCGAATCGAGGTAATTGACATCGATGATGTAAGCTACACTCAGGGGCCCATTCAACGCGCTTTGGGCGTTGGCAACATCAGTTTGACCGGTAGCGACCGAACCCATCCAACTTTGTCTATGATAGGGATACCAAACGTGAAAGAAGTTTCAGGGTTAATCGATGACATTCGTCGCAAGGAAAGACGCAGGAGAAGTTTGCATATCGAGGCAATCTAGTTTGGTAGCCAACTGGCGTCCAATGGATTGACGAGTACTCGATCTGTGTGAGAATAAATTGGGCAGCCAAAATACTCGTTCGAATACTCGTTTTGCGGTGACTAACAAAGGGGAAAAGAGTGGCGGAGTGGTTTGTCCAAAAGCCGAACGCGGAGAATGACGAGGACGCGCTGGGCCCGTTGAGGCCAAGCGAATTGTTGGAGATGGTTCGCGCTGGACAGATCGCTCCTGAGTCAAAAATTCGAAAAGACGACTCGAAGTGGTTCGACGCATCGGATGTGGGTGGATTATTCGAAGCAGCGATTCGTCCAACCATCGAGTACTTTTGCCCTCAATGTGACACACGCGTAACGGAACCGCCCGTCGTTTGCCCCAAGTGTCTACGTGATATTCGCAAAGCCCGTGAAGAGATTACAGAGAACTCTATCGCTGGTAGTGACGCGACCAAACAGACAAGCCGTAGTGTGCAGAATTGGCTTAAGAAAAAAGTGAAGAAGCCCAAGCAGTAGCTGTCCGCTTGCAGTGTCTAAAAACAAAAAGAGCCCGGATGATTCCATCCGGGCTCTTGTCGTTGTGGTTCATT
>CAZZDZ010000359.1:0-3071 GCA_964652675.1 uncultured Pirellulaceae bacterium
TTCGAGCTGTGAAAGTACAAAGCCAGATCTTGGAACTGTACACCGATGACGTTGCCTTAGTTAAATAGCGTCAAGCGTTTTGAATCTGTCTTGCTGCATCATTCTTTTGTAGCCTGTCGAACTAATGGTTCGCGTCTTGTGTCGCTGAAAAATCCCCGCTGAGACTCTCTCAGCAATCGCGTTGGCCATAGCAGGGTCGTGTTGCGGTAGGATTTTGCATAATAAAAGCAGGGTTTGATCTGCTAAGCTGCAGTTCGGATCTACCCATACATCCTTTGTGCGCAGTCAATTCTCATGTTCTTTGATCAACACCGTCGACCTTCTTTTCTGATTCCGGTTTTTTGGTTGGCGATTTGCGTGGGCACACAGTTGCATGCGGCACCACAAGACGCGACTTTGCCGAGCACCGAAGTAACGGAGGCAGAACGACAACTGGAATCCGCTATTAAAACGGAGCCGGAAAAAGCACTAGAGCTGGCGCGAGAATTGTTCGACGAACATCGAAATGCACTCGCGGCTCGATATCTACTGCAGCAACTGTACCTTGGCAAACAATGGAAGGTTTTAACGGAGCCAGAGCGCAATGAATTTGGCGCCCTTTTGAAAAGTCTTCGCACGGCTGAACCGGACAGTCTGGCAATCAAGGTACTTTTTACAGACTATTTGATCGCGTCCAACAACTTGAATGATGCGTTGCCATTGTTGCTCGAACTCGCGGAAGTTCAGCCGATGCGTGGATTACAGGCCGCTGCCATCGAGCGCAAACGAGGCAATGTGAAAGAGGCAAAAGCACTATCGAAAGCGTGTCTGGAAACCGTTCGTGCAATGAGCGAAGACGCCCCGGAGAACGCGGTCCTTGCGCTCGCTGTTGCTCAAAACCAGCTTTTTCTGGGTCGATTTGAACCGGCCGTGGAAACTTTGAACAACGCGGCCGAACGCGTGCAGGGAAATGAAGATCAAGCCCGAATCAACCAAGCGATGGGCGACGCAATCGTTGCCTGGATCAATCACATCGAAACCAGACTGCGCAACGATGACAATGATCGAAAAACCATTTTGCGAATGTTAGAACGAGCAATGAAGTTTGCTCCCAACAATCCGCGCGTTTTGACAGTGTTGGCGGATCAGGTGCTAAGCACCAGCAATGATGACCCCGAAACAAAAGAGTTACGAGAAAAGTTACTGAGCGCGGCGACGCCCGGCATCTCTCACTTCATACGCGGAACCGAGGCGTTGATGCGAGACGACGTGCAAGGAGCCGAAAAACACCTCAAGGTTGCGGCCGATTTGATGCCCCGAAGTGGTGCGATCCTTAACAATCTAGCCGTCGCTATGACCACGCGGCCCGACGCTGATTTTGAATCGGCGTTGAAAATAGCAAACACCGCGATCGAGCAAACACCCAACGCGACGCCCCATTTTTTTGAAACTCGCGGCCAGATTTTGTACCAGTTAAAACGCTACCAAGAAGCGATCAAGGATCTGGCAAAGGCGACCACGGTTCCATCTATAGCGGCGGGAGCTCATAAGTCTCTCGCAGGATGTTACGAAGGTCTGGGCGAAAAGGAAAAAGCCAGTTTACACCGTAAACTCGCAGCCAACGCGTTCAAGGCCAACGGCACCCAAGAGTGACCCAGGCGACAAATAGTCGGTCACGATCTTTATTGCGAACGCCAACAACTATCGATTCTCTTACTAGCACGCAGCGCCAGCAAGTGAATCTCCTGTAAGCGCCGAGGATTCACTTGCTCGCGCTGCGTGCTGGTATTCCTAACGCATGCCCACTTTCAAAAAGTGCTTTGCCCTGTTCTTGCCACCCTCGGGCGATCGCGCCGCGGCGGCAAACAAATTGCGATCCATCAGGTGTCTTTCCGATTCGCCATTTCGGTCGACCTGCTCCGGCCAGCTCCACGAATTAGCTTCGGTTTAGATGGCGCGGCAAAGTTGCTGGTGCGGATAGCGTGAAGATGCTGATGTTGCGGGTTGATACCGCTGAGGACAGGTGCGCGAAGATAGATCGGTGGGGATGTTTCTTTGGATCAACGAAAGTTGCAGAAAAATAACAACGTTGCGTTTGCACATCATTGTCCACGTCCTAGTTTTGTATGCCCCTTGATCCGGGGTCACCGAATACTCTCACTTTGCATTTCAAGGAAACCTAAATGAACACTCGCATTCTTACGGTTGTCGGGGCTGTAACACTGCTCTGCACAATGACCGGTTGCTCCGGCATGAAAAGCTTTTTGTTTGGACGTGGCGCTCGCTGTGGACTTTGCAATCGCTTGCAAGCTCCCGCAACCGCTCCACTGGCGGGCCAGATTCCGTTGACCAAACCAATTGGTTCCGCAGGCGCTTTCCAAAACCAGCTCGGTTGCGGACGCGAAGCAGGATGTGGCACAGAACTGGGCTGTGGATTGGAGCGGGGTTGTGGATTGGAAGCTGGCTGTGGCCAAGAAGCCATCAGCAACTCGTGCAACTGCGGCAGAAGCTACGGTCCGGTTGTCAGCAACTTTGGATCACAGGCTCCCATCGTGTCCGACCCGTACTTGTCCGGAAACATTGTTGGCGGCACGGTCAGCGGCGGAATTGTTGGCGGTGAAATCGTTGGCAACTCGTTTCCAATCGAAGGTCAAGTGATCGACGGCGGCTACCCAATCGAAGGTCAAGTGATTGACGGCGGTTATCCAATCGGTGGCGAAATCATCGGTGGTGGATACCCCATCGAAGGACAAATCATTGGAGATGGGTCTTGGTACCAACGCGGATCGGGATACAGCAGCAATAAAGTTGATTTGGACGGACACCGAATCCTCAGCGAAGATCCGTTACCGCCAGGAGCCATCCCACTGAACTAGTTTTTACTAGATCGCTCGTCTGGGTCGAAACGACCCAGGTCCCGCTCTGGATGGATCGATTGATTGCTACGGTTTGTTGTTTAGACACCGCTACCAATCAACTAGAATGGGAACCAACGATGACTTGTGCCAAATGAAAAAGTGAGTTGCGGCCAGAGTGATGCTGTCTTTGAGACAGAAATCACTCTGGCTGCTTCGGTTTATTGCTCAACAATT
>CAZZDZ010000359.1:3171-6750 GCA_964652675.1 uncultured Pirellulaceae bacterium
TTGCTCAACAATTATTGCTCAACAACTTTCAACGAAACTTTCACCGAGTATTTATCTATGCGACGAATGCTAATTTCTCGCCGCTCTCTTCTTGCTGGATCGGTCGCCGCGATCAGTTCAACGTCTTTGGTGTCAGCGTTGCGAGCGCAAGATGCCAACGAGACTGAACCAAAATTGGCAGAAACTGAAGGGCGTATCAAATACGATTCGCCTGAAGTGCAAAATTGGAAAATTGGTTTGGAATTGGAAACCCCCGTTACCTGCACAAACGTTTTTGCTTCATTTCCGATTCCGATGAACTGGCCAGAACAAACGGTCACGGTGACCGGCAAAGAAATCGACCGTAGCATTTCAGCTTGGAAAGTACGTGATATCGGTACGGGCGTAAAACAAGTTATCTTGAAGATTCCGCGAGTCGTTGCTGGTGGAACGGCAAAGCTGCTGTTGGAACTTGCCGTCGAAAAGTCGCGAATTCTGGCCCCAACAAGAACCGATGACTTGGTGATACCGAAACGTCCGGGGCGCGAGGAACGGCTTTACCTGAGTTCCAGTCCCTACATCGACACCAAGCACGCGCGGATCAAAGCCGTTTCAAAGGAACTGGAGTCACGCGACGCAGAAAACGCTTGGGACCGAGTCGAGCAAATCTACGATTGGGTTCGCGAAAATGTTCAGTACGTCGAAGGAGATTTGAAGAACGCTTCTATGGCCTTGAAGGACGGCAAAGGCGATTGCGAAGAGATGACAAGCCTGGTGGTCGCGCTTTGTCGAAACGCAAAGGTACCAGCAAGAATGGTTTGGGTACCCGGTCATTGCTACCCCGAGTTTTATCTCGAAGACGGCGACGGAAAGGGCTACTGGTTTCCCTGCCAAGCAGCTGGGACCAGGCAATTTGGACGCATGGACGAATATCGTCCCGTGCTTCAGAAAGGTGACAAATTCAAAGTGCCAGAAAAGAAGACCCCAGTTCGCTACGTCGCCGAATTTTTTAAGTGCGATCGCAAAGGCAATGGAAACCCACGCCCGAAGTTCATCAGGGACCAGATCGAAATCTAACAAGTTGTCTGGGTTCGCAAATTGGACCCCGCCAGCTTTAAGTCGATTTTCATTCAGCATCCCAGCGTTAGGCCGAAGGCCGACACAGCCCTAGCCCATGGCGTCAGCAGTCCCCAACCTACTTTGAAAAATTCAGTTGCCCTGACTAATTGTCTGGGTCCAGCGACACCGAATCCCAGGATGGTCCAACACGGACATCCTTTATCCATGGCGCCGTCTCCACTGGCCATTCGTCACAGCCGACATCGGGGGCACTATCTCTCACTTGTCCGGCGAAATCAATTTTTGGCAAGCCATCCGCCGCAACCGCCGCTCCAATCAGCGGACTTTCCTGAAACATTTGCCAGCGAGCTTTCGGTTTTTTCATCAGATCGCTTTTAGCGCGAGCCACACCTTCGATCGGATCAATCCCTAGCTTTCCGTCGCCATGCCAAAGATTGCCAACCCATTGAGTTCGTTCGGCTTTCGATTCTCTATCGATCATTGGCCCTCGTCGCGATGAAATTGAATTGTTGATAAAGCGACAGTCTGTTGGCGGCACCTGTTTTTTCTCATCGTTGTCCGCTCCCACCAAGATGCTTCGTTTGCAATCGACAAACGTATTGTGTGCGATCAATGCGCGCTGAACCGGCTGATATCCGTTCGCGGGCGAATCAGGAATCCCGTTCATCAGCACCAGGGCGCTACGATAGTCACTGCCTTCGAGTCGCTCAAAGCGATTGTTAACGACGACATGATCACTTCCGATCACGCGTACCCCGCCTGTCCCCCGAGCTTTCTCGCCCAAAAACAAATTCTGCCGAACGGTACAGCGGTGGCCATGTCGCAGTGTCAACGTACCCGAGCAGCGCAGAAAGACGTTGTGTTGATAGAAATTGTTACATGATTTGTTGGACACAATTTCTGTTTCGCCATCGCACTGTTCAAATAGATTCCGTTCTACGATGCAGTTCGCGTCTTGATGAGCGGAGTCGCTGTCGCCGATGCGAATGGTCTCTCCGCCGTTCGATTTTAGTTCGGGTCTGTGGCCAAAATGGTTTTCGCGAATTTTGTGTTGGCCTCCTTCGTCGTCCAGCCAAACAACCAGCGTCGTTCCGCGGTTCGTCTTTCCACTGAAACGACAACGCTGGACGATGTTACGTTTGCCGTAGATCGACAGATACTTGAATTTGTAATCCTCGCCTGGCGGGTTGACGCAGTCGACGAACTCGCAGTCCGTAACCGCACAATCGCTTGCCAAATCTCTTGGATCTTTGCGCAACTCCAGAATCACGGATTTGTGCCAAGCTTGATGGAACCGAATTCCGCTGACGACCACGTGGCGACCTGAAACGCGAAGTCGCGATTTACCGGAAACAATCACTTTGCCAGGCACTTCGGCACGAACCGTGATAGGAGACTGCGCCGTCCCGGTGGCCGCTACAAGCAATTCCACGTTCGGCCAGTTTCCCTTGGCAAGTAGAATCACGTCACCCGGTTGGGCCTTTTTCATGGTTTCGTTGAACGCATCCGCGTCTCTGACCAACGTTTGTTTCGCGTCTGCGCGGCCGATGGCAAACGAGCAGAGGATCGCAAAGCAGACAAGTTTTCGGTTGCGATGCAGTTTCATCACTTAAACCATATTTACACGCTGTGATCGGATGGCGGATTTAACTGGACGTTTCATCCGATTTGTCTGCATCGGATTCGTCTGCGGAATCGTCATCGTCTGTTTCTGATTCCGTTTTGTTTTCTTCTTCAGCCTCTGATTCGTCGGGCTCGTCAGCCTCAGATTTGGACTGTTTCGCTTCCGCGTCATCCTTTTGTGTAGCCTTTTCGTCGTCCGCAGGCTTCTCCTCCTCTTGCTCCTTGTCTCCCGACTCCTCTCCTTCCTCCTCCTTTTTCGTGGTCAAAGTTGTATCTTCCGCGCTGGCAATTTCAACTTTCAACATCACCTCTTTGCCTTTGCGAAAAACTTTGACTTCCTGAATCGATCCGATCGGTTTGCGTTCGATGACATCCTGCAGACTTTCGTTGCTGCGAACGCGTTCACCAGCGAATTCCAAGATCACGTCCAGTTGCTCGAAACCTGCTCGTTCGGCTGCCGAATCTTTGATGATCTGGTAAACCAAGACCCCCAGATACGCGGGCAGTTTTACTTTAGTGGCAACCTTGGGTTTTAACGAAGCCAGTGTTGCCCCAATTGCCGCACGGCGTACTTGGCCGTGTTGATCCAGTTCGTCCGCGATCCATTTCGCATGGTTGATTGGGATGGCAAAACCGATTCCTTGGTATCCACCATTGCGAGTTGCGATCGCAGTGCTGATCCCGACCACATTGCCGTCCAGATCGATCAAGGGACCACCCGAATTGCCTGGGTTAATGGCGGCATCGGTTTGCAACAATCGGCCTCGCTTGATTCGTTCGACAGGGCGGTTCTTTGCGCTGATGATTCCCGCACTCACCGTTGCTTCTAAGCGAAAGGGAGTTCCGATCGCGAGCACCCAATCGCCTACTTCGATGGCGTCTGAATCGGCGATGCCT
>CAZZDZ010000360.1:0-6743 GCA_964652675.1 uncultured Pirellulaceae bacterium
AACGCGAATAGCTGAATTTTTCGCTATGGCATTGGCTGTGGTGTTTAAGCGGACGTTCGCAGTTTGGTCTGGATGACTGTCCCCTGCTGTCACCACAGCAATACCCGATGCCTGCTCGCGCTTCACGGCGACCTTCTCCAAGTTTGTCCACCTTAAGGCCATAATGCCCACGCCGGGAACGATCAAGACGCACACAACGAACCCAAGCAAAGCGAGGATGCCGTACCTTTTTGTAAGAATGGTGGCAATACAGGCAAACGCAACGAGGATCCCGATGAAGATGCTGAGCCACACTAAAATTAACAACACACTGGTTGCCTGAAATTCTGCAATCATTTTCCGACTTCCTCGGGTTGAAGTTTTTCGTGTCTGGGTTTTTCGGTCACAGCATCGGAACTGCGAATTTTGCGGCCAGAGTCCTCAGTCACGACTTGGCCGTGTGGTGCCAGCAGTTGAATCACGATGACTGCCGAAGCGGCCATCGCACCGGCAAATAAAACTCGATCGCCACTTTGGTCAATCAAGAACGTAAACACCATTGCGAGTGCCGCTGAAAGGATCGTTTTGATCAACCCAATGCGTGGGTAGCGATCCGCTGCGATGAAACATCGAAGATCCATGACTAACCATGCGACCCAGATTCCCATCACAACAAAGAAGTAGCGATCAGGTTCGTATTGAGGTGGCAAAATGTCCGCTGATATCCCAGCCAAAAGAAACGGAGCCGACACGATCGTTCGTGTCAGAATCGCCGAACGAATCCCTTCACCACGCGGAAGAGCGGAAAGCAGGTACCAGCACATCAGAGAACTTAGGCTGGCATGAACTAACGACAGCGTCAGCACCTCGCCCCATAACCAGGTCCAGGACTCCGTAGCATCGCCTAGGCAACCGAGCGGCACAATCAACAGACACGCTAGCACGCCAAGTGCGAATCGCACGATTCCGTGGGATGGGTCGGGTTGAAGAACCCCGGTTTTCTGCCGATGCCACCACAGCCCCAACGCAGGCAAATTCGATGTTTGTGGACGCTCGAATGGCATTGAATCATGTGTGTCACGCAAAGCCACCGGTGTGGCGAACGTTTCGGCCAGCGGTGATGTCGACGGCACCCGTGTTGCCCGGTCTTTCGCCGCTCGTTGGCCGATCAACGACAACGATGCGGGCGGGCGCGAATATTGCAATTCGTCTTGCGGTGATAACGCATGCAAAATTTCGCTGGCACTTTGGTATCGTTTTGACGGATCTCGCTGCATGGCCTTGGCGACGATCGCATCGAGTGGTTGGGGGAGCTCGCTGACATCGGGTTCGCCCGAAAGGTGCTTCATCAACACCTCGCCCATGCTGTCACCCTCATAAGGCGGCGATCCCGTTAGCATCTCGAACAAGATCACGCCGAGGGCGTAGATGTCGACAGCTTTCCCGTAACGGCCTTGGCCAATCTCCGGAGCCATGTAGTGAACGCTGCCCACGGTTGTCGTATGCCCACTGCGATGGCTGGTCGTGATCGCCTTGCTAAGACTGTAGTCACCAATCTTGACCGTTCCTTCTTCAAAGAACACGTTGTGCGGTTTCAAATCGCGGTGCACAACACCCGCATCGTGTAGGTAGGCGATGCCTTTGCATAGCTCTCGCAGAAAATAAGTTGCTTGCTCAGCCCCCATGCCGTTGGGAGCTTCATCAAGAATTTCTCGAAGGCTCGCGCCCGAAACGTATTCCATGATGACCCACGGCATGCCGTCTTCGTCTTGTTTGACGTCGAAGATCATTACCAAGTGCTGCGATTTCAGGTTCATGCAGTGGCTGATGCCGCGCAGTTCCACTTCTTCGTAGTTCTGCACAGCCTTCAGTGCGACTTCACGGCCCGCATCGCTGACTGCAAAATAGACTTCGCCAAATCCGCCCCGCCCCAGTGCATACTGGATCGTGTAGCCATCGAGCGGTCGGTCGCCTTGTTGGTATCGGTAGCTGGGCATCAGGCACTCGACCTTGGGTGGGTGTTGGGCGATAGCGCGAAACGAATGTCGTTCACGACCACCGATTCATTCGGGCGCAATGCTTGTTGGTCAAACGAACCCTTGGCGTGGATTGAAAATCCATCCTTGGCAGGCTGTAGGATAATCGGCACGCTGGATTCAGCTAGCTTGAAATGGCTGCCGCTACCGCCGATCAGCAATGAGTCCGACATCAGCACAACGTTGCGGATGTCGCGTTGTTGCAGTTTGACGCCGGTGACTTCCAAGACCGCTGTGCCGCTAGCGGCAACTCCGCGTTTGAATTTCAATCTGCCACGGCTGCCAATCGAAAGCGTATCTCTGTCTTGCAGCAGTCGCCGTGATGTTGGCTTTCCTGCCACAAGAAAATCGCTGTCTGATTCGGCAAAGTAATCATCGGCGTCGCGCCGAATCATCAGCGGCGACTGCAATGTCTGATCAAGGACGACCACATCATGCCGGCACGACGTGGACGCCGGGCCAATGGAGACATGATCACTTCGCAGCATCAGCAAACTTCCCAGGCCATCAACGCAAAGGACTTCTCCGGCTCCGCTGATAACCTTTTGGATGCCGGTAACCTTCTGGATTTGGTGTCCAGCGGAAGAAGTCACTTTCGCACTTCGCTGCTGCCACACCGCCTTTTCGCCATCATGCCGCTGTTGCTTCGCCTGGCTGATCGAATCTAGCAACCTAGCAATCCGAACTTGTCGACCACCAAGTGAAGCTGCTGCCCGAGCGTCATGCATTGCATCATCAAGGCGGCCTTCGGCGAAATGAACGATGCCACGCTTGACGAACGCTTCGATCAATTCATCCACTCTCCGCTGGCCTTCACGATGACCGCGAGCCGATGACGAGGTCAGAAGCGAGAACGCTTCATCAAGTCGCCCGGCCGCGATCGCGGATTCGGCTTGTTTAAGGTCAAGGTGGAACACAGTTTTCTCGTTGTTGTAGCCGGAGTCGCCAGAGGCTGTCGCTTTACTAGCCGTTTAGGCGTTAGCCTCGGTTCATCGCCCATCAACCGCGACTGCTTTGTTTCAACTGAAAGTTTGGGTAGCGAAACTCATCAAAAGTTTCGCTACATCCCAGACTTCTAGGCTACTTTGACGTCAGTTCAAGGCGCTCGGGCATCTGGTCGTCGCCAAAATGATCGTCATACGCCGCAATGACATTGTCTTCGATTATTGCCCCGTCATCTAGCGGGATCGCAAACACGTCTTGCTCATGAGCCAGCACACGCTGAGCGACCGCCAATCGGGTTTCAATCTGGCTGAGCAATTGATCAGCTTCCGATAACTGACTTCCGTCGATCGCGATTCCGGCGTCCACCTTCGATGCTTTCAACAAACGACTTTGGGCTGCCAGCGTCTCCACCTTTTGCTCCAATTCAACCTTGCGGTGACGCATCTTGTCCAGCATCGCGAGTCCGGCATTTAAGCCATCACGTCGTTTTTCTAGTAGTCGCTGTTTGCTTTCGACCGCCAGTTCGCCTTGCTTGTATCGCTCGAAACGCTGGTGCATTTGTTCGGTCAATTGTTGACGTGAAAGATCACGATCACCCATGGAATAAGACACCTGATGGACACGCATCTTGTCCCGCAGCGAAGCCAATGAGGCCTTTTCGACTTTCAAACGTTTGTTGCTTGCCAGTAGATCGTTTTCAAGCGCGGCGATCGCGACTTCTTCCTGTGCAATCGCGCGAACCTGTGATTGCAGGTCGGGAAGGATGGCATCAATCAAGTCTCGGGCACGACGCAGTTCAAACTCCAATGGCACCGCTTCTTGCACCGATTCCTGAACCGAACGGGCCGAGGTGCGAACATAGCTGGCGAAATTTGACCCCAGCAAAAGGAATCCGCCGACGACCAACGCGATCGCGGTGACCAGCGAGTATTTGATGCTACGAACCATGATGGTGACCCTCCCAAGAGCCGATGTGTGAACTTGCTTGCGAATAGAATTCAAACCGCAAATTCCGAGCGAATCGCGGTCTCTATCATGGCAGTCGAGGGTAAATCGCAAATGTTGCAAAGAATCGAGAGAAATTTCTCTTTATCGGCTCATTGCAGGAATGACAAATATACTTGACATATTGAATGTATGGTATATCATGCGCACCTAAGCTGCTTGAATCACTTCGATTCAGGGGCTCTTTCCTGCTGAGGCGTTAGAGATGAATGCACTAGAGAAAGTTGCCTGGACAGAGTTGATCGTTTCAGTGCTGGCCATCGTTGTTGTGTTCGCGCTGTATCCGTGGCTGGGAAATGCCGCACTGGGTGGTTTTGGTCTGTTAGGACTGCTTGGCATCACACCATTGTTCTTGCGAAAACGTGGCAATCAAATTGTGAGTGACGAACGCGACCGGGAAATCGAAAAGCACTCCTCCTGGTTTGGGTTTGGGACTGCGTGGATCGTGATGCTGCTCTCTCTTGTGATTGTCACCATGTGGCACAGCCACCAGCAACGTGACGTGCCGACGGGATTGCTGTCCGTGATGATTTGGGCGCAATTTGCATTGTGCTACGCCATCAAGGGCGCGATGTCGTTGATCCAATACCGAGGCAACGCTCGTGCCACGTAGATCGGAACCCAACCTTACGAATTGTGTTCGCGAGTTACGAACACAAACCGATGGCATGACTCAGCAATCATTGGCTGACGCCGTCGGCGTCACCCGTCAAACGATCGTTGCGATGGAAACGGGAACCTATACGCCGTCGCTCGCATTGGCGCTGCGAATCTCGCGAGTGTTTGGGCGCAGCGTGGAGGAGGTGTTCGAGTTGAAAGAGTAATGCATCCGATTGACAAGTGTTTGGTTCGTTTGCTTGTAATTCGAAAATAATAGTGCGCCCTCTGGCGGTTGTATTTGTGCCGTGAGTACGAAAGCTGTCCATTCAGCCGCCTTAAAATCCAAATTGGGACCAAAACCATGCTTCGAGTTGTTGTTTGTGCGTGCATCGCTGGCCTTTTTGCTTTGCAGCCGCCAGCTTTTGCGGGGGATGGCGATGTGTTTTTTAGCGGTATTGATGTGTTCGACGGCAAAGCCAAGCAAACCGGCGTTAACGTGCTGGTCATTGGCGGTGTGGTTCAGGGCGTCGGAGCCGACGTGAAAAATCCAGGTGAAATTGCCGAAGTCGATGGAGCTGGCAAAACGCTGCTTCCTGGATTCATCGACGCTCACACGCACGCGTTCTTTCCCAGGCAACTTGAACAAGCCCTTGCGTTTGGCGTCACCACAGAACTGGACATGCTTTGCGAGGTTGCCACCGCAAGAGAATTGCGGGAAGGGCGAGATGACCCAACACACGATGCTCAACGGGCGGACTACTATTCGGCTGGTGCGGCCGTCACAGTCGCTGGCGGGCATGGAACCCAATTCGGCTTCCCAACACCAACGCTTGGCCAGACAGACAATGTTGCCAGCTACGTTCGTGATCGAGTTCGCGAGGGGTCTGATTACATCAAGCTGATCTACGAGGACGGCAGTGCGTACGGTACGACAATGTCGACATTAAACGAACGACAAATTTCAGAAGCCGCCGATGCAGCAACATTGCTTGGCAAACTCGCCGTCGCTCACGTCAGCACAAGCGACGGCGCGAACCTGGCGATTCGCGGTGGTGTTGATGGATTGGTTCATCTGTTTGTCGACTCACCACTGACCCCAGAGATGGTGACGAAGATAAAGCAGCAAGGTGTCTTTGTGATTCCGACGGCTGCAGTGATCTCAAATTTGTATGGTGAAAACACAACGTCGCAAATTTTCAACCATGCGACGATTCGGGGAATGCTCAACAACGTCGATCGGAACAATTTGGCGAACAAGTTCCCGGTAGCGAAAGCCAATCCCGAGTCGATCAAAAACTTGAAGCACAATATCCTGATGCTTCACAAAGCCGGTGTGCCCATCCTGGCGGGAACCGATTCGCCCAATCCAGGTACCGTCCACGGGGCGAGCCTGCACCATGAATTGCAATGGCTTGTCAGCGCAGGGTTGTCGCCAAGCGATGTTTTAGCATCTGCGACCTCGTTGCCCGCGAAGCATTTCAAGCTCGCCGACCGAGGACGGATTGCCGAAGGAATGCGGGGTGACTTTGTCTTGGTCAACGGCGACCCAACGACGGACATTCGAGCGACCATGAATTTGGTCGGAGTTTGGAAGAACGGTCGTCCGGCGGACTTGGAAGCGATGGTTCAAAAGACTGCTTCAGCGGACAAGGCGACCAAGCCAAACCTGGGCAATGGCGACTTGGAGATCAGCGACTTCGACGATGGGACAGTCACAACCGCCTTTGGCGCTGGCTGGGTGGCCAGCACAGACAAAATGATGGGCGGATCGTCGACGGCTTCAATGAAAGTGGTCAAATCGGGTGCCGACAAATCCAGCCATTCGCTGGAGGTGAGTGGCCAATGCCAAGCCAAGCAACCGCGTTTTGCTGGAGTGATGTTCTCTCCCGCTGACATCCCGATGCAGCCCAAGAACATCGGCAATGACCTGACGCTGTCGTTTTGGTCCAAAGGAGACGGGACTGACCAAAGCGTGATGTTATTTTTCGCCAAACGCGGATTTCAGCCCTCCACCAAGACATTCAAAGCGACCTCGACTTGGACAAAGCACACGTTTCCTATCAAGGACTTTAATGGCTGCGATGGAACGGACGTCCTTGGGATCTGGTTCGGCAACGAACCTGCTGGCCCCTTCAAGTTTCAAATCGATGAAGTCCGATTATCAAAGATGGAGCCGGC
>CAZZDZ010000361.1:0-6734 GCA_964652675.1 uncultured Pirellulaceae bacterium
CGGAGCTGGATTTGACCGACAATTTGCAAATCCACATTCTTGAGTTGCCCAAGTACGTGGTACCGAGTGATAATAGAGTGATTAGCGATCCGGTAGAAGCGTGGCTGTATTTCTTTTGCCGCGCCGATGAAATGACGACCGAAGAAATTAAACAGAGATTCAACTCACCCGCCTTCAGCGAAGCCGCCGAGGTACTCAACATGATTCAACGTACTCCCGAGCAACGCAGCCAATACGAACTACGTCTGAAAGCCCAACGGGACGATCAAGCAAGGCTGCAACATGCCAGGGCAGAAGGCCGAGCGGAGGGTGAGGCGAAAGGCCGAGCGGAGGGTGAGGCGAAAGGCCGGGCAGAGGGTGTGGCAGAAGGCCGAGCAGAGGGTGAATTAGCTGGCCAGATCAAACTACTGTGTCAGTTACTTGGCAAAGAGGCTTCTTCGCTGGATGGATTGTCAAATGATCAGCTGGGCGGTTTGATAAATGATCTAAAAAAAGAGCTTCGCGACCGTGGCACCTAGTCCCCGGTTTTCTTTTCCGTGTCTATCTGTGTTCATTCGTGCTTACCTTTGCGAATCAAATCTCTGGGCGGAGAAACTTTGATTGGTGCGAGCGATGAACCGCTGGAGTTGCGAGAGAAGAAAAACCATCGTTTTGCGATCAAGTCCGCCGTCCGACACCAGCTCCTTGCGTCATGTACCAAAATTTCAAAGCAGCCGCAGGCATTTGCTCTGAAACCTAGTGGTCGAAGGCTCAATCGACATATAGAAACTCGTTCGAGCACAGGAGCATGTGAACGAAGTTCTCGAACGAGCCCTCACGCGCCGCCTCCGGTTTTGCCCCGGATTGCTCGTAGATTTTCAATAGACGCTTCATATGTTGTTCAGCAAGCTTTGTTTCTGTGGCAGACGGGCCGCGCGACAGCGTGGTCCAGTAGGTGGTCTCGATCATCTCCGGCAACTTTGCGTCTGGCCCCGCTTCGGTTCGAACTCGCTTTGCTAGGTGAGCAGCACTTGCTGTCAGGAATTGGCTGTTGATCATCGTCAGTGACTGTAGCGGCGTGGCCGACGTCGATCGACGCGTACAGTTCACGTCAATGACGGGATAGTCAAAGGTTTGCAAGAACGTGGCTGGGTTTGATCGGCGGGCGAGCAGATAAACGCTGCGGCGCTGCTGATTTGGGATCGTCTGCCGACCATCGTCCAGTGGCTTTAGCATGACAGGTGGGCCACCGCGTTTGTCGTCAAGCTGTCCGCTGGTCGCGATGACCGCGTCGCGCAACGATTCGGCTTCCAGGCGTCTGAGCCTCATTCGGCTGAGAAGTTTGTTTTCGGGATCGATGTTGGCGTTTTGGAGATTAGCATTTGGTTGCGACATCTGCCGATAAACGCTGGACGTCATGATCAGCTTATGCAGCTCCTTTGCACTCCACCCGTTTCGCATGAATTCGACAGCAAGCCAATCGAGCAGTTTTGGATGAGTCGGTCGCGCTCCCGTTGCTCCAAAATTATCGGGAGTTGCGACGATCCCACGGCCAAAGTGATGCTGCCAGATTCGATTCACGATCACTCGCGCGGTCAGCGGATGGTCGGCGTTGGTCAACCATTGAGCCAGTGCGAGCCGCAATCCGGTTGTTTTGCCAACGGCATTGGGCGAGAAGACGGTTGGTGACGATCCGGCCGGGTTCAAAACCGATAAAAATCCAGGCTCGACAATCGGACCAGCGAAATCAACATCGCCTCGATGAAGTACACGGATTGTCGGTCGCTTGCCGACGTCCCAAAGAGCCTGAATCTTCTCGACTTTTTGAAGCGCCAGATTGTTTTGCGTTTTGCGGATTTGTGACTGCAACTCTTCAAGTGTCTTGGTATCCGCTTCGGTCAGAATTTTTGTGATCTCGGAATCGCTAACCGCAAGTGTCGCCTTGAACTCCACGACAAGCGCCTTCTCTTGCTCCGTTTGCTTTCTGTCTTGGGATTCAATCGCGGCTTTGACTGCGTCGCGTCTATCCTCTGCGATGGTTTGTAACTTCTGTTCGAAAAGCTGTTTGCGGTAACCATCGCGAATCGATTTCCGTTTGTTCTTTGCGGCGTCGAGGTCACGACTCCGGCCATCAATCCTTGCTTTTTCTGATGGCGAAACGGTATAGAGATGTCGATCCTTTGGTTGCAGCCACTGCGACGGGTTGTAAGCGGACGCGAACACGGACAGGAATCGGTAGTAATCCGTCTGTGGGATTGGATCGAATTTGTGACTGTGACACCGGGCACATGCGATCGTCATGCCCATCGTACTGGTTGAAACCCGCTCCGTCAGCTTGAACAGAGCTTCGTAGCGGTCAAACGGCAAGTTGGAAATGTCTTCGTTGGTGATATCCAACACATTTCGTAGAAAGCCGGTGGCGGTCAGTCGTTCAATGGTTTGCGGCGAGTAAGAATCTGCATTTCGCCAGTCGACCAACTCGTCTCCGGCAATTTGTTCGATCAGGAATCGGTCCCAGGGTGCGTCTTGGTCTGTGCGATTGATGACGTAGTCCCGATAACGCCAGTAGCCTTCGGACAGCGAGATGTCTTTGGGACTGTGATCTTTGCCGTTGGTATCAACGTAGCCAACCGCGTCAAGCCAGTGCCGACCCCAACGCTGACCGTAGCGCGGTGATGCAAGCAGTCGGTCGATCAGGCGCTCGTACGCGTCCGGGCGAACATCATTGATAAACTGTTCGGCTTGATCCCGTGTCGGTGGCAAGCCGGTCAGATCGAAGAACGCGCGGCGAAGCAGTGTCAGTTTTGGGGCGTCGGGCGAAAACGTCAGGCCTTGCGATTCGAGCCGAGCGAGCAGAAACGGATCGATCGGCGTGCGAACTCGATCGATGGATTTGACCGACGGCGGATCGACGGCGACTGGTTTTTGAAAGGACCAGAATTGCCGATCCTGATCAGTAACGGCCTCTGACTTTCGTAGGCCTGCATCGGATGTTCGCGGCTGGACATCCACAAAATCAACAAAACGGCCTTTGTCGATCCAGCTTACGAACATGCGAATTTCGGCGGGCGTCAGTGGTTCGCCAGCATCCGGCGGTGGCATTTCGTGACTGGTAAGCTTTCGGATCAAGACACTCTTGTCAGAGAATCCCTCGTAAATGACTGGTCCGTTTTCACTGCCTCGCAGTAGCGACGAAAGCGTTCGAAGATCCAGGTCGCGATCCGGATCATCTTCGCCGTGACACTCGACGCAACGTTCTTCCAACAGCGGGCGAATCTGGTTTTCGAATCTAGCGAACTGCTGTTGAACGTCGTTGGGCAACTGCGTTTGTTCTACTGACTTCGCTCCCGTTTCGATCCAACGTTTTATGACGTTCAGTTCGTTATCGGTCAGTTTCAGTTTGAATGCGGCCGGCGGCATTTCGCGCGACGAGATTTTCGACCACAAGGGGCTTTTATCGAGTGATCCTGGCACAACGACCGGCCCATTCTGGCTGCCGCGACCAACAAGCCGCGCCGATCGCAGGTCCAGTCCCAGTTGCGGCGAACTCTTGCCGTGACAGTTGAAACAGTTTTTTGTAAAGATCGGCAGGACATCTTTCTCGAACACGACCTGTGTATGATTTGCGTCGTCGGCGAACAGGTCTCCAGCGAACGGGTCTCCAGCGAATGGAATCGTCACGAACATGATTGCAACGATTACAACGGGCAAGCGTCTGTGCAAATTGGCTACTGCAGTCACGCTTGGCCTCCGAAAATCGGATTGCTTACCAGATCGCCGACCGGTTTGGCTCCCGTAACGGTGACGTCCGATGGCGTCTCAGAGCGGCCTCCGTGAGGGAACTGCACACTGCGGTGATCCAGTCCCAGTTGGTGACAGACAGTCGCGATCATGTCTGGCACACTGACGCGGTTGACGATGCTTTTGTAGCCGAATTCGTCGGTCTCGCCATAGATCATGCCGGGCTTAAAACCGCCGCCGGCAAACCACAGCGTGAACGCGTTGCGGTTGTGATCACGGCCTTTGCCATTTTGCGTCGTCGGCAGGCGACCGAATTCACCAGCCCACATGACAATCGTACTTTCAAGCAGGCCGCGCGCCTTGAGATCCTTGATCAGCGCGGTCGCTCCCTGGTCGGTTTCCTTTGCGATCTTGTTCATGCCGCCGACAATGTCATTGTGGTGGTCCCACGGTTGCCCAGGACTATTGGTGACTTGGACAAATCGAACGCCTGCTTCGACAAGCCGGCGTGCCATCAGGCAACGCGTGCCGTACTTTGCCGTCTTGGGATCGTCCAAGCCATACATGGTCTTAGTTCGTTTTGTCTCCTTGGACAGATCCAACACGTCGGGCGCTTCGAGCTGCATGCGTGCAGCCAATTCAAAGTTCTCAATGCGGGCTTGAAGTTCCGATTCGCCTGGGCGTTCTCGAAGGTGGGCGGTGTTTAGTTTTTGCAGGAAATCAAGGTTCGCTCGCTGGGCGCCCGGCGGAAGTTCAGCGTGCGGTTTAAGATTGTGCACCGGAGTGCCACTCGTGCTGAATTCGACTCCTTGATAGAGCGCCGGCAGAAACCCGTTTGCCCAAAGCTGCTTGGCACCGACCGTGTAGCCTTGCGGATCACGGAGCACGACATAGGCCGGCAGGTTCTGATTCTCCGTCCCCAAGGCGTAGCTGATCCACGCGCCCATGACCGGCCGTCCAGGAAATATCTTGCAGGTCAACAGCATGTTAAGACCTTCAAGATGATTGTTGTGCTCGGTGTGCATCGATCGCACAAAGCAAAGGTCGTCCACAATCGTGCTGACGTGTGGCAACGCCTCGGACACATCCATCCCGCATTCGCCGTATTTGCTGAATTTCAATGGAGACGGCAGCAGTTTGTTTTCGTTATTGGGCTGGTGAATCTCGACGCCATCGGGATGCGGTTTGCCTGCCAAACGTGTCAACTCCGGCTTTGGATCGAACAAGTCCATTTGGCTAGGGCCGCCGTTCTGAACAAGTTGGATGACCGATTTTGCCTGCGCCGGAAAATGCGACGGACGCGAGTGAAGGTCGCCGTAAATCGGAATGCCCGACGGCGGAGAAACAGCCGAAGAACCATCTGCACCAAGCAGGTGGGCAGCCGCAAGCTGTCCAAACCCAAACCCAGACAGGGAAAGCATCTGACGGCGGTTGATTTGCATGGGCATGCTTTGGGTGGGTAACGCACACAATTGTCTGTGTGCGATCTAGATGTCTGTGTGCTCTAGATTACTCGCCCCGGCTGAAGCGTGCCACAAACTGCAAAAAACCGGCCTGAGCGAATCAAGCGATCAGCGTGGTTCAAGTAACACGCAGTGGATGGTTACCAAAAACCAACTACTGCCAAACGGGACGGCAAAATGCTATCCTTTTGCCCTAGAACCTTTTCCCGATTGGAGCCCGAATCATGCTTGCCCGTTCAAATTTTAAAATCAATCGTCTATCGATTTTGACTCTGCTTTTTGCTTTTTTGGCCATCAGTGTTTTTGTGACCGCATCGTCCGACGCTGAAGAAAAACATGAGCATGAACACGCCGCCGACAATCACGCCACGATTGTCGAAGACAGCATGCACGAATTCATGGAATACGTTTTCCAACCGACCTACAAACGGTTGAAGGTTTCGATGGCGACCGAACCAGAGGACAAAGCTGGTTGGAAAGCAATCAAGTCTGATTCGCTGATCTTGGCCGAAAGCTGCAACCTGCTTTTCGCCCGAACTCCCAAGGAGAACGCGGATGACTGGAACAACCATTCAGTCAAATCGCGAGAAGACGGCGCGAAGCTATACAAGGCAGCCGGTGCAAAGCAATTCGACCAAGCCACCGCAGCGTACAAGTCAATGCTGGAAAACTGCAACGCGTGTCATCGCCAGTTCGAGAAAGGCCGCCACATACTCAAGCCTTAAAACCAGCAAACATCAACAGCCGTCAATCGTATTGAGAAAGGAATCCAAAACATGGAAAAACAACCAGCCAATGCGTCGGTTGACCTGGGTAACGACCGCGACAAAAAACCAAAGGCTTGCTCCACCATGCCCGCGTGTCCAGTTTGCAACGGGCGATTAGTAGAAGTCCGCGCCAAGTTGCAGTGTTCGCGATGCCACACAATCTGCGAAACCTGTTGCGAAGGCGGACCTGGTTAGGGTAATCCAAATTCAATCCCGCTATGACATCTGCCGGGACGTCTACCGAGCAAGGATTTCTAGGACCTTTTTCTTTACGGTCGCAAAGTCGCTTTTGGGATCGACGATTCCGTAATTTGCGTGCCCACGACGGGTGGTCTCCCCGATCGCGGCGGTGACTACCTTGCCGTTGGAATAGCCATGTTCAAAGTCGAGGATCTGAACAAGATCTGGTTCGTCGCCCAGAGTCCAAACACGAAAACTGTACGGTCGCACGATACCGTCTTTGGGCTTTACCCTTTCTTTTGGCCCCATGTTAAAGTGCACGTCGATGCGATGTTCCTTCGTTTTGATGGAACCGACTCTGATCCAGGCAAGTTCTTTTTTGGCGAGGATGAACTTTGACATCGTGACCGATGCATGGTCTATCGCTTCTTGCTCCTTTCCATCTTTGAAAAGAAACTGGCATTTTCCGTAGTGCAACATTGGGTCGTCTGGCGATGACTTCAACGCTGCTTCGATGCCCTTTAAGTCTTTCGGACGTTCCTCAGCAAAAACGGACGACGAAATTAGCATCGCAAGCACAACGAAAATGGTTTTCATGGCAGGA
>CAZZDZ010000362.1:0-6719 GCA_964652675.1 uncultured Pirellulaceae bacterium
TCCGCTTGGCGAGAGCTGTCGCATCGAGTGGCCGCGAACTTTGACATGTATTGCGTGCAATCCAACACGTGAGTGATGACACTGCTTTTCCACCCTTTTGCGAGCAGTGGCGACTGAGCGTTAACTAGAGCTGGGTTTTTCTTCGCCGCGTTTTTCTGCGCCGCGTTTTCCTGCGCCACGTTTCGCTGAGCTGCGTTTTGCTGACGGGGATCGCTCTTTGATATTCGCAAGAACTTCTTGTAACTGTTTAACATCCTTTTCTGCCAACGCGGCCCTTAGTTCAGCCAGATCCTTTTCCCGCGATTCTTTGAACTTGCTGCGGCGTCCCGAATCACTTGAATCTGAATCCAATGCTTCGGCCATGGCATCAAGCAGGGTACCAATTTTTTCAAAGTCGCCTGCCGTGATGGACGACTCCAACGTTTCGAGCTCTTTTTTGCGTTCTGCGATTCGCTCCTCGCGCTTGCTACTGCCACTGGTACCCGGAGGAGTACGTTGCACGGTCGCGTTAGGATCAAAATCAGCATTGGGACTTGGCATTCCCGCGTCCACCTTGGCTAGATATTCGTCCAACCGGTTGGTCAGCATCTCAACCTTTTCGGGCATTTGTTTCGCGAGATCATTTCGTTCGCCTACATCACGATTCAGATCGTAAAGCTGGAGCAAATCCCACTCATAGTGCCGATACAATTTGAGTCCATCGACAATGATCGTCGAATGCGGAGATCGGGTTGCGCCTTGGCCGTAATGAGGAAAATGAAATGCGATTTCATCGCGTCGCGGCTTCTGGTCCGGCCAAGCACCGGTTTTGAAAAGCGGTTTCAGGTCGATCCCTTCGATGCCCTTGGGTAGTTCTTTCTCGACCCCGGCCAAACGACAGAAGGTTGGATAAAGATCCCAACCGACCATAGGAACTGAACAGAAAGCGTTGGTCGCTACTCCTGGCCCGCTTATGATCAAAGGGACTCGCAACGCGCCCTCAGTCAAACAGCCTTTGCCCAAAGCAAGCGGCAGGTTCGACGAAACATTCAAACCGGCTCCGTGGTCAGACATGTAGACGATGTACGTGTTGTCGCTGATCCCCAGTTCGCTGACTTTATCAAGAATCATTCCCAACCCGGTGTCCAGGTCAGCCGTCATGCCCGCAACGGTGGGCAAAAAGTGTGTGCGTCCCGCTCGGCGACTTGCCGCTGCTGATGCGGATTCGGGCTTGGTTTCAATCGGATCGTGCACCGCGTAGTGCCAGAGTTGCAAATAGAACGGCTTTTCAGCTTTCACGTTCTGCTCCATAAACTCGATCCCACGTTTGGTGATTCCAAACACATCCTTGGGGTTTTCGGGGTCTTCGGTAACCCCTTCTGAGTTGCCGGTCGCTCCATCGCTTTCGTCGTATCCGTGAGCTTCTGGACCCGCCCGACTGCCCAAATGCCACTTGCCAAACCAAGCCGTGGCGTAGCCCGCTGTTTGAAGCTGTTCGCCGATCGTGATTTCGTCTTGCGAAAGTCTGCTGGAATGGTCTTCAAGCTCAAGCCGTTCCCAGGGCTCAGGCGAGCTTCCACGCCCGACATTTGTCATTCGAAGCTGCGCGGGGCTTTTGCCGGTTTGAAAACTGGCCCGCGACGGCGCGCACATCGGGGCGGGCGCGTAAGCTTGGCTGAATCGCAATCCCTGAGCTGCCAGCCTCTCAAGATGTGGCGTTCTATAGAAATCACTTTTCGACCCACGGACGGTCGGATGCATCTGCACAGACGTTCCGTTCCAGCCCTGGTCATCTGCCAAAATAAAAACAATGTTCGGCTGTTTGCCTTTTGCGACGTCTTTCGCAACTCCCGTATTCGCAGCTTGCAAAACGATCAAAACAAAAGCAGCCACGAAGCAAAACAACTTGCCGTAAGCCATCCGTTGAAAAACTCTTTGCGTCAGGTTCATAGTTGCACATCGTGTTTGACTTAGGGAACTGAAAGCATCTACTCAAGACATTTCAACACTGGGCAACTGAAAAAGTTGCAAGCAATCGTTTGTTGCACTTGTTTTGTTTAGATGGCAGCAAGATGAAGATTGGCATTCAACCAACAAACCTTGCTCGATCAACAAACCCCGCTGGATCACGATATCTACAGCAAAAACCCGAAAAACAAGAAGTTTATTGACCCGTTTCTCCGGGGGCAGTTCAACTAGAAAGCTGACTTAATCGCGTCGAGCCGAACACCAAGCAGCTTTTTTGCCAACGAATCCAGTGCTTCTTCGGAGCCTTGAATGTGAAACGTTCGCTGAACGTGCTTCATCGTTTCACCGGGCTGTAGCGCGGCGGCCGGGGAAGACGTTTCTAGTTCGTAGAAAGGTCCCAGCGGTGGCTTGCCGGGTTCCGGCGATCCATCGTTGTACGAATTGATGACGTCACCTGAGTAGGGTTCGTCTTGCAACTCCCACATCGAATTGACAAACCCGTTGGGCGCGTCCTGAACATTGTAAGTCACGATGTTCAGCACTTGCCCCTCGGCGTCGTAACTGCCTGCGATGCCTTTGGAACGTTTGGAAGTGATGCCAATTTTTCCGCGACGAGTGCCGTCACCTCGGAAGAACATTTTGTTCTTTCTGACCTTCAAGTACTCCTTGGGGACTTTGCCGAAATAGGTGTCATTGACCGTTGGCCCAAGCGTTGACTCGTCGCCTTCGTTGAATGGGATCACCACGGTTGTTTTTGGCGACGGGTTGTACATTCCCAACAGCCAGATGGAGAGCAGACCCGTCTCTGGCTTCCACGAATCTGCGCCGCGATTGGTGATCCTGTTGTCTGTTTCATACGCCACCATGCGGACGCCATCGGCGACGTCCGCGCCAAGTAGTTGCGAAGCACGTTGCTTGTTTAACAGTGTGATGGTGCGATCGATTCCGACTTTGAATTCCGTTCCGCGGTAGTTAATCAAATCGGCCTGGTGTTGAAACTTTGCCGAGTCGTCTTTTTGTTCGACCAGTTGATAGGCTTGAGTATCGATCGCAGGCGGTGTCGTCCAATCGGAAAATTCAAACTTGGTTCCCGGCTTGAAAAAGATCGCATATTGACCGCCTTCCGGCCCAAGCCAAAAGCGTTCTTCGCCGCCGAAGATGTAGATGTGTTCTTCCAGAGTTCCCTTTCGGGCTTCTTCAGAGAGGAAACCCTTTTCAATGACCGGACGATTGATCCAGCCAAAGCTTGGTCCCTCTTTATGATCAAAGGTGCTGGTCATGACGCGGCCTTGATAGGCTGGCGCGACCGCGACCGCTGCATCACCGTCACGCAGTAGTACGATTTGAGTGTGCTTTTTCATAAACGCGACGTCGCTGGCGAATTCGTCGGCGTCGACGTGGCACGGGATCAGGAAACACGCGGCAAAAACTGTCTTAAGAATTGCTGATTTCATTGTGAAAGCTTCGATGTCTGTCTTTTGGAAACGTTGATTCTCGTAAAGATAACTGAATTGCCGGTGCCGACCGCCGTGTTCGGCCCCTACACTTTGAAATCTATCCGAAAACCCGCGCGAATGTCGTCAAGAGTTTTGCAGTAGCTCTTTCAGTATGAGTAAGGCCAGCACGTTGCGATTGCACGAAAGCCAGCCTTTTGGTGCTGCAAACGGGGTTACTTGTCTTCGTCCGTCGTCGTGACGGATAGTTCTTGAAACGCTGTGTTTTCAAATTGGCTACTTTTGGTCACTGGGGAGACCGACCAAACAATCCAGCGGTATTTTCCAAGCGGTTGGTCTGACGTTGACTGAACCGATGCAGCCGTAAAGTCCGTTTTCACGCCGCCGGTGGCGATCGTTCCGATTGGTGTGAATTCACTCAACTTCCAACCTGGGTCTTTCACCGCGTTGCTCGCGTAAATCGTCAGATTCTGTTCACCGCGAATTCCGTTTTTGTTGAAGCTCCAACTGTTGATCGCCGCGATACTTTTTGACTCACCAAGATCCATTTTGTAGGTCCCGTTGGCAACGTCGTTTGGAAAAATCGGTCCATAGTCTGCGGTGAGTTCGCCATCGGTGAGGCGGGACAACGGTTGATTGGCTGTCTTGCTACTGACAAAGATTTTGTGAGTCGTTTTGACGGGTGTCAATTGCTTCAATCCGTCAGGTGTCTTAGCCGATTCGATCACAAGTCGCGTACCACGTGCCAATGTGATCGCTATCGGTTTCTGGCTTCGTAGTGCCATTACCTTGACGGATTGATTGGGATTGTCCGCGGATTTTTTGAGGCCTTGAAAAAACGCCTTGGCGTTGGAGACCGATTGGCCACCGATCCCTTGAATCAAGTCGCCGGCTCGCATGCCTGCTTTCTCCGCCGCCGAACCTTTGGCAACGCGAACGACTGCAACGCCGCCCGCTTCCTTACTGGCGCCATAGGCCGAAAACTCTTCGCCCTTCAAATCCTGTAGCACTGCACCTTCCCACGCCCAGCGCTGTACAACTTCTGAAGGTGGTTGGCTGCGCGTTGGATCAATGGTGTTGTCCAGTTCGGGAATTTCGGGAGTACGAGCGATGGCTTTGAGCGATGGTTTTTTGACGCCGAATTGATCCATTGGAAAATTCTTAAAACCAAGCTTCATCGCTGGCGAACCTTCCTTGACTCGAAAGTCGCCTTTGGTGGGATCAACGTACATCGCATCGCCCATTACCGAATTGCTATCCCATCCTAGCCGTTTGGAAAACGCAAGCGTCCGTTCGTCGACTTGTGTGAACAGATTGCGATCCACCATCGTTTCACCGCGAACGTACTTCTGACTCATGCGAGCCGGACTATGGCGTTTCACAAAGATATTGGCGTATACCCGGTCGTTGCTGCTTTGAAACCAAACATGAGGATGAAACCAACCAGCAGGCATCACATTGTTCCATGCATGACGACGGAATCCTTCGCGCAGCTTCAGACCCTTGTTCAGCAGCAGGTTGTTGTAGATGTCATAGTTACTGGAACCGTCGTCCAAGTCGATATCCCAACCATGGTCACAGCGCCACCGACTGTTGCGGATGACGGTCGTTTTCATCGCATCTAAAAACGGCAGATTCGGTTCCGCATCGACGGCTTCCTGAGTTGTCTTCAAGTCGTTCCGCCAATAGCGATCACGTCCCCATGAATTGAACGACCCGTGGTCGTGAGTTTCCAAAACGGTATCAAACACATCGCAGCGATCAATCAGGTGCCCGCCCCACGCTCCGTCACCGATGTTGATGCCGGCTCGTGCTGTGTCATACACCGAACAATCACTTACCGAGATCTCGGCGGCCATTTCAATCTGCACACCGGCGGGCTGACGTTCCACGCGGCCGATGCCATGAATCAGACAATCGTCGACTGAGCAGTCAGCCGGGTAGTTATTCGTCTTTGGTCCTGGTGTTCGATCGATCGTCGCCAAATCGTTCTTTTGACCATACTCGAACAACGGATTACGGACGGCATCAGGATCACCGACGAAGCAAACACCGCTGGCACCGCAATCGTGGATGTGACATCCCTTCACAAGCGTGCGGCGGTTGTAGTTGTTCACGAAAATCGCATTGCCGCCGACTTGATCAAATTCGCAATCCAGAATGCTGACGTCTTCGGTACCTGTCAGCATGAAAGCTCCGCCACGATAAATCGCCCAATCCGATCGCAGCATTTGTTCTTTGCAATCCATGAAAGTCCGCGCGGCGTGCCGTACGGTAAATCCTTGCAAAGAAATGTGTCGAAGGGGTGATGATTCTGTTCCCTGAAACTCGATCAAGTGCCTTAGTCGAACGACTTCGACTTTCGCGTTCGATAGATCAACACCCGCAGCGGGCATGTAGTACAGCGTCGAAGTCTTTGCGTCATGAAACCATTCACCGGGCGCGTCAAGTTCTTCGAAGATGTTCTCGACCATGCGATGGTTTTTGTGCATTCCCATCCTTCGATTATTTTGCCAGCCGCCTTCATAGGTCACGTCGCCGTCGGCTTCTTTGCCAGTGATCTGATAGTGATAACCTCCCCAACCCGCTCGGTGCATCGCGTGAATGTAACCGCCCGTCGGATCAGCCCAATTGGCAGCTCGTTTTTTGGAAAACGCATCCGCCGCGAATCCCTGATACGGCTCCGCCTTCTTTGTGCCGTCGAAGTTCGGATACCGAGCCATCCGCTGATTAGAAACATCAACAAACAACTGATCGATCACCAAACCGTCGGGCGTCTTTGCCGAATAGATGCCGTCCTTGTACTCCTGCCATTTCAAGTTCAGTAGCAATCCGCCACTCAGAACCGACGCACCTTCTTTCTCGGCGCGGTACGCAATCGGGTGATCGGCCGTTCCGGAATCTTCGGGAGTGAACGCCAGGGTTTCGGGCAAATAATAGACGCCTTCTGCTACATGAACGGTGACCGATTCCTTGCCGGCAAATTCGCGAACTGCATCCCGCGCTGCGGCAAGGGTCGCCAAAGGCTTATCGCGTGTTCCAATATTCGCGTCATCGCCCGTCGGACTGACGTAAAAATCGCGGCCAAAACCGATACTGGGAATGAGGCTAGAGACAGCCAAAAGGCACAGGTACAGCAGGTGTTTCATGTTTCTCGTCTTGTATCTAAAAGGTGCATTCTGTGGAGTGCATTTAAGCCTCGCAGTTTAGCTGAAAGTTGAAAGCAGATGCGATTTTTATGAAGAAAGCCCTCGTTGATGGCAACGAAGTGGCATCGCCAGCTTACCAGTGTCAAGACGCGCGAATACTGTACGGCAC
>CAZZDZ010000363.1:0-6703 GCA_964652675.1 uncultured Pirellulaceae bacterium
AGCTCAGAGGCTTCAAAAAATTCACAATCTGTGCGTGCTAGTAAAACCTCTAGCTTCAAACTGTGATTTGCCAAGTGAACAGGTGGCTCTGGGTGTTGAGCCGTGACACTTGTCGATAAAATGAGGTTGTCGGAATTTAATTGCTGGGCAAACTCACTGTTTCAAAAATCGCAAATGATAAAACTGCTCTTTAAATTGATCGCTGTGGCGGTTGTTGGCATATTGGCTTTCAACTTTTTCTTCGGCACTCCAGAAGAAAAAGAGACGTCTCGTCGCGTTGTCGGACAAGTTCGCGACTTGAGCGCGAGTGTATTTGGCTTGTTGAAATCCGAAAAAGAGAAATTCGACCAAGGCAAATATGATCAAGCGCTCAGCAAGATTAAGACTGCGATTGGAATCGAAAAGCAACGAGCGGTGGAACTTGGCAGCGAAGGCAGCGCGTGTTTGCAAGATTGTGAGCACATGGAACAAGAAGAATTGGATATCGAACGACAGCTCGCGGAGCTTGCTGCCAACACCGGTTTGACGCCCGACGAGCAGTCAGCGGTGATGCGGGCAATCCGAGAACGGATTTTTGCGCTGACCAATCAAACGCAATCGGTTGCGGAAAAACTGAAATAGCTGAGTTGAGCGATTACCACGATGAAAAAGTTATCCACCATTGCAGTTGTCGTGGTTTTGGCCGTCGTCACTATTTTGTACGTGTTGACGTTGGAAAAGGCCCCACCCGAACGTGATAGACGCGCTGGTTCATCGCGCGACCAAGTCCTGGAGCTGTTCGACGCAGACAAGGATGAACTGATCTCCACAGCTGAGATGGAGAATGCGATCGAGGTGCTGAAATCTCGTGATCGCAATGGCGATGGTTTTTTGTCACGCAACGAATTGCCTCGGCCATCGCGCCGTGGCGATCGCCGGCCGAGTGATCATAGGGGCCGCGATCGGTCAGGTCTTGATCGCCCTCGTCCTGATCGCCCTGGTCCTGATCTTCTGGGTTCTGATCGCTCAGAAGAGGACAGCAGCAGCATGCAGAGCATTGCGGCATCAATGGGTTTGGGGACGGTGTCTTTTGACGGCGGTCATGAAACGGTCGATGGCGACGGCGGGCGACCAATCGTTCTGATTGCGGCAGCGCTGGGAGTCGAACCAGAAGTATTTCGCAAAGCATTTAGTGGCGTGCGACCCGCCAACGGTGCCAGTCCCAGTCCGATGCGTGCGCTCGCAAACAAAAAGGTACTGATGGATGCCCTTGGGCCACACGGTGTTACTAACGAACGCTTGGACGAAGTAACCAACTACTATCGTTATCGCCCCGAAAACGGCGAACTTTGGACACATGTACCCGCGAGCGCAACGGCGATCATCGAAAATGGTGAATTGACAGAATTGAAAATCACCAATCCAGGTGCGGGATACTCAACAGCGCCAAGAGTGACTATCGAAGGCCGCCCGGACTTGAATATCAAGGCGACGATTGCCTTTGGCGCAGACTTGAAAACCAACGGGCGTGTGTCATCGTTGACACTTGTCACTGAGTAAACTATTCGCTCGTTTTGGCTGTGGTGCGTGACCAGCTGAGATCGACTATGGCAGCTTTAGCAATCGATTGGCTTCGGACAATAGAAAGTCGGCATCCGTAAACGGTTCGTGGCTGATGTCTTGCCAGCGCACTCGGTCGTTTGCGTCGATCAAGAAGGTGCCGTGTAGCGGTTGATCTTCAAAATCATCCCAACACCGAAATGCTTTGAAGACCTCTTGCTTTGCGTCGGCAAACAATGGGATCGAGATCTTTTGGTCAAAATCTTTGATGCCCGTTTTCAGCAAGTCGGCGTTTTCGGTGCTGATCGCAACCACATCGATTCCGGCGTCACGATATTTGTCCAACTCCGGCCCGAACGCTTTAAGCTGTTCGATGCAGTGCAGGCAACCAAACCCCAAGTAGAAAATCACGACACGTGGTCGGCCGCTGTACTGTTCGTTGGATTGGGTTTCTCCGCTGGGTGTTTCTGCTTGCCAGGACGGTGCTTGGTAGGGAGACCAGCGGAATGGCCCAAGTGTGTCCAGCGGTGGCCGTTCACCCAGGTCTTTGGCGGCTTCGCGTTTGACTCGCCAATCGCCTTTGATCTTGAGCTCTTTGGCAACGGGCTGCAGTTTTGCCAACATGGGTGTATCAATGTCAGCATCGGCCGCCAGTTTACGCAGTTCTTGAAACTTCTTCTTGGCGGCGTCCTTGTCACCTTTGCGCCATAGTAGATCGACGAGCACGGCGGTTGGGCGCACCTGTCCCTTGCCATCTTTTTCTGCCTGCTGAGCGAGTTTGATCGCGCCGGGAATGTCTCCCGCGTCAGCCAGCCATTGAGCCTGCAGGACGATGTTTAGTTTGGCCGTTTTCATTTGCTTTTGCAGCGTTGTCTTGTCTTTGCGTTTCGTGGCTGCCGCAGCAGCCGCACGCGCGATCACGACACGAAGCGAAGCGATATGCTTTTTCAGTTCGTCGCGTGTTGGCGGTTTCTCTTTTGCTTCGTCATCTGAATCTCCATCGTCATCCGCCTCGTTTTCATCGGGCTTTACCCCGGCGGCTTTCTGTTCGGCCAGATCCAACAGTTCTTCTTGCAGCGCCAATCGCCTACGTTGCAGCTGACGAAGTATTTTGGCGCCCGTTTTTTTGTCGCCCGTCATGAAATGGGCAGCGGATTGCCAGCTCATCAGTTCTTCGTCTTGCGTCGCATCTCCTGTCATTGGCAAAGACTGGCCTTTTGATTCGTCGATCAATTGTTTCCAAAGACCGTATTCGGAAAGCGTTTGCAGAAGTCGTTGACGGCCGTATCGATAACTGCCGCGTTTCTTTAGCGAGTTGTACTTGGGGTGGCGAGGTAGCGAGACTAGGTTTCGCGATTGATCCAACGCATCGTTTACGCGACCAACGAACAGGAGATTACGTGTTAGCCATTCGTTGTTGTGCGCAAAGTTATGAATTTCGTCGGGCATCAACCGAGCTTTGATCATGTGAGCGTGATCGACCCGCGCGGATGCTTCTTGTTGCCAAGCTGCATCTGCGTAGCGTTTAAGTTTGGAGTAGATGTGTCCGGGCATGTGCCACATGTGGGCGATTCCCGGAGCGGCTGGCCCACACTTGGCAGCGGATTCGAGTGCGTTTTGAGGACGTTGTGAATCCCACAAATGAATTCGATAGTGGTGCACGGGATGATCGGGAGCTTCGGCGAGAATCTCTCCCATCAATGCGTTCACCGCGTATCGACTGGTCAGTTTTACTCCGTATCGATCGGCTTGCCACATATGGACGACGATAAACGCTTTCGCTTCGATGTCGTCAGGGTTGTCGTGAATGATCTTTTCTAAGTCGGCGATGTAACGTTCGCCACGTTTCTTCTTCGCCTCTTTCTCTTTTTCCTTCTGCTCTTTCGTTAGGTCTTCGTCAGAGTCCTTTTTCGCTTTTGGCAGGAACCGCTCCAACGCTTCGATGTATTGTTTTTCGCGTTTAGTGGTGTTCTTGTTGCGCAGCTTCATTGCTTTGTCGATCTGGCCACGCGCTCGATCTGTGTTGTTTAAATTTGCCATGGCCATTCCCCAATAGGCAATCGCCAGTTTGGGGTCTTCTTTGGAAGCCTGACGAAACGACCTTTCCGCTTCCAAATACCAGAACCCGTGCAACTGCGAGATGCCTTGAACGACAAATTTCTGAGCCAGTTTGGATTTGGTCGACGTCGGGAATTGGATGTCGGCCATGCCCGGAATCAAGACAGCACTTTGTCGAGGCCCCTCGTTGAACGCTTCCCCGTGATAACTGTGGCCAGCCAGAACCTGAGAATCGCTATCGGATTTGGTGTCCGCACCACGAACGGAAACGATCGTGGTAGGAAACAGTGCAGTGGAAAATGCAATGGAAAAGAAGAACGCGCATCTTGCGAAAGACAACCGGGAGAGCATGGGCGGGGCGGGGTTGTTGATGGACTGTTTGTTGTTGGACTGGTGCAATTGTATTGTAGCCCATCAACCACTTTGTCGGCCCACGAAGACCAAGCTTTTTCGGTCGCATCCATCGGCTCAACAGCGATAACCGATACGATCGGCGAGTGCAAAATGCTCGGGGCTTGGCTAGTGCCGAGGTTGGCGAATAACCTTGATCGCTTAGGCCTCGTAAAAAGGGTAGCAAAATCGTCTGCGGAAAGTCATTTTTGGGTGTCGGTGAGCAAACGAATCGTTAGCGAGCCCAGACGCCATTGGCCTGTTGCTTCGACACCGAAATGGGGGCGGCTATCAAACCGCAGCACGTGTCCGGCTGGCAAGACTCCAATATCACTGATCACACCGGATTGATCATTGGCGTCAATGTCGTCATCGACACAGTAGATCGCCAGCGGCGATGCTTCGCCGACTCGATAGAAACCGCCAGCGTGTCCGTTGCCCGCAACGATCGCGGCTGATTCAACCAAGACGTCTTGGTCAAAAGTGATTGTGATTCCTTCTCCTGAGTCAACTTGATGGACGTTGCCACCACTGATTCCCAATCCACGCTCATTGATGTGGAATTTTTGATTCGCAATGACTTCGTCGCGTCGCACCGCAGTCAAGTTCATTCGCAGTGCCCGTCGAGCGACATTCAGGTCTACCGAAACACGGCAGTCCTGCGAGTCAGCGAACTGGGGACGCAAGTCGATTGTGTTTTCTAGCGGGCTGTCCGATGCCATCCAGTTGAGCGTTGTGCGATTGCTGGGCGCGAATAGTACGTTGCGATGTCCGCCACTGTTGCGATGCAATAGTGCAAGTCGCGTTAGTTCCGCAATCAACGATTGCAATTTTGGATCGTTCAACCGATCGTTTTCTTCTTGAGGATCCGATGCCAATTCATACAATTCGGTTGGCGCGGCAGTGCCTTTGCGAATCAAGTTGGCGTCGAAAAACAGTTTCCATTTTCCAACCGCGATTTTTCCGGCAACCGTGGGGTCATCATGGCGAAACGCAGTGGCGGCGTGGTCTTTTGCTGCGTTGTGATCGTTATGAAAAAGCGGACCGTGCAGGATCGATTCACCGCGCAAAGCCGCCAGCATGCTCGTGCTATCCTCGCCGCCTTTTGCACCGGTTTGCAGAGTGGGCATTTTGGCTCCAACGATTTCACTGAACGTCGCAAACATGTCCTGCAATCCAATCAGTACGCTGCTGTCTTGTCCTTTGGTTTCGGCGTCCCCGTCACCCACATCGCCGATGGGCCAGCTGACGATCAAGGGGACACGATGCCCGCCTTCGTAGGCAGATCCTTTGTTGCTGCGAAATGGGCCGGTCGCGTAGGTGGCTTTTCTTTCGGCCCCGTTGTCGCTGGTAAAGATCACGATGGTGTTTTCGATCAAGGGACGCCCAGGTCGGCGCGGATCGTCGGTTGACTGCAGGTAGTCAACCAGCGTTCCCAAGATGACATCGTTTTCATAGATATAGTCATGGCGAAGGTCAATTTTTGGCGAGGGTTGTTTTGACTTGCCGTTTTTCCACGCAGGCATGACGTCGCCAGCGACATTGCGCGAAGCTCCTTTGACGGGTTTGCCAGCGATTTTGGAATCGGGTGTGTAGGGACCGTGATTCGAATTGCTGGCGAAATACAAAAAGAACGGATTGGTTTTTGTTTCCCCGCTGACGCATTCATTCAAAAAGCTAATTGCGTGATCGGTGTGGCGGCTGCCCAGTTTGTTCAGCAAGTAGGCATCGGGATCATCGTCAGGTTTTAGACGTTTGCCGTCTCCGGTCGCGCTGACGGCTGTTCGACCATGGATGTGGCCGGGGCCGACGGATTGGTTGGCGCCGTTTTTTGTGCTCTTTTTGCCCGTCGAGACGCCGGATGTGCCATGCGATCGAGACGTGAATCGGCAGTAGTCAAATCCATGATCAAGCGGCGTGTCATAAAGCGGTTTGGTCAGATCCGCGTCTTTCCACGCGTCAGCGGGTTTGCCGTTGCTTTGTCGATAGCGAAGCCCAATATGCCACTTGCCGACCATGCCGGTTCGATAGCCGTTGTCTTTCAAGAGTGTAGCGATGGTTGGCCGATCAGATTCGATCATGGGATCTCCCTGCGCGCCAAAGAGCACCCAGTGTTTCAGTCGGTTTCGCCACGGATAGCGTCCCGTCATCAATCCGTACCGAGTTCCGCTGCAACGCGATGTGGGTGTGTGCGCATCGGTAAATCGAATGCCCGTTCGCGCCAGAGCGTCCATGTGTGGCGTAAAAATTTGCATCGTGTCGCTGTTGCCTGTGATGTCTTGGTACGCACTCGTGTCTCCCATGCCCATGTCATCGGCCATCATCAAGACGATGTTAGGAAGTTCGCTTGATTGTGCTCTCAGTGACGTTGCAAAAAGAATTTGCGCGATGATTAGAAAGACCGCTGCATAGAAACAACGTGCGTCGACGAATTTTAACTTGGTAGGGGATAAGGGCATTTTCTAAGTCACGCTCTATTTGTTCGCTAACCAATTGAATCCGGAGTCTTGCTTGACGCTTGAATGTCGAGTCGCTTGAGTTTACTTTGCACGCAAACGTTTGTGCAAAGAGCTTTCCGGGTTTTCCTGATACAAAAGTAAACCAGCGTGACCGAAAAAAGAGTTCCACGAATCGCGGTACTCGGCTCCATCAACATGGACCTGGTTATTCGCTGCGCCAATTTGCCAGCTCCGGGTCAAACCGTGCTCGCGGAATC
>CAZZDZ010000364.1:0-6679 GCA_964652675.1 uncultured Pirellulaceae bacterium
TGGCACAGAGGGCTGATCACTGTGAACGAAGTGACCGCATGCAAGAACAGCTTGTAGAGTTTGTAACAAGCTCAGGATTTCAGCTGGAAGCGAGCGAGCGCAGCTGACTATCAAGCGAAGCGTTGGAGTCGGCGTTTGGGATTTTCAAGCGTCGTGAAGGGCAGCAGAGTCGTAGTGGATTCACAGGACTGATAGCAACACTTCCAAGTTTGATTAGAGCTTGGACACCTGCTGAAGTCCGAGTTGCCCTCGTTCGCACAAGAACAAAAGAAATGGTCGATTGGATAGCCAACCGCGTGGGGCCCACGCTAAGTTCCAAACGCAACCGCGCCTACATGAAGTTCGGGAAACCAAATTGTCGTGTTTTTGAAAACAGTTAAGCACCGTGCGCCAGACCACCCCCGGCCCCTCTCCCCAAACTAGTTTGGGAGAGAGGGGAGCCATAGTAAAGAACGAGAACCGGGACGCATTGCCTCCCCGCACACTTTGCCTCTGACCTAAAACAACGGTTCAACCATTTCGGCATTCATTTGTTCCCATCGCTTTACCAACTCTGTGAGGCGCTCGGGGTGTGACTTGGCCAGATTTGTTTCTTCAGAAATATCATTGGAGAGATCGTACAGTTCCCACTTTGCTTTGCCGACAATCTTTCGCTTTCCCATGCGAACCAGTTTCCAATCGCCGTGACGAATTGCTGTCTTGCCGCCTTGGCGCCAGAAGAGAGTTTCGTGCGGAGTTCCAGAGTTCTTTCCGGTGACGAAGGGAATCAAATCGACGCCCTCAATCTGCTTCGGTGCGGTGACGCCTTCGCTGTTTGCCGCCGCGGTGGCGTAGATGTCGAACGAACTTACGGGTTTTTCATAGACCTGGCCGGAAGGAATCGTTCCTTTCCATTGCATCATGAACGGCACTCGTAGGCCGCCTTCATACATTTGTCCCTTGGATCCTCGCAGCGGCAGATTGCTGGAAGTCAGTTCGCGTGTCGGACCGCCGTTATCGCTCAGGAAAAACACAATCGTGTTCTCTTCCAATCCTGACTTTCGCAATTGCTTCATCACGTCGCCAACACTGTCGTCCAAATTCGCCAACATCGCTGCAAAGATGCGCCGATGGATGTCTTCGATGTGCGAAAGCTTTTTCATGTAGGCATCAGCGCCCTGCAGTGGACTGTGGACCGCGTTGTAGGCGAGGTACAGAAAGAACGGCTTGTCGTCGTGACGATCGATGAAGTCGACGGCTTCACGCGTGAGCGCATCGGTCAGGTATTCGGTTTCGACAACGGGCTGTCCGCCGCGAGTGATCGGATTGTCGGCATCGTAATCCGGCTCGTTGCCGCCCATGTGGTCGGTATAGATCAATCCCTTGTTTCCGACCCAGCGTCCCTTGATCCCGCCTGGTAGAGTTTTGCGGCGGAGCATCGTCGTGACGCCGTTGTACGGAGGCGGCACGAAGTAGTGGCCTTCGTGCAGGAACCCAAAGAATTCGTCGAAGCCATGCCGAAAGGGATGGTAATCCGCCGTGCCACCTTGATGCCACTTGCCGATCAGCCCCGTCGTGTATCCAGAATCCTGCAGCGTTTCGGCAATCGTGACTTCCGCGGTCGGCAGACCGAATCCTGGTTGTTCGTTGAGCGCACCAGTGGGATTGAACTCATAGCCAAAGCGAGTCGGAATTCGCCCAGTCAGTAGTCCAGCCCGTGAGGGACTGCAATTGGGACCGGCGACATAACCGTTGGTAAACCGTACGCCACCCGCCGCGATCGAATCGATATGCGGTGTCGGAATCTCTGGGTTTCCTTGGCAACTGAGTTCTCCATAACCGAGATCATCCGCAAACAGGATGATGATGTTGGGTTGTTTGGCTGCCGAAGCAACATCGGCTGTCAGAATCGACAGCAGAAGTGCAATCAATGTTGTAAATCGAGTAGAAACCATTGTGATTCTCTCTAGGAATTCGTCCAATCTGACACAACAGACTACTTTGACTTAGCAGGAGTCTTTTTCTTTTTCTTGTTTGGTCGAGGCTTGCGGCCAGGAACCTTTTTGCCATCGGCGGGGATCGGCGCGTCTGCGAGTGACAACAATCCGCCCGCAGGCAAGTGCTTTAGTTCGACATCTTTCACCTGCACTCGCATGGTGGGCCCACGGTGTACCTGAATGGCGACGACGCCCTTCATTGAGCGCCCGTCTTCGTGATGATCGATGATCTCCGCGCAAACCTTTCCGTTCAATTTGTGAACCAGTTTGTTGCCCTTCGCGATGATCTCAAACGTGTTCCAGTCATCTAACTCTATTTGTTGCACTGGGCCAGTCGATCCTGTGATCCACTTGTCGCCCGCTCCATCAACGATCACTTTCTGGCCGTGCGTCGCCACGATCCCACGTCCCCGTTCGTGATACAGCATCCCGTTGTTTTCTGGTTTGGGATGTATGTCGCACTGATATCCGCCGACGACAAATTCGCCTGCGTCCTTCAAGTGCTTTGAGCGATACTGAATTCCTGAGTTGTTCTTGCCAATCAATCGAACCTTTGCGCGAAGGTGAAAGTTCTCGACCTCGCCGTCCCAGATCAGGAACTTGTTGTACTCCAGCGGTTCTTCGTCTGTCGTCACCCCCGTGATCGCATCATCTTGCACTGACCACAGTTTTGGATCGCCCGACCAGCCCTGCAAAGACTTGCCGTCAAAAATCGTTTCAAAGCCTGGCTCGGCGGCAACTAAGTCGCCGTGTAACGAACCAATGAGTAAACTAGTGATAAGAATCAAATGGGTCGGATAGACCATTGGCTATCTCCGGTTAAAAGGCGGTAGTTGTCGGAAAGCAGTTTGAGCAATGCAATGTAGTCTGGCTAAACTCCAAACGTTGCGGCGTGACGATTCTGCCGATGTTTTCTGAATTAATTTTACCCGAACGCAGGCGGAATCCGGCGTCAGCGTGGAAATATCAGTAACCGACCTCAAATCACACCCAAAAGGCAGCCAGTTGCTGTAGTTAAAAGTAAAACAACAGATGAAAGTGTGACACTAGACTAGATCCCCGGTCGCTACTGCGTCCGAACTTCCCGCAAGCGGGAGGCGAAGGAAAACGCGCAGTCTTCAAAATTGACAATGCGAGTTACGAACAAATATTTGCAAATCGGCTCTATGAAAAACAACATGAAAAACATCGTCAGCCTAATGTCACTTTTTCTGATCGTGGCAACCACGGCCGCTGCTGACTCGAAGCCGCCGAACATCGTTTTGATTCTTTCGGACGATCAAGGCTACACCGACTACGGTTTCATGGGGCACGGCGAAATCGAAACGCCAAATCTGGACAAGCTTGCCAAAGAAAGCGTGGTGTTTCGCCGTGGCTATGTTCCGACCGCGTTGTGTCGACCGTCGTTGATGACGCTGATCACCGGTCTGTATTCGCATCAGAACATGACGACGGGCAACGATCCAGCGAATACGCCCGCCAACAAAACTCATGCCGACAAGGCTGGCAAAAGCGTCCGAGAACTACTGATCTCGCACATCGACCAGACCGGCGCGCTGCCGCAATGGTTGGCAAAACAAGGATACGTCAGTCACCAAAGCGGCAAGTGGTGGGAAGGTTCTTATCAGCGCGGCGGATTCACCGAAGGCATGACCAAGGGCTTCCCGAACAAAGGTGGGCGACATGGCGATGCGGGACTCAAGATTGGACGTGATGGACTCAAGCCTGTTACTGATTTCATTGATCGTTCTGTAGCGGACGACAAACCGTTTTTTGTCTGGTACGCGCCCTTCATGCCGCATACCCCACACACTCCTCCGCAACGTCTGCTTGAGAAATACAAGGCAAAAGGTGTGCAGGAGCGAATGGCCAAATATTACGCGATGTGCGAGTGGTTCGATGAAACCTGCGGTGCGCTCGTGAACCACATCGATGACTCGGGCGTTAAAGAAAACACGCTCGTGTTATACGTCTGCGACAACGGTTGGATTCAAACCGAAAAAGGCAGCTACGCGCCGCGATCCAAACGTAGCCCGAACGAATTCGGCACGCGCACGCCAATCATGTTTCGCTGGCCTGGAACTATTCCTGCAGCTGATCGGCCCGAGCTTTGTTCGTCAATTGATTTTGTGCCGACGATTCTGGCCGCCGCTGGAGCAAAAGGACCACACGAATTTCCCGGACTCAATCTTCTTCCGCATCTGAAAACCGGAACGACCATCCAGCGCGACACGTTGTTCGGCGAATCGTTTGCACACGACATCGCCGACATCCAGAATCCGCAGGCGTCACTGCTGTATCGCTGGGTGATTCGCGGCCACGACAAACTGCTGCTCACTTACGACGGAGCGCCAGGGAAAATGAAGTATCCGCCCGTAAGTGGCGAAGCCCAACTCTATGATTTGAGGGGGGACCCTGACGAGAAGATAAACCTAGCTTCACAGAAACCCGACCTGGTGCAGCAACTCAGCGGCCTTCTGACAAACTGGTATGACCCAGCCGAGCGCCATGTCGGCAAAGTTTCCAATAAAAAACAACAGGTTCCGCCAAAACCCAGGCGTAAACCGAAAGCCAAGAAACAGACCGCGGTCTCTACGAAGAGCGATACCTCGCGGCCGAACATCTTGCTGCTTTACGCAGACGATCAGCGCAATCACACCCTCGGCTGCGCCGGCCATCCGATCGTAAAGACTCCTAACATCGATGCGCTTGCCAAACAGGGCATACGATTTGAAAACGCTTTCGTTACGACATCTACCTGCTGGGTTGGACGGGCTTGTCTTTTTACCGGCTGCTATGAACGCAAACATCTGTACCGCGCCAATCCTGGTCCGCTGAATCCACAGTTGTGCGAATCGTCTTACTTTGCCGTTCTGAAACAAGCGGGTTACCGAACCGGACATCTCGGCAAAGAGCACGTTAGCATCTCAAGTGAATCAGCGGACGCCATGTTCGACGTGCGTCGAAAAATTGGTCGCAGGCCCTACTTCAAAAAGCAGGACGACGGTAGCGAGCGGCACGAAACGCAGATCCTTGGCGACTGGGGAATTGAATTCCTCAAAGGGCAACCAAAGGATGAACCTTTCTGTCTGCAAATCAGCTTCAACGCCACGCATGCCGAAGACGGCGACAAGCGACCCGGCATCGGTCACTACCCTTGGCCCAAGGTGACCAATGGGATGTACGAGGATCTGGAAATGCCGCTTCCGCCGCTTCGCAATCCCGCCATCTACGAAGCTCAACCGGATTTCTTGAAACAGTCGATCAATCGACAGCGTTTTTTCTGGCGCTGGGATACCCCTGAAAAATATCAGACGAACATGCGTGCCTACTTCCGCATGATCACCGGAATCGATCACGTCGTCGGACGCCTCACCGCGCAGCTCGAAGAACAAGGCCTCGCCGACAACACCGTCATCATCTACACCGCCGACAACGGTTACTACCTCGGTGACCGTGGCTTCGCTGGCAAGTGGACTCATTATGAACAGTCGCTCCGCGTCCCGCTGATCGTTCACGACCCGCGTCTGCCGATATCCGAGCGCGGACGTGTGCTTTCAGAAATGGCTCTGAATAGTGATCTCTCCTCGACCATGATCGAACTGGCGGGCGTCTCAGTTCCTGACGCCCACACCGGCCGCAGCCTTGTGCCGCTTCTGCGAGGTGACGAAGTCTCCGATTGGCGGAAAGATTTCCTGTGTGAATTCATCGCCGTGCCGGGAACCATTCCTCGTTGGGAGGGCGTGCGGGCCACTCGCATGACTTACGCCCGATACTTTGTCGATGGACCGGGGAAACCACCTTACGAGTTTCTCTTTGATCTCAAGCAGGATCCTGATCAATTGACCAACCTTGCGTTGAACGAGGAGCCACATCCTTTGCTAAAGAGAATGCGACACCGTTGCGATCAACTGGTTGCCAACTCTGGACCAGCCATGGCGGACATCGGTGAAGTGCAGCGAAAGTCGAAAAAGAAGAAATAGGCAAAAGGAGAAAGAGCTCGTTTTTCGACGCGAGAGAATTTTGTCCTCCGATTCAAATAGGCATGATCGGCCCCTCACCCCCAGCCAAAGTAAAGAGTGGCAACCCAGGCGAACGAAAACTCGCTTCTTCGTCTGAGAACCGACGACCTACCCAGAGACAGCTAAACTTTTGCAAATCCACACTGGCTCCCCTCTCCTTCAACTTGTTGAGGGAGAGGGGCTGGGGGTGAGGGAGCCGAGCGCATCCAATCGATTATCAATCGCCGATTCAATTTGACGCCGCACAGCCGCTGGATCTCGCTTCACTTGATAACCCGGAATGCGCAGCACTTCATAACCCAAGTCCGCCAAGAACCTGTCGCGAGCTTCATCATGAGTCTTACCCTCATCGGTTTGATGATGTTCTCCGTCAATTTCGATATCTAACTTGAGTGCAACACAACAGAAGTCAGCCGTGTATGGCGGGATCGGATACTCGCGTCGGAATTTTTGGTTGCGACACCGCCGACTACGCACCATCTGCCAGACGTCTTGCACGAATTCATTCGCGCGCAATCTTTGATCCCGTGCAAAAGCAATCACCTCCGGATCACGTCGCTTCGATCGTGAACGCGAATTCATCTTGTCCTCCAGTTCAAACAGGCATTCTCGGCCCCTCACCCCCTGCCTGGTCTGGCGCACAGTGTTTAGGCGGTTGAGAAAATGTGGCATTTCGGTTTG
>CAZZDZ010000365.1:0-6665 GCA_964652675.1 uncultured Pirellulaceae bacterium
CATTCCCCAGATACCAGGGACCATTGTCGCTGGCAAAAAGAACATACGTGTTCTTGTCCAGTCCTTCCTCGACCAGAACATCCAGAACACGCCCCACGTTGTGATCCAATTCTTCGACAACATCGCCGTAAAGGCCGCCTGCCGACTTGCCTTTGAACTCTTTGGAAGCAGCCAGTTTCACATGCGGCATGTGGTAGGCGACATAGGCAAAGAACGGCTTGTGTTTGTTTTCTTTGATAAAGGAAATCGCTTTGTCGGTGTATCGACGAGTGCGGATCTCCGGTGGTAGTGGTTTGATACGCTTATCGTTTTCCAGGAATTTTTTCATGCCGTCATCGGGCGCACCAAAGTAATAGTCAAAGCCTTGATGGGTCGCCAAAAGTTTGTTGCTCGCGAATTTGAATCGACCATCCATGTCCCACTTTCCGTATGCGGCAGTTGCATAGCCTTGTGCTTGGAGGATTTCGGCAATCGTGATCTCCGATGACCCAAGTCGCGGGTGCGGCGTCTCTCTCTCTTTCAAAGACGACGTTGCAGTCCGGAGGGGATAGCAGCCAGTCAGAATCGCCTTTCTTGACGGGCCGCAAACGGGCTGCGCATAAAAATCAGTAAATCGAATTCCCTGACTTGCCATCGCATCGATCCGAGGCGTCTTGATATTCGGCGAACCATAACAGCCAAGATCTTGATAACCCTGATCGTCCGTCAGCAAAATGATGAAATTCGGTTTTGACTTCGGGCTCTTTGACTTATCTGCTACAGAGACATCCTTCTCGTCCGAAGAACGCGGCATTTTTGCGTTGACCTTGGTAAGCCATTGATTCAACTGCCCACGTAGTCGTTTTGCGACTTCAGGATTCTGCGAAAGCACGTTGTGCTTCTCCATCGAATCGCTGTCCAGATTGAACAGAGCATCCGGTACGACGCCGAGTCCTTGATACAGTTTCCAGTCGCGCGAGAGGACAACGCTGCCCATGTTGTACTTCACGCCTTTGCGGTTGTGCGGGTAGTGCCAGAAGAGATAGTCGCGATCGAGTTGGGGCTCGCCTTGCAGCAGCGGCATCAAATCGGTTCCTTCCAATTGAGAGATCTTTTCCGTCGATCCTCCTGCCGCTTGCACGAACGTTGGAAAGAAATCCATGCTGGTGACGGGCTCATCGGTTTGCGAACCCGCTGCGATGACGCCAGGCCAATTGACAACCATCGGCACGCGCAAGCCGCCTTCCAGCAGCGAGCCCTTCTTTTCAGCCAGCCACGACGTCGCCTTGTCGCCGCCGTTGTCCGAGTAGAAAACAACCAGCGTGTTGTCGCGAACTCCCGCAGCGTCAAGCGTATCGAGCACTTTGCCGACGGCGTTGTCCATGCACTCGAGCATTGCTAAATACGCGTTGCCACCGTTTCGCTGCACCAATTCTTTCGGTGCTTTGATCGGTTTGTGAACGGAGTAGAACCACAGCGATAAATGGAACGGCTGGTCTTTGTTGGCGTTGATAAACTCTGCCGCTTCATTGCCCAGTCGGTCGGTCAGGTATTCGCCTTTGGTTTGGTCGGCGATGGTGCCGTTGCGAAACGGATCAAACCAGGACTCCGGCTGTCCGTACGCGCAACCAGCGATGTTGCTGTCGAAGCCGAAATGTTCAGGATGGTACTGACCGTCGACAATCCCATCTTTAGTGTCCACCGATCCTTCGCCTGCCAAATGCCACTTCCCCATAAAACCCGTCGCGTAACCCAGTTTCTTTAACTCCCGCGCGTAGCTGGGCAGATTCAACGGCAGTGCGTTAATGGACGGCGCATCAACGGGGCCACCCTTGGCTGGCGAATGCCGTCGTCCTGCTTTTCCAGGGATGTGCGTGGTCAACCCAATCTGTGCTGGCGACATGCCCGTGATGCAAGCGGCGCGCGTGGGCGAACAGACCGAAGCCGCCGCATAGGCGCGGGTAAAGACCATGCCGTTTTCCGCAAGTTGCTGCAGATTTGGCGTGTTGATCTGCTTGTTGCTGCCATCGAAATCAACCCACCCCGGACCAAGGTCATCAGCCATGATGAAGACAATGTTCGGTTTTTGCTTCGGCGCAGTTTCGTCGCCGTAAGCTTGAGACGTAAGGCTCAAGCAGACAATTCCCGCGGTAACGACGCGTAATAAAAATTCGAGTTTCATTTGTTTTGGTCTTTGTCGTTGACGACAACTGTCGCGTTCGTGTTGATCATCTGTTTTATCCTAAATCGAAAAGAGCGACTATCGAGCTAAATCGTGTACAAGTTTCTGACAGCGGCTGCGGTAATGATCCAAAACCGCTTTGTGTTCCGAATGATTCGCCAAGTTGACTTGTTCTTTAGGGTCAGATTGCAAGTCAAAAAGTTCCTCGAAGATCGGCTGCTCACCATTGATCGATTCGTCAGGCAGGTAGCGTTTGCGGTCTTTCTCTCTCGAGAAGTAGCGAATGTATTTCCACTGGGCACCGCGCACGGCTTCCATCCGCGGATAGCCCTGGTCAGTGAACAGGTTCTCGCAGAATACGTCTTCGCGCCACGCAACGTCTTTTCCGTCGATGAGCGGAACCAAGCTTTTGCCTTGATAGGTATCCGGAACGGAAAGTCCGCACAGTTCCAAGATGGTAGCCGGAACGTCTTGGCCGACGACCAATTTGTCGATCACATCGCCTCGGACACCTTTGCCAAAAAATGGTGAATAGACGATGAGTGGGACATGAATCGATTCTTCGTAGAGAAACGTCTTGCCACCCAGACCATGTTCGCCAAGCAATAGCCCGTGGTCAGAAACAAAGACCAGAATCGTGTTGTCCGCCAGTTTCATTTCGGACAATTGCTTCCGAAGGTTGCCGACAAACAAATCAATCCCCGTGACAGCGCGTGCCATCTTGATCTTCTTGTCCAGCAGCGCTGGCCGATTCGTGGTGCGATAGTATGTCATCAATTCGTCTTGCCGAAAAACGTCTTCTGGCAACGGCACTTTGATGTTCGGATACCCTTGGGGAAAAACAAATTCCTGCCGTCGGTCGTCATAGAGCGTGCGGTACATTTCTGGGTCGGTCGGCTTTTTGCCCATGCCACCGATGCTGGCGGCGTGAGGCAGATTGAAGTTGATCGACAAACAGAACGGCTTGCCTGGATCACGACGCCTAAGGAAATCCTTGACCGATGCGTCCGCGTTGGCAAAGAAATATTCTTTGTCATCTCCGGTGCGAATGAATGCCTCGGTTGCTTCGAAAAGCCCTTCGATCTGCGAGCTGTTTTTTAGATTGCTAAATTCTTTGCGCGTTAATAAATCAAAGCCAAGATGCCCCGGCTTCATGTAACAGAAATCGAGGTTCTCTTTCATATAGCGATTGCGGTTTTTGATCTCGCCGATATGGGTGTGGTGCTTTCCGATGTACCCGGAAAAGTAACCCGCTCGCTTCAGTTGCATCAACCAACTGTTGTCAAACCGTTCCGTTGAGATGAAGTTTCCGGAAACGTTTGAAAACCCGACTCGGTTCTTTCGTTCCCACTGGCCGGTGAAAAAGTTGGCGCGACTCGGCCCACAAATCGGGCTGGTAATGAAGGTCTTGCTGAAAAAGACTCCGTCGGTTGCCAGTTGGTCAATGTTCGGCGTCCTGGTCACCGGATGCCCAGTCATGCTGAGCGAATCAAATCGCTGGTCATCCGTTTTGATGAAGATGACGTTGGGTTTGTTTGCTGCAACGCCAGGCAATGAGTCACGCTCCGCAGCGACTGCAGGTGCAGAGCATGCTGTAAAGCAGACCACGAGTTTGACAAATAGTTTTAACATTGCGTAACGCTCATTCCATACATCGTTTGATTGTGCCAGACGTTCTTTCCAATTGATCTATCGCTTGTCGTAGAACTTGTGGCCAGGAAGACGCTCGGTTCTTTCACTCAATCCGAACAGGTTTCGATTTGCTTCGCTGACGGGATTCGGTTCGATTTTCAGTTCGGTGTTTTTCAACTCGCTGGCAGTGAAGATGACTGTCTGTCCTTTGCCGAGCTTGATTTCATAAAAACTCAAACCCGTTTTTTGCACATGCTCAGGCGTCGCGGACTTCCCGTCGATGTAGATTTTCGGGCTGGGAATATCGGTTTGAATCAAGCACGGCGAACCGGCAAGGCTCTCAACGGTCACAAATTGGGTGGCGCCGGCTTTCCGCTTTGCACTCACAAGAAATGCACCTTGGGTTCTTAGTCGATGAAACACAGCGTCGGGCCAGCGTTTGGGTGAAGCAGGGAAAACACGAATCTTTCCGCCCCAACTTTGCAGCAGCATGTCGTGGATACAGGTTGCGAACGACAAAGGGCTCTCGATCACCGGGTTGCCTTCGGCATACATCGTGGTTGGCGACACATTCTTATGTTGGATGAAAAAATCCAGATACTCGTACGCTTTCGCTGCGTCGCTCAGCATCGCATACATCGACGCTGCACCAGTCGCGGTGTAACCGGTCACCGGCATCGCGCCGACTTTGATTTTGCGGTTAATCGATACGTCCAGCCAATGATCGAGCGTCGTTCGGAATAGCTTTTTCTGCTGTGGGTCGTCCGGCGTCATTACGGCAAGCGGATAGAAAGCCAGCAAGTGCGAGTAATGACGGTGCGGTAATTCAAAGGGAATGTCTTTGCCGATTCGCAAACCGTTTTCATCGATCTGAAACTCGACCAAGTTGTCGACGATGTTTTGCCATTCGGATTCAAGCGGATCATTCAGGCCATGATGCTTGTTGATATCCAGCAACGTTTGGCAACTCCAACGCATCAGCGCGATAGTGAAGTTGATATCCTGACCGCGCCCGCTGGGGTACTCCGGAGACCAACTGAATTTGATATGAATCTTGCCGTCGTCGGTATCAACCGGATTCTGACGTAGATAGTTCAAGTAAGCATTGACCGTCTTGCGAAGAATCGGAAACAGCTTGTCGCGAATTCGACCCTGGTCACCGGCGTAAGTGCAGTGCAACCAATAGTCATGCAAGATCCACGCAAGCATGTCGGGTACTTTGGCGTGATTACTGGAAATCATGTCTTGCGGAAAAAGCGCGCCGATCGCGGCACTGTCGTTCCAGTTCTTGGGAACGTTTCGCGTAAGATTTTCGGAATATCGGTCGATCGAATTAGGCAATGATTCGCCAACCGAAAGCCGATTGGCGGTCAGGTGTGTCCAATATTGCAATTGAACATTCAAGTCACCCCACACCATCGGCCAAAACGTTTTGTGATACCAAGGCCCCATCAGATCCATGATGGGCCCATTGCCCCGTGTCGCCGAAGCGAACTTGTACATTTGAATCCAATAGAATGCTTCCTTCTCTGGATCGTTGATCGAAAGAAAGCTGAGCGGATAATAGTCGTGCCACCATTGCTGGTGCGTCGCAACAAACGTTTGGGAAGCAAGCTGCGTGCGGGCTCGAATCAAGTTTTGCTTTACTGTTTCCAAACTGTCGTGTTCGGGAAAACTGTGGTGAACGCTGGCTGTAAAAACCTGCTTGCCATCGGCGTTACCAGAAATTTCCCAGCCCGTTGTTGTCTCGCCTCGCTGGTCGTGCAGCGGCTGAAAACAAAACCGCATTCCATCAGATTCGCTAAGCGTCGGTGCTGGCGGCATCGGTATTGGGGCGGTTCGCATCTTATCCCACGTACCACCTTTCGGGCCGCCTCCGGCATCCAGCGTTTTGCGAACCGACGAAAACGGAACGTCGGGATGCCAGGTGATCTGGATCGACTCGCCATCGGTAGCATCGGTCTGAAAGTAAATCACATCATGACGACTATGTGAAAATCCGCGTACTTTGTAGGAACCCTGATCAGTCCGAACCGTCCCGGTTAGCTCCGCATTCCAGAGGCTTAAACGCAAGTCCGCCGATTGGATATTCCCTTTCGATTGAAGGTTGAAGTGACCCAGCGGCAGACGACCACGGTAGATCCAAAGATTTTCGTTTCCTTCATGCGGCAAGCGATGGTCACAATAATCGTGGCGACCGGCGTGAATCGAGATGACGTTTTTCGCTTCACCTTCGGCTTGATAAAACAGAAAACCAACGTTGCCGTTGCCGGTATAGGGAGCCAATTCCCATCGCGTGGGAACTCGATCCCAGATCATGTCGTGTTGCGAGAGGAATTTGGGCCAATTGATCGACTCGGAAATACTCGGCGCCGTTTCGTCTCCGCATGCCCGAGCCGTAAGACTCAGCAAGACAATTCCAGCAGCAAGGACACGCAATATAAGCAAGTGTTTCATTTGCTTTTATCTTCCTCGCTGAAGTAAAAAAAGGCGTTGGAGGGATTCGCGACAGTCATGGTTTAGCGTACGCGCGATGTAGTAGATTTTCGCTGGGACAAGAGGAACCGTGGCCAATCCCGCTGCGGTCAATTCTGAGTTTTGTCGATGCCTTAGAAGGCGGGAGGCGTCCAATCGGGGATGCCTGATGCGTCGCGTTGTTCGCGGTAGCGGATTGCAAACGGTTGGTCGGCCGGTGCAACACGCGGCAGGCCTTCATTGACCATCAACTTTGCAGCGGACGCCCACCATTGATCATACTTAGACTGTAGTCGCCGGATTTCGTCTGGGTATGCCGTCGAAACGTCCGTTTTTTCCCCGGCATCAATCGGAATCTCGTAAAGAGTTTGATTGTTGACCCATCGCCATCGTTCGG
>CAZZDZ010000366.1:0-3220 GCA_964652675.1 uncultured Pirellulaceae bacterium
TGCAACTCTTCACCACGTTGCCTTGGTAGTTCAATCTGTCGGTGAACTTGTCTTTCAAACTGGGAAACTTTTCGGGAGAAGATGCCTCCAGTGGTTTGCCGCGCTTGCCGACAAAGAGCGATTGGTTGGCCGGATAATTTTGGTGTAATTCAAGCGTACGCCGCATCGCGGACGTTAGCCCTTTGATTGAAACATCACCGAACCATTCGGTGCGATGCGATCGAGTTCCAAAACGCGAATAGATGGTGCCGTCGGCATTGAGCAAAAAAACGGCGAACGACTGGTCGGTATCGTATTGGAAAAGGTCCAAGTTCAATCCGTTGGTCGAAACCTGTCTAGCACGAACGAACTTTTCTAACAACGGTCGCAGTTCGGGATCATTGTCCAACAATTCGTCGTCTAGCTTTACGCACTCTTCGCAGGGGATGCACCGCAAGACAACGATGATCGGTTTGTTCTGTGCCTTGGCTTGGTTGAATGCGGCCGACAAGTCGTTGTAGATCCAGAAACCCTCCTTGGTGACTTTTTCGCGATCACCACGGACTTTTTCATCACGAGTTTGCCCCAACGCAACCGAAGCACTCAAAAGCAATAGCACAGTCAAGATACGGATCATGGTGGTGGTCCCCGGGAGAATTGATGAAGCAGACAATATAAAGCGTCCAGAACGTTTATGTTGCGCTGCTGTTTCGCGTTTTGCACTGAACCTTTGGGCTGTAAACCGCTACTATTGGGTGACCAATGAGTTCCCCTAAACACCGAATACTGACAACCTGGTGAGCCACACGTGACCAAGATTCCTCCCACGCATGCTGATTCTCTGCGAAGCGATCCGCGAATTGCCCAAGCCAAAAAGCTGATTGCCGAAGCTGTCACCGAACATGCTGCTGGACTGACTTCCGCCCAGCCAGCCAACCCTGAACTGGCCAAACACTACCAGTCTTTGCTGGAACGATTGGGCGTCGCCCGCGGGGCTCCTCCGTTTTGGCCTTACTTGGCTGCCGGACTTGGCAACGGGCCCTACGCCGAAATGGCCGATGGTAGCGTCAAACTTGATTTCATTGGTGGGATTGGCGTTCACGGAGCGGGCCACAGCAACCCGGCCATGATCGATGCGGCAATCGATGCGGCAGTAGAAGACACGGTGATGCAAGGCAACCTGCAACAGCATCCACCAAGCATCAAGATGTGTGAACGCCTGATTTCAATGGCCAAATCCGGCGGCGCAAAACTTGACCATTGTTTGCTGTCGACCAGTGGCGCGATGGCAAACGAAAACGCACTCAAAATTGCGTTGCACAACAAGACGCCGGCTGATCGCATCATCGCGTTTGACAATGCCTTTGCCGGCCGATCGTTGGCGATGGCTTCGATCACCGACCGAGCGAAATACCGAATGGGTCTGCCGCTGGCCTTGAACGTCGACTACCTGCCGTTTCGCGATCCGGCCAACCCCGAGCAATCTCAGCGTTGGGCGGTCGACGAATTGCACCGAATGCTAAAAAGGCACCCCGGTCGCTATGCGGCATTCTGGGCCGAACCGGTTGCTGGAGAAGGCGGTTATTATCCCGGCAGCAACGAGTTCTTTACCGCACTTTGTGAACCGCTCCGCGAAGCCGGAGTGATGATTATCTTTGACGAAGTCCAATCGTTCTCCCGAACATCCAAACCGTTCGCGTTTCAGCATTATGGATTGGACAAATTTGCGGACATCGTGACGATCGGCAAAGTCACCCAGGTTTGTGCGACGCTTTACGGAAACGAATTGAAACCCAAAGGGCCAATTCTTAGCCAGACGTTCACCGGAGCGTCGTCATCGATCGCGACGGGAATTGCGATGCTTGATGCACTGGATGCCAACGATTGCTTTGGCCCGAATGGCCAAAACATGAAACGCCACAAGTATTTTGCCGACGGTTTGGAAAAACTATCCAAGAAATACCCCGACCTGATTCGCGGGCCCTATGGCGAAGGGATGATGGTCGGATTCACGCCCTGCGATGGCAGTTTTGATCAGGCCAAGGCGCTGATGATGACGATGTTTGACGTTGGAGTGTTGGGTTTTGTATGTGGAGCAGAACCGACTCGAATCCGGTTCTTGCCACCACCGGCAACGACGACCAACCAGCACATCGACGACGCACTCGCGCTGATCGAACAATCACTCAAGCAGTATCAAAAGAAGTAGTATCGCCATGTGGGTTGTTCGCGCCGTCAAAATCAGTGATCTCGATGCGCTCCTTGCCTTGGTGCAATCGGCGACGCGTGGGTTAACCAGTTTGCAGCTTGATCGCGCTCGGCTATTGGATCGCGTGGAACAAAGCGTGTTTGCGTTTTCGCGTTCGGGGACCGCTCCATCAGGCGAACCATTTGTTTTGGTGTTAGTGAATGACGAGACAGGCGAATTGGTGGGCACATCATCGGTTTACACCAAGACGGGTGGCTACCAACCGCTTTACGCTTATCAGATCACCCAGTCGGAGCACAAAAGCGAAATTCTGGGAATCAGCCAAACGCGAACGTACTTGAAATTGACGCGAATTCACAACGGTCCGAGTGAAATTGGCAGCCTGTTTTTGCGTGGAGTTCATCGCGGTGAAGGTTGGGGACGCTGGCTGTCTTTGTCACGGTTCGCATTGATGGCGATGCGTCCGAAACGGTTCGCGGAACGAATGATCGCTGAAATGCGCGGCCGCCAAGATTCCGATGGACGTGTGCCGTTCTTTCAAGCTGTCGCTCAGAAATTCATTCCGACCGAGTTCAACACCGTTGACGCGATGAGCACGATCAACAAGCAGTTCATCGAAGAAATGATGCCGATGCATCCAATCTATTTGGATCTATTGTCCGAAGAAATCCGCGATGGGATTGGCAAAGTGCACCACGAAACGGAACCCGCAATCAAAATGCTAAAAGGCGAAGGGTTCGCGGAAACCGACTTGGTCGACATTTTTGATGCTGGCCCGTTGATCAGTTGCGTGACCAAAGAAATCAAAGCGGTCAGCCGCACCAAGAAATACACCGTTGGCAAAATCGTAGACCAACCGTTTGAAGGCCGACCGGATACGATTTTGTGCAGTAGTGCCAATACATTCACAAGCGTCTTGGCGCGAGTGGAAACGGACGCAAACACAGTTAGCGTCAACGCCCAAGTCGCCGAAGCGTTGCAGTTGGAAATCGATTCCGAATGCTACGCGATGCCATCACGGCCCAGTTGAAC
>CAZZDZ010000366.1:3320-6664 GCA_964652675.1 uncultured Pirellulaceae bacterium
GAATTGAATTCTTGTTCGATTTCTTTGTAGTTGGCCAGCATGGTTTCTAGCTGACTTTGAAGCTTGTCTAGGTCTCGGCCGTTGTCCAGCGACTCTTCCAAAAGAGGCCGCAGCCATTCTTGCATCAGATGGAATTGCCCTTTGATCAAGTCCGCTAGCACTCGCGGAACTTTGTGTTGGACGTAGACCTTCTGGTCCGGTGGAGCTGCGGTGGCTTGATGTTGGCTGATCGCGGCAAGTTGCTTGCTGGTTGCGTTCAAGGTTTCGCTAAGCTGCGAACCACTTGTCGAAAGGGCTTGGCGAATGCTGTCGACTCGAGCGTCCATGCGTTCTTCGGCGCCGTTGTTTTGTGCGGCGATCGCTTTGGAGATGACTTGGCGAATGCTCTCCAATCCGTCACGCATGCTGGCCAGTTGTCGCATCAATTGACCGGCTTGGTCATCGCTGTCCATGCCTTGCATTCGGATGCTTTCGACAAAGCTGTACTTGATGCTGTCCCAACGCTCTTTTTCGTCAGCGGTCAGGATGCCCATCAGTTCTTTGAACTTCAGCACATTTGCTTCGTTGTCGGTTGTCAACGTTTGGGCGTCTTGCTCGTAGGAGCTGACGATCAAACTTTGAAGTTCTTGATCGTTCATGACGCTGGCGACCTTTTCGGCCATCCGGTTCATGTTTCGGTAGGAACCTTGCAGCTTGAATGGCGGTTCGGTTCTGTACGCGTCCGCTTGTGCAGCACTGCGGATGTAGGCACGGTTGACTCGCAAGACGACGTCGCGGACACGAAGCAATTTTTTCATCACTTCGTACATCTCGCGAACTTGATCCATCGAAAAGTTGCTTTCCAGCGCGATCCCTTCCGTCGAATCGCGTTGTGCGGCGGTGATGATCGCTCGAGCGTCTGCGGGTGGCGCGGTGCCAAGCGGCGCGAGCGTTCGATTGCTGGTCAAGCAGTTTTCCAAGTAACTCGTCTCGAAAGCGTCGGCACTGTCGCCAATGATTTCGCCCAAGTTGTAGACATCCGCTCGGTTGGAAAGCATGTCTGGGATTTGGAAACGCTCTCCTGATTCGGTGTACGGGTTACCGGCCATCACCACGGCGACACGGCGACCTCGCAAGTCATACGTGCGCGTCTTGCCATTGCGAACGCCTTCGATTTTTCGCGTTGCGTCACATAGCGAGATGAATTTTTGCAGTAACTCTGGATGGGTGTGCTGGATATCGTCCAAGTACAGCATCACGTTGTCGCCCATTTCCAAGGCGAGGTTCAATCGTTCGATTTCTTCGCGAGCCGCCGCATTGGGAGCCTCGGCGGGGTCCAGCGAAGTGACACCGTGGCCGATCGCGGGGCCGTTTATCTTCATGAACACGATGCCCAGTCGGTTGGCAACGTATTCCATCAAAGTTGTTTTGCCGTAACCGGGAGGCGAAATCAGTAGCAGTAATCCCATCCGGTCGGTGCGTTTGTCTTCGCCAGCCGAACCCATTTGTTTGGCCAAATTGTCGCCGATCAGAGGCAAGTAGACTTCGTCAAGCAACTGGTTGCGAACAAAACTGGTCAGCACGCGCGGTTTGAATTCGTCTAAACGCATGTCGTCACGCGACTGATCGACAACGCGCGTCTTGGTTGCTTGTAGCAGTCGATAGCGGGGAACGACATCGTTTCGATAATCACGCACACGGGTTAACAGTTCGTGATAGTGGACCGGTAGTTGTGCTTTGACGATGCGATTGTGGCTTCCTGCGATATCGCTGAGTGTTTCGGCGACGTTTGCATCCGCAATGCGAAACGATTCCGTTCCGCCCGAAAGGATCAACCAAGCGAGTTCGTCGACATAGTTTGTTGCCGGATCAGCTTGGTCAGTATCTGGGTGCGAAGCAATGAATGCTTCGGACCAGTTGCGCGCCAGAATAAACGATCGAACCGGATCGGTCTCGGAGGTTTTCAGTGCAGCGGTCAGTAGCTTTTCGCGATCACCTGATGGGATCGCGGCTGTGAATTCGTCAAAGAGTGCGGCAGCCCGACCAGAAGCGACTGTTTTCTTGGGCGTGTGGATTAGCTGATCGAATAGGTAGTTGGCGATGTGATGCGTGAACTCAGTAGCAGCCGTGGAGTTTTCGGATACGAACAGAGGTGCCCACTGGTCTGCTTGGCTGGTGGCCAGTTCGTTCAGCTTGGCTCGGAATTCGACTGCTGGCTGCGCTTTTGGGTAAGCCTTGGCAAGTTTTGCGAATCCACCGATCCAATCGGTCATCGCCTTTCGGGTTTTGGCATCCAACAATTTGCTGAACCACAGATTCGCTGCGGTTCGCACGTTTGGTGAGTGACGTAGCAAATCAATCGTGGAATCAAACGCGACCAACGAATGCAAGATCGCTGCTGTATCGTGATCGTGGACGCCCTTTGCATAGCCTTCGTCAAATCGACCGCTGGTTTTGCTTTGCACCCAAGCCGAATCGATCTCTTCGGGTACATCACTGATTTCGCCCGACTTAATCTGCTCGAACAGATCCACTGCCAAGTATTCTGCCCGATAGACGCTGGCATTCTCGCTGACTAGTTCTTGGTTCCACAGATCTTTGCTGGACGTGAGCGCTTCGTCGTCAAGCTGTTCAAAGAATTGCGTGCCGGTTAAGTGCAAGCACATTTCGCCGCTTCGCAGCACCGTGGTCAAATCCAACGGCTGCGTGTTGACTGCGAAACGCTGTGTACCGAGCCGGATCACATCGCCGCCGTCTTCATACAAATCCTGGCGGTCTTTCAGTTGGCGTGTTGCATCCTCACGCACCGTTTTTAATCGGCTTTGCAGGTCTTCGACGCGAACGGCGTCGTCTAGGTCCTGCAGTTGTCCGATGATGTCGCGGACTTTTTCGACCATCAAATCGCCGGCGAAGTACGCTGCGATTTCGTCGGTCGATTCCATCGAATTGGCCCGCGTATCGATGCCCTTCAAGATACGATCGGCGGCTGCCGACAGCGACTCGGCCCTTCGGTTGCGTTTTTCGACCAGTTGGACCTTGCGTGACTCGAACGCTGCGTAAACTTCTTCGCGTCGCGTGGTCAATTGAAGGACAAACTCATCAAACTCTGCGAACCTGCCCTCCAGTTCTTCAAGCTGTACCATGACTTTTGTCAGGTACTCGTCGCATTTTTCCGGTGCGTCGCAAACGTCCAGATAACCGGACGTGGTTTGTTCCAGTAGTTTTAACTGGGATGCAAATTCAGCTTTGCCTTCGGTACTGGCCAATTCGCCAACGCGCGCTTTGAGCGAGCTTCGCACTCGATTTAGCTGGGCGAACACATCCCCGATGTTGTCGATGATTTCGGTGCGTTTGGTGGTGTCTTC
>CAZZDZ010000367.1:0-3062 GCA_964652675.1 uncultured Pirellulaceae bacterium
TTCCTGCCAAATACGAGCCACATTTGTTTGACCGTTTCCCCTGGTCGTCAGTGAACATGACAACGAATTGGTCTTCTCTCGATCCGCAACATTCGCGAAGGAGCCTGGGTGAGTTGTAGAGGAGCTGGCAGGAAGATAGGGGCAGGAAAATGACAGGCAAGAGATTTTCCTGCCCCCATTTTCCTGCCAAATACGAGCCACCTTTGCTTGACCGTTTCCCCTGGTCGTCAGTGAACATGAATTGTCTTGGGAGATAGCAGGCCGTTTTTCCTGAACTAATCTTCCTACCAAACTCGAATACGGAATTGATCCTTTATTGAACCGTCTGAAAGGTGATGCAATGAGGCCCGATATTGATCCAGTGCAAACACCGAAGAGGACTTAGGTTGAGTAATCGCTGGAACTGCTCAGCGTAGCCTGGTTCGGCTTTCGCAAATGCGGTTAGTTCGAACGCACTGTGCTTATCGACCAGATGAAACTGCTGATTTGCAAGCTGTCGGCCATCGCGACTCAACGGGACCATGCGTTCGACGGATTCCTTCCCACCCAGCAAGTTAACGAGTGCCTGTTGGTAAAGTGACACGGAAAGCGACGTCCCCCAGTCGCGGGCCAGATCGACTACCAACTGCAGCAGGTCACTCCCGCCTCGAAATCCATCAACTGAAACCGAAAAGCCGCATCGTTCTTCTCGTGGGATCGGAGCATTTATAAACTCAGATTCGACAGTAGGCGTTCGGAAGTTCACTAGCTTTCCACGCGGCAAGTCGAGCAAATAGAGATAAGTCAGCAACTGCGATTTGTGATTTGAATTTAATGCTGACACCGTCTTGAGTTCGTAGACGCCACTGCTGGCGACGACTAGATCGATAAAAAGAGTCATGGTGAACGTTTTGTGTGTAAGCTCGATCGGCGTTTCTTCTTCGCAGTGCATTGGCAAGGAATTGAGTCGCATTGCAACATCAGATCGATAAACCTGTTCATCAGCGAGCCTGCCGATTGCGTTTTGTGACGCAAACATCCGACCCATCACGTCATAGTCAAGTGCTCGGAATTCTTCCGTGGAAAGGCATTCAAAATTCAGCGGGCAGTGAATTGGCATGGTCGATTCTGGCGGAAGATAGGAGCAGGGAAATGATAGACGAAGAGATTTTCCTGCCCCCATTTTCCTGCCAAAATTTAGTCACCTTTGTCTGAACCACTGTTGGAATTCTGGTCGGCGAACTGAACGCTACGTTTCGCATCCGCCTGGATTCACCAGCGGATTGCCTGGATGAGGAGAGGAAGTGTCAGGCAAACTTCAACCACCTCACTCGGCCTGCTTCTTTTCTTCCAACAACTTTGGATCGATCAGTACGATGTCTCGCATCGTATCAAAGGTCCCGGAACGATGCGGATTAGTCGGTGGTTATTCCAAGTGCGTCATCGAGTTGGCAGGAAGATAGGGGCAGGAAAATAACAGACTAAGAGATTTTCCTGCCCCCATTTTCCTGCCAAAATTTAGTCACCTTTGTCTGAACCACTGTTGGAATTCTGGTCGGCGAACTGAACGCTACGTTTCGCATCCGCCTGGATTCACCAGCGGATTGCCTGGATGAGGAGAGGAAGTGTCAGGCAAACTTCAACCACCTCACTCGGCCTGCTTCTTTTCTTCCAACAACTTTGGATCGATCAGTACGATGTCTCGCATCGTATCAAAGGTCCCGGAACGATGCGGATTAGTCGGTGGTTATTCCAAGTGCGTCATCGAGTTGGCAGGAAGATAGGGGCAGGAAAATAACAGACTAAGAGATTTTCCTGCCCCCATTTTCCTGCCAAATTTAAGTCGCGTTTTGCTGAGAAATACTTTTCGTGTGGAGCTGCGACATCAAAACCGGCGCTTCGTGCTAACATGGACGCAACTGTAACGTCCATTTTGAGAGCTCCATGAAAGACAAACTTGCCCGCGCCGCCAAATGGATGGACGAAAACCAGCCTGCCGCCGCGCAGCGTCTCCAGCAATGGTGCGATCAAAATTCTTGGTCGATGGACGAACCACGACTGCAATCGATGGCCGATCGCCTTTGTGTTGACTTTGCCAAATTCGATGTCGAACTTAACCAAATCAGCTTGCCTGCCCTGCGAACACTTGGCGACGAAGAACAGTGGGTTGAACAAGACACCGGACCCGCGCTGATCTGGCATCATAACCCAACTGCCGCCAAACGGTTGCTGTTGATGATTCACTATGACACCGTCTACCCGGATGGGGCGCAGCCAGCGAAGTGTATTCAAGACGGTTCAAAGCTTATCGGTCCCGGCACAGCGGATGCCAAAGGCGGTATCGCAGTGATCGCGATGGCCGTCGAAGCGATGTTGAAGTTTGATTTGGTCGGTGATGCTGGCGTGTCGATCCTTTTGAATCCCGACGAAGAAGTTGGTTCGACTGCGTCACGCGAATTGATGTCGCGAATCGCACCCAAGTTCAACAACGCACTGTTGTTTGAACCCGCATTGCCAAGTGGTTCGCTGGTTCGCGCACGTAAGGGTTCCGGCAATTTTTCCTTCGTTGCTCGCGGACGCAGCGCCCACGCGGGACGAAACCCTCAAGATGGCCGAAACGCGATCGTTCATCTTTCCAAAATCATTCCCGAACTGACAAAACTTCACGATCCCGATTCGGGCGTACTGCTGAATGTCGGGCGAATCGCCGGTGGCGGACCACTCAACCGCGTGCCCGATCACGCCGTGCTGCAACTAAACACGCGAGTCGTCAATCACGACACGATGAAACAAGTCGAATCTGCGCTATCCAATTTGGCTCAACAGTTCACTCGTGATGACTACCGCGTCACGCTCACGGGCATGTTCTCTTCGCCGCCCAAACCAATGTCCGACGAAATCGCGAAACTGCAACCGCTAGTCGAATCGGCTGGCAAAATCGCTGGCCGAAAAATCACCTGGGAAGACACCGGTGGAGCGTGTGACGGATGCAAACTGGCTGCGTTTGGATTGCCCAACATCGACACGTTGGGTATCTCCGGCGGCAACCTCCACAGCCCAAACGAGTTTTGCGAACTCGATTC
>CAZZDZ010000367.1:3162-6644 GCA_964652675.1 uncultured Pirellulaceae bacterium
TTCAAACGAACGCCACGTCGTCATCGAACACGCTCTGGCAATTTCCAACCTCATCCCACATTTCTCCGCACGCCACATCGTGGACTTGGAGAACATCCACGCACAAACGGCGTCGACCACACGAACTTCCCAATTCATAAATCACGATTTCTGGTGAATCAACATCGTCGACTTCGCGCGACTGAACAACATAAGCTTCGTCTCGCAACACAAACCGATCTCCGACTTGCAAACTCAATAGCCTGCCAGTCGTCGGAGCGACCCTGATCTGATCGCTTCGCATCCACGAAGCGATCAGTTTACAGAACTGACCCATCACACTCATCGATCTCACCCATCAAGTTTACGAATGCGTCGCGGCCTTCAGTCGCTGTAACTCCTCGTTCAATTTTTGTTCCTTCTCCTCTTTTTCAAACTGGCGTTTCAGTTCTTCTGCATCGGGATCTTTGCCTTCCATTCGATCCCACGCCTCACTGACTGCTTCTTCACGCTCCACCTTTGCTTCCAATCGACTGAACTGCGCGAAAGCAGACTTGCTGTGCGTGCGATCGAGCGTCTTATTGATCTTCTGCGTCGAAGCGGCACGCGTCATGCGAGCGGTCAACAGAGTCTTTTTCTGTTTTGCTTGTCGGATTTTGTCTTCCAAATCCGCGATGCTCGACTGTAGCTTCCCGACTTCCGTTTTCTGACGATCATGGTCCGCACCGTACTGGTCAGCGCGTTTTTCGGCGTTCAGTTTTTGTTCCAAAGCAGACTTGGCGGTTGATTCGTCACCGCGTTTCATTGCATCACTTGCTCGCTGCATCCATACGTTCGCGTCCTGTCGTTCTCGCTCGGTACGTTTGCGAAGCTGGATTTCATCGGCGACCGCTTCTGCCACGCTGGCGCGGACGCGATCGAGTTCTTCTTGCATGTCGATCACCAATTGGTGCAACATTCGTTCAGGGTCTTCGATCTTTTCTCGCAACGTCGTCATGCTTGAACGCATCACCAGTGAAAATTGATTGAGCCATTGCATGTTTGTATTCCTCGTAAAAGTAGTTTCGTAAATCAGTAAAAATCGATTCGTCAGTTCCACGTCGCCAGTTCGGCTGACACCATTCGGATTTGCGCCAACAGTTTCTCGCGGTGGTTTTCGCAGAAAGCAGCTAACACAATCACGCCGATTCCCAGCACAACCCCGCAAATCCACAGCAGATTCAAGTTATGCATGGTCGATCGAATCACCATCGCGACCAAGTCAACAAACAAGAACGCTGAACCTGCGTAGACCAGCGAACGAATTCGCAGTCCAATCGCGATCAAGATCACCGCCACGCTCAAAAACATCAGCGACAAAATGTGAATCCAGCTTCCCCCGAGAACTTCCAGCAGCGGCGAGCACAAAATCGTCAACAGGCCGATGTAGTGAAGCGGTGTGTGAGCGGCTTTGGGCAATTCTTTTTTCATCACTTGCGTGAATCCCAGAATCGAGAGACCGACAGGCACCATGTACAACTCCGGAGCACTCCAGGAGAACGTTTTCCACAGCAGAAATAGGCCGACGTTGGTGATCACCAACGCGGGGATGGCAAACTTTTGTTTCCCCATCACAAACGCTTGATGAAAATAGATCCCAGCGGCGATCATCAGTGAAAGTGAATTCAGCGGCGTGGACGACGATCCCCAGCCACCCAGTTCACGAGCAACCGCCAAGATTGCGACCAAGGCTGGCATCGCTTGACCAATAAATAGCATCGGACGTTGGAAGATCTTCAAGCTTTCGAATCGTTCCGCTCCACGAGCAATCGTCAGGCCAACGATCGAGACGCTTAGCAGCACAAACTGGCTGATACCAGTGCCCAACGAGATGACTCCTTGGGTGAACAAAAACCAGGTTGTCACGCCGCACAGGATACAAGTCATCCAGACACGCGATTCGTCTTGTTTGCGAACAGCAAGCAACGCTTCGGCGACGGTTACCCCAGCGAACCCAAGCGTCGTGGCAATGATCTCGAACCCATTCAAACTGCGCCCAAACATCAGCAACAGACCCAGCGGCATCAATCCCATTCGCAATACCCATGCCCACCCTTGTGCTTGCTCACCAGCGAACCAGCGGTGTGGGTTTTCAAAAACCAGTACGGAAATACAACCGGTAAGAAAGATCAACGGGATCGCTTGAGTGCTTAACGTTCCGGTCATCACCCAACCGCTGCAGCCACCGACCGCTGCGGCAACCCAAAACAGATTGATGTTTGTCAAAATCGCAAGCCCACATCGTTTGCGGTTGTCCCACTGACGTTGCGAGGTCAATGCCAAAACCAAAAAGCAAGTCAAAGCAACCAGCCGCATGGGCAAGTCGAACGACAGGCAACTCAATCCAAGTAGAACGAACATCCAAGCTTGTCCGACTTTGTTCATCGCTTCAATCGCGGGAGTCGTATTGCCCCTCGCAATCATCCGATGGGTAGCTAGCGTCAGTGCGCCTTGTACGAAACACCAGATTGCGGCCATGGCGACCAAAGTGCTTAGCATTGGCACCAAGAACCCTGTTGAATACAGTGTCGCCGTGACCGTAAGCGGAAGCAACATGGCGGCACATAAACCCAATGCACGGTCCTTGGTCGCCAGCGACATCGCAAATAGCCAGAGCACGGCTGCTGGTGTTGCCCATCCAAACCATGTAGTCGGTGTTAGATGAGGGACCACGACTGCGGCGACCTGAACAATGATCGACGACGCGTGAAGGACAACGATCAGCGAGGCCAGCGCGGACATGCTTAAATCGAACAACGGAACAGTGAACGCCATCAACTTGCGAGCCCAAGTTTGGTCGGCGGCACCGTTGTCCACCAAAGATAGTTTTTGAATATCAAAGCCCAGCGATTGCCGAAGCTGATCGATGCTGGCGAAACCGTTTCGCGAGCGAAAAAGTGTGATGAACTGATAGCTCACCACTGAAATCCCGATCAGCACGAACGTTGCCCCTGAGACCAATTCGGGGAACGCAAAGTTCGCTCCGATCGCCCAACGGACCGTCGCGTATCCGACCAACACCCAAATGCCGCTCGCCGACAAATACACCGGATTTCGCATCGTGTATCTCACCAAAGCCGCCATCAGCAAACCGAATTGAATCAGTGACCCCGTTGGCAATGGCTGATAAGGTCCAACCGCGGTACTGATGACCCAATGCACACCAAGTGCGATCGCCAGAGCACAACCAAATATTTGTACGAGCCCGCGGTCGCTGCCATCAGCACGCCGCATCAGCTTTGCCCCGCCCGTGACAGGAATTAGATTGATCAATCGATCGGGCAATCCCGTCGCCGTCATCAATAACGCAATCGCTGCCATCCCCGCTGGCACCCAGTGCATAGCTACATCGATGTATTGCATCTGATTGAGCGCCGGAACCGCTGTTGCACAAGCGACCAAGAAAGCCGCCACTGAAAACATGGCGTAACGTCGATCGGCAAACACGATCGCAAAAGCCGTGA